>JBKQVI010000147.1:0-20450 GCA_052139985.1 Terriglobia bacterium
ATCGGGATAGGGGGAGCGGTTACCCGCTCGCCCCTCCCACACCACCGTGCGTACGGGTCCGTACACGGCGGTTCGGCGGGTTAAGCTCAGAACCGGCGGCGAGGCGAGGCAGGCCGAGGGCGTCAAAGAAGGCATTGGGCAGGGCTTGGCAGATCGAAGGTTCATGACTGAGCCGCCACGGGCCGAGGCCGCTGCTGGCGATTCGCACCGCCCAGTCGCGACCGACGCCCCGTTTGCACAACTCCTTCACGCGCCGTGCGAACCGCTTCCACTGGGTCCACAGCACCGACCGCAATCGGCGGCGGATCCACGCGTCCAAGGGCACCAGCACCCAAGGTGTCTGGCAGAAGCCAAAATAGCTTCGCCAGCCCCGGAGGTAGGCGCTCAACTCAGCCACCCGCGCCTCCAGGCTTACACCTCGTGTCCGGCACGTCAGTTCCCGCACTCGTTGCTTAAACCGGGCCAGGGCCTTGGGCGCAATACGCCGTCTCGGCTCCCGGTCCCAGGTAAAGCTGAAGCCCAGAAACTTCCGTCGCTGCGGTCTGGCCACGGCACTTTTCGCCTGGTTTACCTTGAGTTTGAGTCGCTCGGTGATGAAGCCGCTAACACTCTCCATCACGCGCTGCCCCGCCCGCGCGCTGCGCACGTAGATATTGCAGTCGTCCGCATAACGCACAAAGCGGTGGCCGCGCCGCTCCAACTCCCGGTCCAGTTCGTCCAGCACCAGGTTTGACAGCAGCGGGGACAGCGGTCCGCCTTGCGGCGTCCCTTCGTCCACCGGACTGACCAACCCGTCCTCCATCACCCCGGCGTTCAAGAACGCCCGAATGAGTTTCAACACGCGCTTGTTTCCCACCCGCTTCGCCACCTGACCCATCAGTTTGTCGTGATTGACCCGGTCGAAGAATTTCTCGAGATCCAAGTCCACCACCCAGCGATAACCCGCGGCCAGATACTCCTGCGCCTGGGCCACCGCCTGTTGGGCCGAGCGGCGGGGGCGGAATCCATAGCTGTGCGGGGAGAACGTCGGGTCCCAGCGCCGTTGCAGGACCTGCATCACCGCCTGCTGGATCAATCGATCCAACACCGTCGGAATGCCCAACTTTCTCATCCCGCCGTCCGGCTTGGGGATTTCCACCCGCCTCACCGGTTGCGGCTTGTAGGTCCCGCTTAGCAACTGTTCCCGCAAGGTCGGCCAATGCTCTTGCAGGTAGCCCGGTAAATCGTGAACGGTCATCCCATCCACTCCCGGACTTCCCTTGTTGGCCTTGACTCGTCGCAATGCTTCTTTGAGGTTTTCTCGCTCCACCACCTCTTCCATCAACCGTTCGGTTTCGGCCGGGCTTTCCGTCCCGCGCTCCGCCGCAAGCGCTTCGGTCCCTCCCTCGACAGTCCCCGGAGCTTCACTCCGCTGCGCTGCCGGAAAGGCCAGTTCGTACTGGATTTTCTGCCGCTCTTCGCTCATGAGTCGCGCCGCCTACTCGCCCTTCCCTTCAAGTCTTACGACACCGTTCGGGCCTTCCCCACTCGCGTGAGTACTATGCCCTCTGCTGACTTCTGCTCGCGGGTCAGAGCACCTTGCGATACCCTCAGTCACGCATTCGTGACCACGAACAGACCTCCCGAGGTAATCTCGACCGCCTTCCGTGCACCGCCGCCGAATCTACGCTCTGCGTCCTTGATGGAAATGGGCTTCGCGATCACCGGCCCGCTCGCCCAACGCTCACGCCTCCTATTCGGTTTTTGTTCATCGGCTCGCACGTTTGCTCCACGCTTCCTTCCGACCCCGCCTCGCAGCGACGCCTCGGCGCTTCGCTAACCCTTCACCTCCATCAGGTTGGGTAGAGGACTTTCACCTCCTAGCTGTCGAGCATGCTCGGCACACCGGGGGGCGCAGACATTGGTTTGTATGTCTGCGACCCCATCTGCCGGCTTGCGACCCCTCGCACCCGGTGTTCACGGCAGGCAATCCATTGCCCGGGTGGGATTGCCCTCGAAATACGTCAGGCGCGGCAGCGGTGCGGTTCATATGAGACGACGAGAGGTCGCACAAGAAATCTATCCATGCCCCAAAGTGGCATGACCGCAGTCGCATACATAAGAGGCGATGTATGCGCCACCTCCTTTTAAGAACGTGTGAATACCTGAGGAACGAAGCCATGCGGGACCTCCTTGGCCTCTAGGCAGCGCGTTCCGTACGTTTTGCAATGGCTAAAACCCAGATCTTTTTAGCGGCGGCTGCCGCCAGGTTGGTAGGCTTGTCCCCCAGATCGAGACCGAGAGTACCATCGTAATTGGGGCTGACCACTTTCACCTGCACGCCCGGTCGAATGCCCAGTCCGTCAAAATACTCAAGCAGTTTGGAATCCCGTTCGTCAACACTTTCGACCCGGACCACCGACCCCGGAGACGCCTCCCAAAGCAGCCGGAGGCCCGACTTCCGCCGCTCGTCCGGACTCTTGTCAATTTGGTTGCCATGCGGACAGGGTCGGTCGACCCCGAGCTTGTCAATGAGCTTTTGTTCCACATCCTCCGAGATGGCGTGCTCCAGGCGCTCTGCTTCATCGTGAACTTTGTACCATTCCACTCCCAGCATTTCGTGAAGCATTCGCTCCACAAGGTGGTGGCGGAGCCGAAGTTTATCCGTGACTCGTTGTCCCAGGGCGGTCAGAGTGATTCGGCCCTTGCGGTCAACCTCCACCAGTTTGTCTCTCCGCAGCCGCCTCAGCGCCAGGGCCACGGCGGGCGCGCTCACACTGAGCCATCGGGCAACCGTCGCGGCAAACACCGTACCTTCTTCGGATCGCGCCTCGGCAATGGCCTTTAAATAGTCCTCTTTCGATATGGTGAGTTTCATGGTCGGCAACCCTGCTCCCTGTTGGGCAGTTCCCGCTTTCCTCCTCGGCGAAGCGACGCGGAACGGAAGTAACATGCTATTCCCGAAGGCGCTTAATCACAAGATGCAAAAAATGCTTGACATCGCCCGCCCTCGTAGTTAACTATAGTTAACCATAAATGGATAGCCGATGTAAAGTCACGTTGCGGCGCTTCGGTTGGCGACGGGCAGTACGGGAAACCACTTCCGTTGGAGGTTTTGGGGAAATGCGACGATTGGCAGTTTGGAGTCTTCTACTCGCGGGCACATTGGCCCTCCTTCCCTTGGAGGGTTGGGCGCAAGGTGAAACCACCAGCGCCATCGTCGGCCAAGTGACCGATGCCACTCATGCCACCGTGGCGGGGGCCAACGTGATCATCACGAGCGGCGAAACGGGTCTAACGCGCAGTGTCACAACCGATGCGGCGGGGCGGTTCAACTTCCCCCAGCTAAAACCCGGCGCCTACTCGGTTCGAGTGGAAGCAGAAGGTTTCGAGGCTCAGCAGATTGACAAAGTGTTTTCCGGCCTGGGCGAGAAGCAGTCCGTCGATTTCGAGCTCAAAGTTGCCCAAACACGACAGACCGTTGAGGTCAGCGGCCAAGCGCCGCTCATCAACCTCGAAGATGCCAACACTTCCACAACGCTGAGTGCGCCAGCCCTGGAAAACTTGCCCAATCCGGGCGGCGATTTAACCTACCCCCTGCAATTCTCCCCCGGTGCGCTTATTAACACGGCAGGGAGCAGCAACGATTTCGTGGGCGGGTCGAATGGATACGGCAACGTCGAGTTCAACGGTTTGCCCGCCTTGTCGAACGGATACATCGTCGATGGACTGGAAACCAACGACCCTTTGACCAACCTGAATAGCGGCCTCTCCACCAATCTCGTCCTGGGGCTGAATTCGATCTCTGATGTAACGGTCAACACACTCTCTTATTCCGTGGATCAGGGACGATACGGAGCCTCCCAGGTCAACTACATCACCAGGTCCGGCACCAACCGGTTTCACGGGAACCTCTACGAAGTGTGGAACGGCTCCGCGCTGAATGCGGCGGACTTTTTCACCAATGCCACACCGGGTAACCAAAAGCCGCGATCGACGGTCAATCATTTTGGAGGCAGCCTGGGCGGTCCGGTTGTTCGCGACAAGGTGTTTTTCTTTTTCGACAGCGAATGGGTGCGGATTGCCTTGCCCATTGTCACGCCGACCACCGTTCCCACCGCCGCGTTCCAGCAATACGTTCTGCAACAGCTCCCGCTCGGGGGAACGGACTCCGTAACGGGATCGGTCTACCCAGCGGCGCCGCAATTGGCCCCCTTCTATCAAAAGATGTTCTCACTCTACCAAAATACCAATGGCACACCTCTGGCGGTGCTCGGGTGTCCTCTCGGCTCAAGCGGCGTGGCGGCGGCAGGCAATCCCCCGAATGGAAATGGCTGTGCCAACCGGCAAAGTATTTCGCACTCCAGCGACGACCATGAACAGGTGCAGACCCTTCGAATCGATCACAACATCAATCGGAACAACGTCACCTGGTTTCGGTTCCAGACCGACACGGGCCTGCAAGCGGCGTACACAGACCCGATTAACCCCCTCTTCAATGCCATTTCCCCGCAGCCGCTTTACTCCTTCGCGGCCGGGTACACCCATGTTTTCTCGCAGAATCTGGTGAACTACTTCAATCCCGGTTTTTCCTGGTATGAAAGCTTGTTCGGTCCCAACGACCTCCAGAAAACGTTGGCCGCTTTTCCGATTGTTTTGCAGGGCAGTGGCGCCAACGCTCCGTTCACGCCTCTCGGAGGGCTCGATAACACGTGGGTCCAGGGAAGGCGTGCCTCGCGGCTCTTCATCAATGACAACCTGGCCTGGAGCCGGGGCGCGCACGAGCTTCGGTTCGGCACCAATACTCGAATTTTCCGCCTGAATGATTATGACTTCGGCGAAGGCACGGTCCCCACCGTGAACTACACCACCTTGCCGCAATTCATTTACGGAGTGGCCTCGACCACGTCGGAAACTTTCCCCTTGGCCGCCAACCAGCCTTTCAATTTCCTCAATCTCGACCTCTATGCGCAAGACACGTGGAAAGTGACTTCCAAACTTACCTGGACGTTCGGGGTTCGGGACACGCTGAACTCCAATCCCTTGAATCCGCACTACGGTGTGGCGCGTCTTCGCGGCTCCTTCGACTCGATCGCTCATGATGTCAATCAACCGCTGAATGCCGCGATCCAAACCCATTTGGGCAATCTATTCTCCTCGACGCCGCTGGCGATTCTTCAGCCGCGAACCGCCCTCGCGTGGCAGGTTAAGTCGCATACCGTGCTGCGGACTGGATTCGGCCTTTTCAGCGATATCCTGCCGGGCAGCGTTGCGGATGTGATCGGCGCCAATCCGCCTTCCGTCAGAACCTTCCAGGGCGGGTTGCTGGGCACCGTGGGAGGGACCGCGATTGCGCCGGGAGTTCCGAACAGCGCCGTGGACGCAACCATTGCCGCCAATCGGGCTTTCGGCACGGGGTTCTCGCAGGGCTGGCTCTCCTGCGCGTCTCCCCAGGCGAATCCGGCCGCGTGTCTTCCTCCGGTCGCCATGAGTGCGGTGCCCGATGGCGAGCTGCACGCGCCGTACTTTATGGAGTGGAGCCTCGGCATCGAACAGCAGCTCGGAACAACGGGGAGCGTGCACGCTCAATACGTAGGCACGCGCGCGGTGAACCAGCCCTACTTGACGGAAGCAAACGGTTACCAAACGGTGTGCCCAGGCTGCTTTGCCCCGTTCCCTTACGCCCAGCCGGCGGATCCGAGATTTGGGGCGGTGACACAATTCTCCACCGGCGCCAACAGTCACTACCATGGCCTGCAACTAACCGGCGAGAAACGCCTCGGGCACGGTTTGCAAGGGCAGGTCAACTACACTTGGAGTCGCTGCATGGACACGGTCTCGAATGGCGGGTTCCTGCAGTTCTCCGCTGGCGCGGTGTTGTCCCCGTTGCCGGGAAAACTGTCGCGGGACTACGGCCCGTGCGATTACGACATCCGAAGCAATCTCAACGGTCAGTACGTGTATGAGTTGCCGATTAAAGTCCATGGTCAGCGGCTCGGATATGCGCTGAACGGGTGGCAGGTTTCCGGAACCGCATTTTGGCACAGCGGGGTGCCCTTCACGGTCTTGAGCACGCCGTACTCCGCGAATGGAAATGGCATCGTCCAGGGCAGTGGACCACAATTCGCCAGCGAGGTCCCCGGAGTGCCCTTGTATGAACACCAAGCCATTGCCGGTGTGACCCAGCCGGGCACAATTCAGTGGCTCAATCCCAATGCCTTTACCTCCACCGTCGATCCTAGCACTGGCGCTTGCGCGGGCGGGGATAGCCCGGCGAGCTGCCAATTCGGAGACCTCGGCCGCAACGCCCTGCGCGGGCCTCAGTTTGTCTGGAACGACTTTTACCTTACCAAATGGTTCCCGTTGACCGAGCGGGCCAAACTGCGGCTGGAAGCGCAATTCTTCAATGTGCTTAATCATCCGAATTTCGCACTTCCCAGCATGGTTTTGGCGGGGATTCCCGGGAAACCGTCTACCCAAACTGGCTTTGGAGCATTCACTTCCACCACCTCTCCGCCCACAGGCTTGCTCGGCGTCGGTCTGGGGGGCGACAACTCACCCCGCATGATCGCTTTTCAGGCGCGCATCGAGTTCTGATGCGGCGGAAGCTGACTGCTCGTTAATCACCAATCCTCTGGGGGCACTTTCCAGCTTTGCGCGGCGCACTGGGAAACTAAGTCGCGCGGGTATTCCGCACGGTTCGGAACGAAAAACATCGTTCTTAGATAGCATGGCGATGAGTCCCGCAAAGTGGTCGCAAATCTTGTTCCCATCACCAAACGCCACCCGGAGTCCCGTTCGGCGCCCCAACCCCGCTTCGAGCGTGCTCAGGCGTAAGGCGTGCCTGCCATTGCGGCCTTTACGCCGATGGTTCCCTTATCCACAACAGCGAGAAACGCAGCTTCCGCTTGCTCTGTATTCCGAGTCTGTCGGAAGATCCGGTGCGCTTGGAGGAAGGCCAAGGTCCACGTCGCCAAAAGCAGATCGGCCGCCAACAGTGCGGCGAGATCGTTAGGTTCTCGCCCTACGCATTCGGAGAGCGCCACCGTTACAACTTGTGCGAGCTCGTCACGTATCGCCCTGGCCCGAGCCTTAAGGGCTTCGCTGCGCTCGACCGTCTCGATAAAATGCTGGCTCACGGCATTGAATTCAACGAAAGGGCTCCGTTCCGTGATCAGCCGATGAGCGAGCAGGCGTAACGCTTCAACCGGAGAGACCCTGGGATCGCGTTGCCGCAGAGCTTCACGCAGTATCGCGCGGCCTTCCTCGTCAAGGTCGAAGTACATGTCCTCCTTGCGTGGGAAGTGGTTGAACACCGTCATGCGTCCAACGCCAGCGGCTGCCGCGATCTCGTCCACCGTCACATCATCGAACCCACGCTCGATGAAAAGGCGCGTGGCAGCGTTGGAGATCGCTTGGCGCGTGGCCAGACGCGTGCGGGATCGACCGTCGGGTGACTTTGACATATAACTTAACTCTTGACAGATTATACATACTGAGTCAATATACTCGGTACATGTACTTAGTACATGCGATGGAAGGAGCAAGCCCATGTTGAAACTTGAAAGCAAAGTCGCTGTGGTTACCGGAGCTTCCAAGGGCATCGGCGCCGCTATTGCCAAAGCGCTTGCGGCGGAAGGCGCCGCCGTCGTGGTGAATTATGCGTCGAACAAGGCCGGCGCGGACGCTGTGGTTGACGCCATCGTAAGCGCCGGCGGTAAGGGTATCGCGGTACAGGGAGATGTGTCCAAGGCTGACCAGGCGAGCGGCCTGATCGAGGCTGCAATAAAAGCCTTCGGCCGCCTCGACGTGCTGGTCAACAGCGCCGGCATCTACGAAACTTCGCCCATTGAGGCGGTGACGGAGGAGCAGTATCGCAGAATATTCGACGTGAACGTGCTTGGGGTATTGTTGACGACCCAGGCCGCCGTCAGATATATGGGGGAAGGCGGCAGCGTGATTAACATCTCCTCCAACGTGACCACTGGTTTCTGGCCGCAGTTGGCGATCTACGCCGGTACCAAAGGCGCGGTGGACGTCATCACCGGCGTGCTGGCCAAAGAACTCGGTCCGCGCAAAATCCGCGTCAATTGCATCAACCCCGGCCTGGTGGAAACCGAAGGTTCCGGCGCCGGCCTCAACTCGGAATTCCAGAAATACATCGTCGCGCAAACCCCGCTTGGTCGTGCCGGCCGGCCAGACGACATCGCCGCGTTGGCGGTGTTTCTGGCTTCCGACGACGCGCGCTGGCTGACCGGTGAAAGACTTCTCGCCACCGGCGGCCTACGCTGAAGCGGTACGCGTGATTTGTTTCCGGGTACGAGAAAGTGGCGGCATAGCGACGAGGTAAGGTGGCGTAGCGATGAGTTATTTTTATCCGAGAAAAATCACTCAGCGGTACGCATGATTAGGGTACGGGAAAGGTACGCGGGATTAGGGAACGGGGAAAGCGTAGCGATGAGTTATTTTTCTCCGAGAAAAATTACTCAGCGGTACGCGTGATGAGTATGCTTGATCAGGGTACGGGGAGCGCGGCGTAGTGACCAGGGCACGGGAAAGTACCGCTGAGTAATTCGGCTCGGAGCCGAATAACTCATCGCTACCTTTCCCTCCCGCGCACCTTTCCATCCGCGCTACCTTTCCATCAGCGTTACCTTTCCCGATTCTCGCAGCAAAGGAGAAGCTTATGAAGGCCGTTCAATTCAGTGAATATGGAAGCCCGGAGGTCCTGCATGTCGTCGAGGTCGATGAGCCGCATGCGGGTCCCGGCCAGGTACGGATCGCCGTCCGGGCCGCCGGCGTCAATCCCTCGGACTGGAAACGTCTGGCCGGGCAATACCGCGAGTTCGAGGAGGTTACATTTCCTTCCGGTATCGGCGTCGAAGCGTCGGGCGTTGTGGACGAGGTCGGCCCCGGCGTTTCCGGCGTTTCCGTCGGAGACGCCGTCTTCGGCTGCGGCGAAAACGCGAATGCCATGGCCCAATATTCGGTCCTCACAGACTGGGCTCACAAGCCGGATAATGTGTCGTTCGAAGTTGCTGGCGGCCTCGCAGTGATCGCCGACACGGCAACGCGCGCCCTTGACGAAGTGGGCGTTAAATCCGGTGAGACGCTCTTGGTGAGCGGAGCCGCTGGTGGGATCGGTTCGGCCGTCCTCCAACTCGCACGTCTGCGCGGGATAACAGTAATCGGCACGGCGAGCGCACAAAATCATGACTACGTGCGCGAGCTGGGCGCCATCCCGACGACCTACGGAGCGGGCCTCGCGGAACGCGTGAGAGAACTCGCGCCACAGGGCGTGGATGCAGCGCTCGATCTCGCCGGTTCGGGGATCATCCCGGAGTTAATCGAAATAGTCGGCGATCCTTCGCACGTTCTTTCCGTTGCCGATTTCTCCGCTCCGCAGTACGGCGCGAAGTTCTCTCACGGGCCTTCGAAGGATCTGAAGCGGGTCCTAGCCGATATCGCTCGGCTTTGTTCCCAGGGCCATTTCCGCTTGCACGTGGGTCGAACCTTTCCGCTAGAGCAAACTCGGGAGGCGCAGGAAGCGAGCGCCAAGGGACACGTTACAGGCAAGCTCGTCATCACGATCGCTTAAATATGCGCCCGCCAACATCGCCAAGCCGTTGGTTGGAGAATGAGATGTTGACTTTTGTTTATTTCGGTCGTATTCTGCATACTGAACGGTTGGTATGTAATGAACGAAACACGCGAACACATTATCCGGGTGGCGGCAAGGCTTTTCCTTCAGAACAACTACGAGGGTGTATCCATCCACGACATCACCCGGGCCATGGGGATGACCAAGGGCGCACTCTACCACCACTTCACCAGCAAGGAGCAGCTGTTCGAGGAAGTGGCCCATAACTTCGTGGGAATCTCCCACACCGATTTTACGTCCCTGCCCAGCGATTCCCTCCGCAGTTTCTATACGACCCTCGCAGAGAATATCCGGTCTCGGGACGATGGTGCTCAAGAGGGCGAACTGCCCAACGCCGTGCGATTCGGAATCAACGTCCACCGCCTCCTATGGGACGCGGTGCGCCTTCTGCCGGGCTTCCGAGCCTCCATGGAATCCTTCAACACCTTCGAACACGCGGCCTGGACAGAAGCGATCCAGGCCGCCATCGACCGCGGAGAAATCCGCCGAGGGCTGGACGCGGAGAAGATGGCCAAGGTCTTCATGTCCGTGCCCGACGGCGTGGCCATCACGTCCATGCTGAAGGGCAGTACCCTTTCCGTGCATGAAGAAATCCTGGGCCTTTGGGATGCCCTCTACCAATCCCTGAAGCCCTGAAAGCAATCCCGCACCTTTTGCCCAAAAACATACCGAACGGTCAGTATGCGGAGACTCATGAAGGAGATCAAGTCGATGTTGAGTATGAAGGTCGCACTCGTAACCGGCGCCAGCCGCCCCAGCGGCCTCGGCGTCGCCGTCGCCCGTTCGCTCGCCGAACACGGGTACCACGTCATCGTCACTGCCCGGAACGGCGCCCAGGCCGAGGAACAGGCGGCGACGCTCCGCCGTGAGGGCTACAGCGCCGAGGGGCGCCGGCTCGACCTCACCGATCCGGACGATTTCGCGCGCATCGCCGAGCACGTCCGTACCGAACACGGCCACCTTGACGTGCTCATCAACAACGCGAGCACGCTGCCGGACAGAGACTCCCCTTCGGCGCTCGATGTCGATATCGCCGACGTCCGCAACGCCCTCGAGGTTGACGTCGTTGGCGCGTGGGCGCTGGTCAAGGCCATGCGTCCGCTGCTCGAGGCGGCGCCGGCGGCGCGCGTGGTAAACATTTCGAGCGCCGCGTACCAGCAGATCGAGGCCGGCGCGGACTTCCCGCAGCAGGTGAGGTCGCCGGCGCATTCGTTCGCGAAATACACGCTCAACGCCCTCACCGCGACCCTGGCATCGGCGTTCCGCGGCACGGGCGTGCTTGTTAACGCCGTCGACCCGGGACGGATCGCCACCCACCCGGAGTTCGGGGCGGATGACGATGACCGGCCAGCATCGGAGAGTGCCAGGTGGGTCACTTGGGCGGCCACCCTGGCCGCCGGCGGACCGACGGGCGGCGTCTTCCTCGACGGAGTGAGGGTCGCCTGAACCGGCATGAAGGCCACGCGCTGCAAGGCACGCCACGGGCGAGCTCACGATCGCATCTCTTCAAGGAAACCATGTATAGAGAGCCATCTGAACAAATCACGACGGCCGGCCCGACCATCCCCGATCCCCGCCGGCGTCGCACCATCCTGGTTGGAGTGTGCATTGCCCTCGTGGCAGTCATCGCCTCGGTCTCCGCGCTGAATGTCGCTCAGCCGCAACTCGCCCTCGCCTTTGACGCAGCACAAAGCGACGTCTTGTGGATGATCAACATTTACACCATCACCCTGGCCGCGTTGCTGCTGACTCTCGGTGCGGCCGGTGACCGCTGGGGCCGCAAACCCGTCCTGATCGCGGGCCTGGCCGTCTTTGGCGTGGCAAGCGCGGCAGCGGGTCTGGCCCCCACCACCGGTGTCATGCTCGCCGCACGATTCTTCAGCGGCGTCGGCGCGGCGATGATCATGCCCGTCACCCTCGCCGTCATTACCTCGACCTTCCCGGCCGAAGAGCGCTCCAACGCCATTGGGGTGTGGACCGCCGTCGCCGGTGCTGGTGGCGTCCTGGGGATGTTGGTATCGGCTGTCCTCGTAGATGTGGCCAGTTGGCGATGGCTCTTCGTCCTGCCGGTCGTGCTCGTCCTCGCGGCCATCCCCATGGCGCTCGCAGCCATCCCCAACTCGCGTGAAGTATCCGAGCATAAATTCGACCTCGTCGGTGCGCTAACGTCCCTGATCGCCGTGGTCGGTTTCACCTTGGTTCTTAATCAGGGACCCGAACAAGGATGGACCGCTCCGGTAACCCTGGTGAGCCTTCTGGCCGGCATCGGCGGAGCCCTCGGTTTCGTGGTGTGGGAACTGCATCAGCCGGCCCCGCTGCTGGACGTTAGACTGTTCCGCCAGCGGGGCCTCGCCAGCGGCTCGGTATCGCTGCTCGCGGTGTTCGGCGTGCCCACTGGCGTCTTCGTGGTTCTCTACCCCTACCTGCAGGCGGTGCTGGGCTGGTCGGGTCTTCGCTCCACCCTCGCGCTGATGCCCATGCTCGTGCTGATGATCGCCTGCTCCATCCTCGCCCCACGACTGGCGGCCCGGATCGGAGTTCGCCTGACCATGGCGGCCGGGATATTCCTGGGCGGTGCGGGATTGGCCCTCATGGCGATCCTCGTCTCGGTCGACGGCGGCTACCTTTCTGTCCTGCCGGGTTATGTCGTCATGGGACTGGGCATGGGACTGGCGATGACGCCCTCCACCGAGGCCATCACCTCGTCACTGCCGCGTGAACAACAAGGCGTCGCCTCCGCCCTTAATGATGTCGCCAGGGAGTTCGGCAGCGCCCTCGGCGTCGCTCTGCTGGGAGCGGTCATGACCGCTGGATACGCCAACGCAATCAACTCGCATCTGCAAGGAGTCCCTGGCGTCGACGCCGCCACCGCGCGCAAAGGCATCTCCAGCGCTCTCGCCATCGCCAACCAGGACCACCCGTACTCAAAGGCACTCTTCCGGTCCGCACAGCAGTCATTCGTCCGCGGCTGGCAGCAAGCCATGTGGGCGGGGGTCATCGTGATGACAATCGTGCTTGTCTACGTTCTCGTTCGCGGCCACGAGCGCACAAGTTCACACCCGCAGGAATGAGTCGGCATTGCCGCTCGAAGTTTTCCATTCCGCTCCGCCAAGGCCAGTTGCAAAGCGTCCTGAAATCGCCCGTAAGCTTGGCCTCCATCATCGGCCCGCTGGCATTCTCAACATTCTACTTTGTCGTCCAGAAGGAGTGGCCCGGAGCCATCTATAGCGTGCCTTGGGAGTTCGGGAGGCGCCGTGAACCAGGGATCGGATGAGGACCGTCTACCACCTGCAATTGCATCGCGGGAAAAATACGAACTTGACAACAAGTACCAAATGTGTAAAAGTTGTATAAGTACTTCTGAGGTGAAGCTTTATGGCGTGGGCTTTAGACCGTATCCCCGATCTGGCAGGACGGGTCGCGCTGGTGACGGGCGCCAACTCCGGCATCGGCTTTGAAACCGCACGTGCTCTCGCTCGACATAGTGCCCAGACGGTTTTGGCGTGCCGCGATCTTGATAAGGGCACCGAGGCTGTCGCGCGTATCCGAGCGGAAATTCCGGAGGCCAAACTCCACTCTTTATCGCTTGACCTTGCCGATCTCGACGCCGTGGCCACGGGCGCTGCCACCTATGCACGGACCTTCACCCGGCTCGACATCCTCATCTGCAACGCGGGCGTCATGGTGCCGCCTTATGGCCAGACGAAGCAGGGCTTCGAATTGCAGTTCGGGACGAACCACCTCGGCCACTTCGCCCTCATCGGCCACCTCATTCCGGCACTGGTTGCCTCCGGTTCAGCCCGCGTCGTCGTGGTCTCCAGCCTTGCCGCGCATTTCGGCCATATCGACTTCGACGATTTGCAATGGCGGCGCCGACGCTATGCGAAATGGCCCGCATACGGGCAAAGCAAGTTGGCCAACCTCGTTTTCGCGCTGGAGCTTGCTCGACGCTTGGCGGCAGCCGAGTCCGTCGTTTCGGCATTTGCTGCACATCCTGGCGGGGCCGTGACCGACTTGCAGCGCAATCTTGGTTGGCTCCGTGGCCTGTCACGCAATCCGCTGATGGCTGGGAGTGCACAGCAAGGTGCTCAGCCCTCGTTGCGAGCGGCTACAGATTCGAGCGCGCACAACGGTTCTTATTGGGGGCCGTCGGGCTGGATGGGACTGCGCGGATCTCCGGCGGAGCTGCGGATTCCCGCGCGGGCTCTCGATCCTGCAACTGCCGATCGTCTCTGGAGTGTCAGCGAAGCGTTGTCGGGAGTGTCTATCCCCTTGCCCGCCGGGCTTCGAGGAGGTGCAGCCCATGCATGAGGCGAGCGAGGCAGCGCGGCCGCCACGACAGGCGGCGATTTTGGCGGCGGCCGTGAAGGTTTTCTTCCAGTTCGGATACCGGAAGACCTCGATGGAGGACGTCGCGGCCGCAGCGGAAGTATCTCGGCAGACGCTCTATCTCCAGTTCCGCCACAAGGAGCGGTTATTTCGTGCGGCCTTGGAATATCTGACAGAGCAGATGTTGGTTTCGATCAGACGTCTTGCCGGCAATCAGAACGGCACTGTGGAGCAAACACTGATGGGCGTATTCGAGGTTCTTTGCGGAGATTCGCTCGCCCTTTCGTCCCAGATCAACATTGCGGAGTTGGTGGTGGCCGCGCGATCTCAGGAGGAAAGCATCGTTTCCCGCTTCGAGGCGGATGTGCTTTCAGTCATTGCCGATATCCTGACGCAGGGCGGCACGGCCGCTCGATGGGAGCGGCATGGAATCGGCGCGCAGGAACTGGCGAGGCATCTTCTCGACACTTCGGCTGGCGCCAAGTCGGCGACCGGAAACCTGTCTAACTACAAGCAACGCATGGCACTCGCGATCCGAATCATCGTGATGGGTGCCAACGAGGTGGAGACATGAAGATAGCCGTTGTTGGAGCGACGGGTGCGACGGGACGCAGAGTGGTAAAGCGTGCACTTGCACAAGGACACTTCGTTACGGCCGTTGCTCGCCATCCGGAGCGACTGTCACCTGCCGACCGGCTGTCCCTCGTCCAAGGAGATGTCCTTTCCCCAGGGGGCCTTACAGGTGCTCTTGACGGCGTGGAGGCCGTCATTAGCTGCATCGGACCAGAAAAGAATCTCTCGCCAGGAACGCTCATGTCAGTCGGTGTCGCCAACATTCTCACGGAATGCAAACGTGCGAACGTCCGACGATTCATCATGCAAAGTGGTATCGGCTTGAGCGATGGACGCGAGCTCTCCTGTCCCAGCCGCTTTGTCGTCCGCGCATCGGGCCGGATATTCACTGCTGCAGTTCTTGACAAGGCCCTCGCCGAGCGGATGGCGCAGCAACTCGACATGGAGTGGGTCATCGTTCGCCCGGTCGCATTGGCAGATAAGCCGGCGAAGGGACGCTATACGGCAGGTCCGTTGGCACGAGTTGCGGTACTCATTCCGCTTTCCTTTGACGATTGCGCCGACTGCCTGCTTCGTGCAGCGACAGATGAACCAAACTGGATCGGAAAAATTGTGAACGTGGGTTCCTGACACCGGAATGAGTCTCATGATTCCAGGGAGAACACTTTCCTTTTCGCGGAGGGTTAAGGCAATGTTCTGGCGAAAACACAAGCCGCGCGACTTCTGAGCGGAGATCGAGGCGCATCTCGAACTCGAGGCGGAGCAACTGAGCGAGCTGGGCTTGAGCCAGGAAGAGGCTTGAGCGGCGGCGCGGCGGGCTTTCGGCAATGTCACCCGCGCCCAGGAGCGATTCTACGAATCGGGCCGCTGGCTCTGGTGGGACCACCTCGCGCAAGACCTCCGCTTCGGCCTGCGCACGTTGCGCAAGAATTCAGGATTTACAGGCGTGGCGGTCTTTTCCTTGGCGCTGGGCATCGGCGCCAATACCATGTGAAGAATCCAGTTGCCATACTCAGTCACTCCTTCTGGCAGAGGCGTTTGGACCAGACCATGCTTTTCGCGCTCAGTCCACGCGACCCGGTGACCATGGTGGCGGCAGTCACGGTGCTTTCGGCAGTCGCCATTGTCGCCGGGTATCTCCCCGCTAGGCGAGCGACCAAGGTCGATCCGCTGGTGGCACTGCGATATGAATAGGTGCTGGCGTTTGGGAAAGCTGCGGGCTGCGGTGGTTGCGCCGAGCTTACCTCGCCATATGGCAGCGAAAAGCCGCCGCTACATCCAACTCCACCACTACTCCTGGGAGAATTCCAGCGCGCCGTCGCCAACGTTGCCCGGCCCACCGGGGGTCAGTACGGTTGCTTGGCGCCCGAGTCGTGCTGGGAATCAGGCAGCGGCTTCTTGCCCAGTGTTCCGACTTCCTTCTGGTAGGAGGCGGAGAGGGTGCCCTTGCTTGTCGCGATGGGCAACAGAGTGGGATAGAACTGGACAAAAGTCGTGTCCACAGCCGCGTGTGCCGCGTGACAACTATAACAGTCGGCGGATGCCGGAATCATTTTGGCGGTGCTGCCCTTATCGAAGGCAAAGAAAGCCCACTTGCCCGGAAAACGCGCTTCGTCCTTCACGTGGACTTCGAGCCCCATCACCTCCGTACCCTGATAATTGCCTTTTTGGTTAATCGAACCTTTGCCCTCGGCGCCGCGGACTTCGAGCACCAACATGGTCTTATCGGGCCAGGTACCCGTCGCCTCGAACGCCTTGTAGGCCTCCGGATTGACAAAGACGTTGTCAAACATGTGGTGGTCCATCTGCCTCGCCGGGACGTAACTCATGTCGAACCCCGTGCTCAGATACACCCACTCCCGATAGTGCGCGGGAAACTTGAGCTGAGCGCCAGCGGTATACTCCGGGTCGGAATGCGGCGCCATCGTGTATTGAAAAAAGGCTGCCGTCGCAATCAGAACCACCCAACTGAGCATTACGATCTTCATGACCTCCGCTCAAAACTGAAGTTTCAGCGCAAACTGAAGAATGCGCGGGTCACCCGCAGGCGATGCAGCGGTGCTGGTGATTTGGCCGAATGCGGTGTCGGTCAGGATGTTGTCAGGCGATCCGAAATTGACGCTATTGAACATATTGAAGAACTCCGCCCGGAACTGGATTGAAACTCGCTCGGTCACCTTCGTGTTCTTCAACAGTGCCCAATCCGTATCGAATAGGCCCGGCCCGCGGAGATTGTTCTTCCCCATGTTCCCGAAGGTACCCACCGCATTGGGGGCAAAGACGGAGGTGTTGAACCACTCGTTGATAAGCTGGCCATGCGACCGGCCGGGGCTCAGCTTCGCAGCTTGAATATTGGCCGCCGTAAGATCGGCTCGATCCTCCCCGACCCCGCTGAACGAGTTGTCGTACCCGCTGAAGATGGAGAAGGGGAACCCGCCGTGCCAATTCCAGATGGACGTAAATTCCCAGCCGTTGGCAAACTTGTCCGCGATGCCTCCGACGTGGGCATGGGGAAACCGGTAAATCCCGGAGAACTTCAGAACGTTGCGCAAGGCGTCGTCGGATGGACCGTAGTCGAACTCCCGGTTGAAGGGGTCGGTGCTGGAGTTATAAGCCCCGATGGGAGCGAAATCGTTCATCTCATTTGACCAGGTGTAGTTTGCCAACAGCGAGAGCCCATGTGAGAGTCGTTTCTCAGCCGTGAGTTGCAAGCCATCATAATGGCTATTGATCGCAGAGACGATGGAATTGACAAATCCGAAGGCAGGGTAGATCCGCCGCTGCTGGGTATTGGCTTCCGTTGATTGCCCCGGAATGTAGATCGCAGGATTCAAGGCCTGAAGCCCGGTTTCCTGGTCATTGGTCCCGTAGAGATATGTCCCTTTGTTGCCGATATAGGTGGCCCGCACTACCCAGCTTTCCCCGATCTGGCGTTCGAAGGTGAGATTCCAGTTTAGGATTTGAGGAATCCGGAAATCCTTGCTGAAAATCTGGGTGAAGGAAATATCCGACGGGAAAGTGGCCGAGGACGCAGGAAGTCGAGGGCCGAACTCCCCCGGGAAGGGGTTGGGGATTCCCGCACTTCCGTACGGGTCCGCAAAACTAACGTCAGTCAGATTAATAATCGGGGCAAACGGAGGAATGCCGACCACGTCCTGGAACGCGACGGTATTGGGAGGTTGGTAGTAATAACCCGCTCCACCACGCAGACTGGTCTTACCGTCGTTGGTCAAGCGGTAGGCAAAGCCCACGCGTGGCGCGAGATTGCCCACGTTGCTGTTAATCGACGCCGCCGGACACCCCGGGTCATGGTTGTTACCGCCAAAGATGAGTCCCACCGGCGCGTTGGGGTAACGTTGCGATTGCGCTCCAGGAACGAAACAACCTACCCGCCCCTCGCTATCCTGATAGGGGAAGAAAGGATCCCAACGCAGGCCGCCGCTCAAAGTGAGCCGGGGTGTGGCCCGCCAGTCGTCCTGGACGAAGGCGCTCCACTTGATCCCGGTGAAATTCAGATAGAGGCCGCCCGCCTGGATGAAGCTTGAAACCTGGCCGAGCATGAAATCCGCGATGTTGTCCCCGGACAGGTTGTTGGTGAAATAAAACTCACCATTCTGCTCGAACTCATTGGCCATCGGCGCGCGAACCCGCAGAGCTTCGCCTCCGAACTGCAACGCGTGCGTTCCCTTTACCAACGTGGCAACTTCCCGAAAGGTCTGGTCCCCGCGATCGAAGTCACCCAAATGGTTCGTGTTGATCGTGAAGCCCCCATTAATGCCGACCACCAGTTCGGGGGTACTGGGAGTCGCAATCTTCGCTCCGGCGGCCGCCATGCTGAAGGGAGCGTCGGAAAGCGACCCGCCGTTCTGCTGGTTCCAACCAAAGTAGGAATTGAGCATGAGCGTGGGAGTCACGTTGTAGCTGTCGTTCACACTGATCGTCTGCACCCGCACTTTGTTGCCGTTCGGATTGGCTTCGAGAATGTTCGACTTCGGAGGAGTGAACGGCGGGGAGTTAAAGTTAAAGAAAAAGTATCGGCCGCTCAAATGGTGTTTGCCCGCGTAGTAGTCCATTCGGACCAGAACTTGGTCGTCGTCACTCACCGAGGGCCCGCCAACGTAGGTCAACTGGCGTCCGGGGCCGTTGGGCAGCGGAACATATTGCAGGAGGTAATTTGACACGGGACTGAACTGGCTCGTTAAAATCTGGTTCTGGTTAAAAGGCACCCCGGTGACAGGGTTTACCAGTTGAGTGCCGGGCAGGAGATCCGAAAAGTCCCCGTTGCGTTCCGCAGCGGTGGGGACAAAGGTGATTTGGCCTTGCGGGGCGGTATGGATCCGTGTCCCCTGATACGTCCCAAAGAAAAACACCTTGTCCTTCTTGATCGGGCCACCGAGGCTGCCTCCGAACTGGTTGCTCTTCAAAGCGTCCTGGGTCGGCGCGAAGAAGTTGCGGGCATTCAGCGCGCCATTCCGCACGAACTCGAACGCATCCCCGTGGAATTGATTGGTGCCGGACTTGGTCACGACATTGACGACGCCACCGATCGCGTTACCGAAGGCGGCGCTCATGTTGCCGGTCTGAACGTTGAATTCCTCAAGCGCGTCGGGGTTCGGAAAAGGCAGGTTCACATTGATGTAAGTATCGTTGTTATCCACGCCATCCATCTGGTAGTTGACGCCATTGGAGATGCTTCCATTCACCTTGGCGTATTGCTGGCCGGGAATCGTGCCCCCTTCGCAATTCGCCCCGCAGTAGTGGCTGGTCACATCCGTGGTCCCGGCACCGAGAAAGACCAACTGCTGCACTTCGCGGCCGTTGAGCGGCAAATCAACGATGCTCTGTTGATTGACGAGTTGTCCGAGTGTTGCGGACTGCGTGGTTACTAGTTCGGCGTTCGCGCCTACGGTCACCTGTTGGCTCACTGCGCCCACTTGCAACTGCACGTTCTGCGTCGCCGTTTCATTTACGGTTAAGGTGATCCCCCCTTGCACGTAGGTGGTAAACCCTTCCTTTTGAACGGAGAGGCGATAATCACCTACAGGCAGGTTGGGAATAAGGTACTCGCCCGTCGAACCCGAAGTCGTTGTACGGGAATACCCCGTCGCGACGTTTTCGGCTGTAACCTTTGCGCCTGGCACGACCGCACCGGAACTATCGACGACCCGTCCTCCCAGGCTGGCGGTGGTGTATTGTGCCCATAATGGGGCGGTTGATTGGAGTGCGCCGAGAAATAGCAAGACAATGGACAGCCTCACGAACAAGCTCCACCCTCTACTGAACATGTCAGTCTCCTCACGCCCCCCTTTCGGGTCCGTCAACGTGGAGTTGGTCGCGGCCCGCTTGAGCCCTGCTCACTGAGATGATGGGAACTTGAGGATCTTGGGACCCCTAAAGGCCCTAATCCCCCGGCGCCCATCTAGAAGATTCGTTTTGCCGAGTCAAAACCAAACCCTAATTCATTCTGGATTGTCGGCATGATTATCACGGCGCAGGAGGCTTGTCAAGCGAAAACCCCAATCGATCCGCGACATAAAAGTGAAGGCCGGGTCCCGCGGACAGGGCACGGGCACCCTGTCCGAGTCGAATCATGACCAGGACGGCTAGGCCACGAAAGGTCGCGTGGGGGTCCCGCCATACCGGGATTTTCGCCTTTTTGAGCCGTCCGGCGCAACAACGCCAGAGTGATTTTGCACGCGCCCCCATCTCGGTTTTCTCCCTGCGGTTTGAGCTAACTCCCTTTTCTTTCATACATATCGTGGGGTATAAAAAATAAGCTGTTTGTTTTCATCAACATCGTGGCATTAGTCAATATGTCACTTCCTTCTTCCTTTGTTTTCATCAACATCGTGGGACTATCCCTTATTTTTTATTCCCCTTTTTTCCCCTGGCCGACACCCAGTCGGTG
>JBKQVI010000148.1:0-7470 GCA_052139985.1 Terriglobia bacterium
CCACGAGTAAGGGCCAACTGCGCCGCCCTCGCGCCCTCGACGGCCCCGGGCAAGTTCATTCTTATCGTGGCTAACGCAAAATTACCAAGTTCGAGTCGAACCCATCTACTTACGGACGGATTACGGAACGTCTGGCAGTCATCGCGCGTTGGGGCGTGGGATATGACCGGATCGACGTACCCGCCTGCACAGAAGCATCTGTGATTTTAGCCGTCACGCGCGACTCCGTAGGGCGGCCGGTTGCCGAGGGCGCCCTGGGGTTGATCTTCGCGCTCGCCAAGAACCTTCGCACTCACGATCGCAATTGCCGGGCGGGCCGCTGGCGGGAACAGGCCCCGATGGGCTTCAACATCGCGGGCAAAACACTCGGGGTTGTCGGGCTCGGCAGCATCGGCCGGGAGCTGTTCCGCCTGGCCAGCGGAGTGGGGTTCCGCCACCTGCTGGCCTACGTGCCGGGCGCGCCGAACGCCGAACAGGCCGCCGCGGGCGCCGAGTATCGCGACCTCGACACCTTGATGCGCGAAAGCGATTTCGTTTCCATCCACTGCCCCTTGAACGAGCAGACCCGAGGCATGATCGGCGCGCGGCAACTGGCGCTGATGAAGCCCACGGCCTACCTGATTAACACCGCCCGAGGCGCGATTGTTGACGAGCGGGCCTTGATCGCGGCACTGCGCGACCACCGAATCGCCGGCGCGGCCCTCGACGTGTTTGAAACCGAACCCATCCCCGCCGGCCACCCGCTGCTGGAATTGGACAACGTCATCCTGTCGCCGCACGTAATTGCCCGAACCCATGAGTGCGTTCGCGACACCAGCATTTCGGCGTGCCGAACTGTCGTGGAGGTCTCGCAGGGAAATGCGCCCCCCTACATCGTTAATCCCAGGGTGCTTGATTCTCCGGAGATGTTGGAAAAGCTCGCGCGTTACCGGCCGTGAAACCAATAAGACTTTAGATACCCCCAATATGCCGCAAGGACTCAACATCTCGCTGCGCAATCGCATTCTCGTCCTGCTCGCCCTGGCTGCGGGAATCACTTATCTCGATCGCGTCTGTATTTCGGTTGCCACTCCCAGCATCATCATTGCACTGAAACTCACCAAAATTCAGATGGGATATGCCTTCGGTGTTTTTGCCGTGGCTTATGGAATTGCCGAAATCCCCGCCGGATGGCTGGCCGACCGCCTGGGGCAGCGCCGGATGCTCACCTGGATTGTCGGACTTTGGTCCATCTTCACGGGGCTTACAGGGTTCGTTTGGAACTTCCAGGGTCTCATCGTCGTCAGATTCCTCTTCGGCGCGGCGGAAGCCGGCGCCTTCCCTGCCCTGGCGCGGGCAATCGGCGAGTGGTTCCATCCCGACAATCGGGGCCGGGCCAACGGCATTATGTGGATGGGCGCACGGACGGGGGGCGCACTTGCTCCGCTGCTGGCTACCTTACTCGTCGGATGGTTAGGCTGGCGCGTCCCCTTTTCCCTCTTTGGATTGGTGGGCGGCGCATGGTGTGTGCTCTTCTGGCATGCATATCGCGATAATCCCGCCCAACACCCCAGTGCGACGCCTGCAGATCTCGAATATGCCCGCCTGAACCTGAACTCTCCGGGCACCACGCGCGGCGGCCATACCCCGTGGAAGCATATTCTGCTGAGTCGGAATGTGTGGGCGATCTTTTGGATGTACTCCGCCACCTCATACGGCTTCTGGTTTTTGCTCACTTGGCTCCCGACATATCTGATCGAGCAACACGGAGTCTCTGCGCAGAGGGCTGGGATGTACGCGGCATTGCCCCTCGTCGTGGGCGCGGTCAGCAGTGTGACGGGAGGGGCGCTATCGGATCGGCTCGTGCGGCGCTTCGGAAGCTTGAAGTGGGGCAGGCGCATCGTGGGCCTCGGAGGATATCTTCTTGCCGCAGCCGGATTTGCTGCCGCGGGAATGATGGCGAAGGCTCTGCCCGCCATACTCTGCTTGATGTTGGCGGAGGTAGGCTTGGACCTTGCGACCCCCGTCGCCTGGGCAGTCTGCCTGGAGATAGGAGGCGACTTCAGCGGAACGGTTTCAGCCTTTATGAATACCGGATCGTGCGCTTCGGCGTTCATCTCCCCGCTGGCAGCGGCCTGGGTGTACTCGAGGTTTCGGTCGTTCGACATGATGCTGATGAGCGCCGGCGTCGTCTATTTCCTAGCCGGCCTCCTGTGGCTGAAGATCGACGCGGGAGAGGCGGTGGCGAGTGGCGAGTGACAGGCAAAGACAGAAACTGGAGGCTAGAAACTGGAAACTAGGACTCTGGAAACTAGATACTGAAAGATCGCGGCGAGTTTCCAGTTTCTAGTTTCCAGTTTCCAATTTCGGTTGCCCGTGACTTGCCCCTGTTCTCACAGATGATTGTCCACGCGCTCTCCGCGATCGTAATTTTTGAACACTTTCACCAGCTCGATGAAGGCAGTAACCACCGCTTCGAAGACCTTCTCACCCTTCTCCTTGGAAGCGAGCGTCGGGTCGCCGGATACGCCGGTTTTGCTGAAGCGCGTCCAATGGTCCATCACCAGTACTGGAGAACCCTTCATAAGATCCATCCAAGTGAATTGCGTCTGGGGCAACGCGATCTCTTTTTCCGCCAGGTTCATCTGAACCCGCGACGCATCCAGGTGCAGATAAACGGAAGTCTCCAGTTCGCAGGCGTGGGCCATGCCCCCCAATCCCGATTCCCGGACGCCGGCAATCGCCTCGCTCGCCAGGTTCGGCCAAATGAAAGCGCCGCAAAGTGCCTCCGTCTCGAGGATGGTGCGCCGCGCCACCAGATCGAGAATCGGCATATTCGATCCGTGCCCGTCGGCAAGCAGGATGCGGTTGAAGCCGTGGTGCGCCACGCTGCGGGTAATATCGAGGACAAAGTGCAACATGTGCTCCATACCAATGTCGATCGTCCCCGGCATGTCCATGTGGTGCTCTTCAAATCCGTAAGAGACGGAAGGCAAGAGCAGTATTTCGCCGTTCGCGCGCCGTGCCGCCTCCTCACAAATGGACGTGATAATAAAATTGTCAACGTCCAGCGGTAGATGTTTGCCATGGTCTTCCACCGACCCCACGGGCAGAACCACCACAGGTTGCCATTTGACCACTTCCTTCATCTCGAGCCACGTGTAATGCTGGTAGTAATAGCTCTTTTTGTTAGACATCCAATGTCCTCCTTTCGATAACATCCTGTATTTTCATCAACATAATGGAGAGCAGTCCATAAGTAGCTTATTTTTCAATAACATAATGGAGAGGCGAAGTTCGGACATATTTTCTCCATTTGTTTTCAACAACATAATGGAGATTACCTTCATTTTTCCCCCCCGCGTTTTTTCGCTCCCCTCAAACCACAACATCTTAACTTATTTAGTTTCAGTGACATATAACTTTGCGAGGTTTCGGAAATTTTTCGCTAACTCACGTCGTTTCTAATACATAATGGAGAGCGCGGCACCGGTGTCATGCCGAATGCCCCCCTCGGTCACTCCGGTGGAGCAGGAATCCGGAATAAAGTTCGAAGCCGGGCGGACTTGCTCGAAGGCATAACCAAACCCTCTGATAACACCTCCTGAGATTATCAATCTACGCTACTGTTGTCAAGTGAGGTCTGCCAAACTAGAGGCTACAAAGAATCCGTGGCAACAAAAGTTGCAGCTTGCACAGCCACGAGTGGCTGTGCTACGTTGGCGCAGGCACTCCTACCGATGCGTTCGGCAGGTGTCGGCGGGCCGTTGGTGATTCTCGAAGCTATCCGAATTGCCGGTTGCATCCGACACTCTTGCAGATACATACTTGGCACGGGAAATTCGGCTGACGATCCCTCAGTAGACATTTGTTATCCATTATGGACCCATTCTATGACAAAAACCCTTAGCCTTAACCGGCGCGAATTCATTCAGGGTGGAACAGCAGGTTTTGCGGCGCTCGCGGGAATGAGCATGGCAGGCAGTCCGTTGTATGCAGATGCTCAATCTACAGGTGCGCTGAACGGCGCCGCCGCCGTTTTGGAAAGGCGCAAGCATTATCTTGAAACAATGCAGCGGATTCTACCCCGTACCACCGCCAACGAACTCACGGGCCGCATGAACGGGGGCGACAAGAATTGGGAGGCATGGCTTGCGCGGACGGGAGAACTCCCGCCCGACTTTGAGTCCATGCCGTCCAATGACTTCTTGCCCGACCCGCTGATGCGAATCGAAGGGTCGAAGAGTACCCCCATCGCAACCATCGAAGAGTGGTCCGTGCAGCGGCAGTGGATACGTTCGGAGTTTGCGCGTTGGGTCTACGGAAAAATGCCACCTCCCCCCGACAATCTTCGGGCGGTAGTGACGAGCACGCAGCGTCGCGGTGGCGTGACAGTGAGGGAAGTACGGCTGGAGTTCGGCCCTGACCACCGCGGAATTCTGCACATCCATTTATACATACCCGACGGCAAAGCGCCGTTTCCGGTCTTCTTGACGAATCAGCCGGAAACGAGCAGTTGGATTCAACCCGCTATTCGCCGTGGCTATTTAGCGTGCATTTATGACGCGACGGATCCCATCTTTGGCGCCACGGATGACTCCGACAAGTTCATCGATGTGTACCCGGACTATGACTTTGCCTGCATCGCTCGCTGGGCGTGGGCCGCGATGAGGGTGGTGGACTATCTTTACACACTGCCCGAAGTTGACACGCAAAAAATCGGGATTACCGGTCATTCCCGCAACTCGAAGCAGGCGGTGCTGGCGGCGGCATTCGACGAAAGAATCGGCGCGGTAGTGGGTTCAAGCGGCACCACTGGTGAATGTCTCCCCTGGCGATACTGCACTCTGGATTATTGGGGTACGGGGAGCATTGAATCCATCACCGGCGGCCCCCACAACACCCATTGGTTTCATCCCCGTTTGCGCTTTTTCTCCGGGAGAGAGGACAAGCTGCCGGTCGACCAGCATCAGCTCATGGCGCTGGTTGCCCCGCGCGGGCTCATGATGGTCGCCGCCTACAGCGAGCATGAAGGCAATTGCTTCGGCTACGAGCAGGCTTACCGGGCCGTGCGCAACGTCTATCGATTTCTCGGCCGGGAAGAAAATGTGCAGCTTCACTTGCGCTGCGGCGAGCACAACATTGTTCCCAATCGAGTCGAGGAATTTGTCGACTTCTTTGATTCCGTCTTTGGGCGACGCCATTTTCCCAAGTCCGAGACCTGGATCAATGGTTACACATTCGAGGGCTGGCTGAGCGCCAGCGGCGAGCGGATCGATCCGTTGCTGCATCCCCGGCGGACCCTGGCGGATTATCTGCCTGCGGACGCTTCCCTCTGGTCACATCAAAAAGAAGAAATTAGAAACGAAATCCTCTGGGCTCTGGGGGATGAGCCGCCTGGGCTGCCATTCGCCGGAGTGCGCGCGTTGCCCGCCCAGGAGACGTTCTACTGGATTAACCCGAAGGATGACCCCCTAACCGTACTTTTCCGTCGCCCGCTGAAGCGCCCGAATACGGGGTCAACAATCGTTCCTTATGGGGATGGCCTGCGGGCCGATCTCTACTATCCGCTTGGCCCCGACGGAAAGCCGAAGCCCGGCCGCCTGCCCGTGGTCATCTGGCTCCATGCCTATGCTTATGCGACAGGATACTCAAATTGGGTGAACCAGGCATTCGATTCCCTCACCCAGAAGGGCTTTGCCATCCTGGCCTTTGATCAATTGGGGTTCGGCACACGGGGGCCCGATGTCCACGATTTCTACCAGCAGTATCCCCACTGGTCGCTGTTGGGCAAGATGGTCTGCGACACGCGGGGAGTCATCGACGCTCTCTCCACCTTGGACTACATCGACCATTCCCGGGTCTATATGATTGGTTACGCGCTTGGGGGCAAAGTAGGTTTGGTGACAGCGGCCCTCGACGATCGAGTGAAGGCCGTGGCCTCGGTTTGCGGATTTGATCCCTTGCAACACACCGCTCCGGGAGATGGCACGGAAGGCGTCCGGCACTACTCGCACCTGCACGGATTGCTTCCCCGGCTCGGTTTCTTCGCGGGCGAGGAATCGCGGCTGCCCTTCGACTTTGATCGAGTGCTGGCGCTGGTGGCGCCTCGGCCGGCGCTGATCGTGGCTCCTACAATCGACCGATACACTCGCGTCGAAGCGGTGCGGAGTGAGGTGGAGCAAGCACGCAAAGTCTATCAGCTCCTGAATCGAGACGAGGCTTTGCGGCTAGAAACGCCACTCGATTTCAATCGTTTTATGGTGGATCGACAGGAACAGGTCATCAATTGGATCGCCCAGCAGCCGTGACGCAGGAGCTCGCTGACCGTCCGCTCCAGGGGATGGCAATCAAAAAAACAAGAGGAGAAGGTCCTACATGCATAAATCACGTCGTGACTTCATCAAGGAGTTGCCGGCTTTGACGGTGGCTCTAGGCCTCGCGGGAAGCGCCGATCTATACGCCGCGCGGCAAATACCCAGGTTGGATTTTCCGACCGCCCCGCGCGATCGATTGGCCGTTACCTCATACCCGTTCCGCGCCTACATCGACACCCCCGGCAATCAAGACAGAGATAAAAGCAAACCGGGAATGACCTTGCTGGAGTTTCCCGCACGGATGATCGAGAAGTTTGGAATTCACAACGTCAATCCCGTCATCGAGCATTTCGCTTCGACCGATTCCGCCTATCTGGCTTCGTTCCGCGAAGCACTCGTCAAGGCAGGCTCGCACATTGTGGATCTAGGCTTGAATGAGGGTCCGTTTTACGACCCCGATCCCAAACAACGGCAGAAGGGCATCGATGAGGGCAAGAAAGGGATCGACGTTGCGGTGGCGGTCGGGTCGCCCAGCGTTCGGCAGCATGTGGGCGGCGGCCGTCGAGCCCCCAATAGCGTCGAGTTGGCCGCGGCGAGCCTGGGGAAGTTGGCCGACTATGGCGCCCGGCACAACATCGTCGTAAACCTCGAGAACGATAGCCCCGGCCCGGAGGACCCTTTCTTTCTCGCTCAAGTCATCGTGAAAGCCGACAATCCCTATCTGCACGGATTACCGGACTTTGGCAATTCCCTCATCGGGCACGATGAGGAGTACAACGAGCGCGCTCTCAAGGGAATGTTTGCGCACGCTTTTAATATGTCCCACGTGAAAGAGTACATGCGCGATGAGAACGGTAAGGACTACCGCGTCGAACTACCAAAAGTCTTCGCTATCGCGAAAGCGAGTGGGTACCGTGGCTACTTTTCTATGGAGTACGACGGCGCGGAGGGCGATCCGTTCGCAGGCACTCAGCAGTTGGTCGATCACACTTTGAAATGCCTCTGAGTCCTGTAGTGGGTCAATTCGATGTAGAGGCGACTTTACCTCGACCCGCCTCCTTAGGGCATGCTGCGCTCCGCACGCAGCCCCACAGGACTCAGCTGGACGGCGCGCGTAGGTATCAAACCGGTGCTCATTACCTTAGCGGAGCAAGGACGCTGACGCCGGTCTGGC
>JBKQVI010000149.1:0-26409 GCA_052139985.1 Terriglobia bacterium
AGACTCTTGAAAGGCCCGATCGGCCGCGCCCGGAGTGGTCTCGTGAGGACGGGTCTTCAGCAGCGCGCGGTGCAAGGTATCCGCGCACACCAGCGCCCGCCACGCCATACGCAAGAAAGGCGTGGCGATTTCGCCAAGGTCTTCATAGCCGTTCAGGCTGGTGGGCGAGAGCACCTGCACGCGGTCGTAGCCCGCCTCGCGCAGGATCTTGCGCAGGAAGGGTGCGTATTGGCCGAAGCGGCAGGGGCCATCCGCGGTCGGCATGAAAAAAGAGGCGCGTTCCGGGTCAAAGCCGGGCTGCTCGGTGACGCGCAGAAAATCCCCCACCGTAACCTTGGCCGGGTAGCATTCGTCGCCGCTGGTGTACTTGGCGCCCAGCTCGCGGGTGCGCTTATCGGACAGGGGCGTGGGTTGGGCGTTCACACCCAGCCAGCGAAACGCCGCGGCAAAGGCTTCCGGGCTGCCTTCGCCCATGGTGGGGATGTAAACCGTCCGGCCGCTCAGGGGATTGCCAGGACTTATTTGGCGGCGGCTATGGCGGTGGCCGAAGAGGGGCATCGCAAAAATCCTTTACTGTCGAGATACGCCTCGCAACGCGTGATGAAGCCCGCGTCATTCGCGTGGCCGTCGAACTGAAGCACCAGCGAGGGCTTGCCGGCGGCTTCGTCGATGAACGATTTGATGTAGGAGTCCGGCCCGCACTTGAAGTTGGAGATATAAACCAGGTGCAGGTTGGGATAGCGCCGGGCGAGGCGCGCCGCAGCCAAGATGCGCCGGCCGGAGCTCCAGTACATGTTGGAGTTGACGTCCGTGATGTCCACATCGTCAAGGGGCAGGACTTCCATGGGCAGAACGTTCACGCCGTAAAGAGTGCGCAGCTTGCGGGGGATATCGCAATTTACGCTGCGGTCGAAAATGTTGTAGGGCCGCCCCACCAGCACCAGCGCCGGCTCTCCCGTCTCCTGAAGCTTGGCCAGCGCCTCGGCCCCTGCTTCCAGGAGTGTGTCGTTAAAGGCTTCCTGCGCGGCATAGGCCGCCAGCACGGCATCGGCGTTGGTTCGCGGTTTCACGCCCAGGGTGCGCGCGAACTCCGCCAGTTGCTTCTCCACATGCTTGCGCCCATAGCGGAAGTGTACGGTGGGAGAAAGATATTTGGCCTGGGCGGAGTCAAGCTGGGGCGCGGCGCGAATCACGAAAGGCAGCGTCTGGTTCCAGGGGCAGAGGTGCGAATCCACCTGGCCCTCCGGCGCTTCGGCATTGACGATATTCGGAAGCAAAACGTAATCGACGCACTTCTCCAGAAGGTCCTGAACGTGCCCGTGCGCCACCTTCACGGGGAAGCACGGCTGCGCGATGGTTAGCTCCTCGCCCGCCATGGAAATCTTGCGGTCGGTGGGCGAAGACACCACGACGTCAAAACCCAGCTCCTGGAAATAAGCGCACCAGAAGGGGAAACGGTCGTAATAGAACATCGTGCGCGGAATTCCCACGGTGCGGCTGCCGCCCCGGGTGGGGAGCAGAACTTCCTCCAACAACTTCTCCCGCCACTCGACCAAATCTTCCACCACCGGCTGGCGGTCCGTGCGCGCCCGCTTGCGGAACTTGTCGGAACATTTATCGCCCCAGTAGGTGCGCTGCCCCTCGATGTTAAATTCCTTCATGTCGCAGAAGTTGGAGCAGGCCTGGCACACGAACTCGCGCGTAGTGAAATTCACCCGGTCCAGGTCGTAACCACGGAAGCGGCTGGCGTGGCCGGCGTCTTTCATGCGGTCGCGGGCAATCAGCGCCATGCCAATGGCGCCGATCACGCCATTGTGCGGCGGCACGATGATCTGCTTCCCCAAAATCTGTGAAAACGCAGCCGCGACGGCGTCGTTGTAGGCCGTGCCGCCCTGGAAGAAAATCACTTTGCCGATTTTGCGCCCGCGTACCACGCGGTTCAGATAATTGAGCGCCACCGAATAAGCCAAGCCCGCCGCCAGGTCGCCCACCTCCGCGCCTTTGTGCATGAGGCCGGTAACATCGCGTTCCATGAACACTGTGCAGCGCTCGCCGAGTCGCGCCGGGCTTGCAGACTCAAGCGCCAACTGCGCGAATTCCTCCTTGATTAAAATCCCCAGCTTCTCCGCCTGCTCTTCCAGGAAGGAGCCGGTGCCGGCGGCGCAAGCCTCGTTCATGGTGAAATCCACCACCACGCCTTTGTCGATGCGGATGAACTTGGAATCCTGCCCGCCGATTTCGAAGATCGTGTCCACCGGCTCCATCCCCATATGCTTGCAGACGTGCATCGAGCCGGTTTTGTGCGCAGTGATTTCGTCATTCACGGTGTCCGCACCCACCAGTTCACCAATCAGCTCGCGCCCGGAACCCGTGGTCCCCACACCGCGAATGTTGAGCGAGTCGCCTAACTCGGCTTCGATTTCCTTCAGCCCGCGGTCCACCACTTCAATCGGCCGGCCTTGGGTGCGAAGGTAGATCTCTTTAAGCTGGTTTCCCTCTGCGTCGATGACGACCAAGTTGGTCGAAACCGAGCCGATGTCGATACCCAGATACGACTCGATAGAGGTGTTAGGTGCTTGAGAAGGTGCCAGGTGCCGGGTGTCAGTAAAGGCGGAAGCTTCCTTAGAGGTGTGAGGTGTCAGGTGCAAGGTGCCAGGAGAAGCGCAAGCTCCAATAGGAGCGTCTTTCCCCGACACCTGAAACCTGACACCTGAGACCTTCTGAGCCGCCCGATCCCTCAGCAACAACACGCGCTCCATCGACAGCGGCTCAGTGCAGGCAAAATTCTTACGCGCGGCCTCGTGCTGGCGCAACTGGTGAATCCGCTTGAACGACCGCTTGCGGAATTCCTCGGACTCCAGCATCGCGGCACCCATCGCACCCAGCCAGGCGTAATGCTCGGGAATCAGAAGGTCGTCCTCTTTCAGCTTGAAGGCCTCGCGCAGGGCGTTGCGCACCCCTTCGTTCATCGCCACTCCCCCGATGAATGCTACGGGGGGCACAACGGCGCGCCCTTTCACCAGGCTCGACTTGTAATTGCGCGCTACGGCATCGCACAATCCGCGAAGGATCTGCTCCGTCGAGTAGCCCTTCTGCTGCGCGTGGATCATGTCGGTCTTGGCGAACACCGAGCAGCGGCCCGCAATCCGCGCCGCGCAACTGGCTCCGCAAGCGGCCGGTCCCACCTGCTCAATTGAGTAGAGCAGTCGAGTGGCCTGCTGGTCGATGAACGATCCCGTACCCGCCGCGCACTCGCCGCTGGTCTGGTAATCGATGATGCCGAGGTGCTTGCCGGTGACGTTGGGGTCAAGACGCAAGTACTTGGACGCCTCGCCTCCCATTTCGAAAACGGTGCGGATCTGCGGGTAAAACGTCCGCAGCCCCTTGGCAATGGCGCGAAACTCATTTTCGAAGTAGATGCCCAGAACCTTGGCAATTAACTGGCTCCCCGAACCCGTCACGCGAATGCCTTCCACATCCTCTTCCGGCAAGAAATCGTAAAGCTCCTTTAGCAGGTCAAACGTGGATTGGATTGGGCTTCCTTGCAGACGCCGGTAGCGCGAAAGCACCAACGCACGGCTGTTAAACGGGCTGGACTCCGGGAAGGTGGCGGCGTAAAAGGTTTCAGACTTCTCCGTGAGCGTGCGAAAGCGCGGCCCGTCGTCCGGCCCGCCAATGGCAGCAAGTTTCAAACTTACCGCGCCGATGTCCAAACCGATGTTGATGCTCATAAGGAAGTGGAAAAGTTGAAGAAGCTGAAGAAGTCAAAAAAGGACAATCTTAAACTCCTTTGACCTTTTGGACTCCTTCATCCCCTATTTTGTGCGGCCGGCCCGTAAAGCCTGCCCTGAGCCGCGCGAACGGTCGGGTCAAAACACGCTAAGAGTGACTGCAAATGAAAGAGTCGGGCAATTCAGATTCCGAGGGGCGACCATAGGTTACCAATCGGGCAAATTGGCGCACAAAAACGGAAGTAGAGTCCGATTTGCAATGACATTGTGTCCTGCGCGCTCTCTTACCCCAGCGATTCGGTCATCAGGTGATTTAGCGTTCGGCGATTGTTCATGGTTTTGCTGGCTACGCCTTGCCATCTCTGAACCTCTCCGTCGACCTGTCATGGTGGGTTCATCCTAGGCAGCGATAGCCCGACGGCCCGCTGGTTTTGCCCTTGCTCGCCACTCGTCACTTGTCACTTTTGTTTCTCAATAACTCCTTTTCTTTTCATCAACATCGCCAGACACGCATTATAACTAGCTTATTTTCATCAACATCGCGAGAAGCCTAATAACAGACATATTTTCTGCATTTGTTTTCAACAACATCGCGAGACTTAACTTCATTCCCCCCGGCGTTTTTTCGCGACTCCAACCCGTGAGTCGATTAAGTCATTTAGTTTCACTGATATATATTTGCAAGATTTCCGCCCATAACGGCTAACCCATTTTGTTTCTGGTATATCGCGAGAGACTTGCGATGCTGTCATGCGGAAAGCGGTCTCCTGTGCGGCAGCTACTATTCCCGCGCGGGCACGCTTCGCGGGAATGACCGCAACTCGAAGCGCCCGTGTCTCGCAAATGACACCCATATTCAAACCGCACCATTAATGTCGGCACTGCTTCGCCCCGAGAGGTCGCGCAAAATGCGCGTTTTCGGCCACAAAGCCCGGCCGGTCGTTGATCACTGTATCCGTCGACCGTCTGTTTTCATACACATCCCCGGATCAACCTTGATTTTTAACATCGTATGGGTCAGCACCCATCCAAGCGTTTAAGAACACATTCGTGAGCCGCCACGCCTGGCGCAAGCTGAAATCTTCCACTCACGGCGAGAGCAGCAGCGCGCCGGAGCCGCAACCAAACGCGCTTTGGAGAGTCAGGCGTCGTGCCTGCCTCCGTAAGCGCACCCACGAGGAGCCCCCCCCTGCTTCGTAAGTTGAACGGGTAAAAGTTGGCCATAGAGGAAGACCTGTGCACGGATATGAAAGCACCCGCCAGTAACACCCCGTTAGTTTATCATGCTACGCTACGGCTATCAAGATAAATGAACCAGCACTAGAGGCTACAAAATGTCGCTGGCGGAAAAATCGAGAGTCGAAAGTTGAAAGTCAACAGTCCAAATCGCGGGCCGATTTCGCCCGGGAAAAGTGCTTCTTTCGGGGGAAGCCCAGGCCTCATGGATGGAGGTGGGCGTGAACCCGCGGATAAATCGCAGGAGACGTCGTCGTGATCGTAGTATACTGCCGTAGAAATCCAAACAATCCTGCTGGAGCGCCGATGTTCTACCGACTGCGTTTCCTTCTGGTCTTGGCGGCTGTGCCCGCAGGGGCGCAGGTCGTGATTCCTGACACTCCCGCCGGCCACACCTTCAACGCGTGGCTGGAAGCATTCAATAGCGGCGACCACGACCGCATGGACGCGTACTTTCGAACGTTCCAGCCCGACGTATCGGCAGACAGCCAGATGCCAATCCGCAACATGACCGGCGGATTTGAGCTCCTTCAAATCCCGGGGAGCGAACGTCTCCACTTTCCAAGACCAACTGGGAAGGAACGGGTGTTGAGCCTGACGTAAAGGTCCCTGCGGCGGATGCGCTATCGACGGCGCAAAAGCTCGCGACGGAAAAACTGAATTCAAATCAAACCAAGACCTTGTCCACCACGTCGCCGGCGACGTCGGTGAGCCGGAAGTAGCGTCCCTGGAACTTATATGTCAGCTTGGTGTGGTCGATGCCCAGGCAGTGCAGAATGGTGGCTTGCACGTCGTGGATGTGAACCGGATCTTCCAGAATGTTGTAGCAGTATTCGTCGGTCTTGCCGAGGGTGATGCCCGGTTTGATGCCGCCGCCAGCCATCCACATGGTGAAGCAGCGCGGATGGTGGTCGCGGCCGTAGTTCGTGTCAGTAAGCTTGCCCTGACAATAGACCGTACGTCCGAATTCCCCGCCCCAGATCACCAGAGTATCGTCCAACATGCCGCGTTGCTTCAGGTCGAGGACCAATGCGGCGGAAGCTTGGTCCACGCCCTTACACTGGAGAGCGATGTCGCGCGGCAGGTCGTTGTGCTGATCCCAACCGCGATGGTAAAGCTGCACGAAGCGCACCCCGCGCTCAGCCAGTCGCCGGGCCAGAAGGCAGTTGGCGGCATAGGTTCCGGGCTTGCGCGAATCCGGTCCATACATTTCAAAAGTGGAAGCCGGCTCCTTCGAAAGGTCCATCAGTTCCGGAACCGAAGTTTGCATCCGATACGCCATTTCGTATTGCGACACGCGAGTCTCAATTTCGGGGTCGCCGTACTTTTCCGCCAGCAAGCGATTCAACTTGGCAACGCCGTCCAACATGCGCCGCCGCGTGGCGGGGCTGATTCCCGGCGGGTTCGAAAGGTACAGCACGGGGTCGCCGCCCGCATGGAACTTCACTCCCTGGTACTTGGAAGGCAGAAAGCCATTGCCCCACAAGCGCGAAAACAACGGCTGGTCGGGGTTCAGGGCATTGGCTTGCGAAATCATCACTACGAAGGCCGGCAGGTTCTGGTTTTCGCTCCCCAAGCCGTAGCTGACCCACGCCCCCATGCTCGGGCGTCCCGGCTGTTGGAAACCGGTCTGAATGAAGGTAATCGCCGGATCGTGGTTAATCGCGTCAGTGTAGACCGTTCTGACGAGCGCGATGTCGTCTACGATCTTCGCGTGGTGCGGCAGGAGTTCGCTCAGCACCGCGCCGGACCTTCCCGCCGGGGCGAAGTTGAAGATGGAAGGCGCTACGGGCAGAGTCGATTGGCCGGAGGTCATGCCGGTGATGCGCTGGCCCATGCGGATCGAGTCTGGAAGGTCGGTACCTTTAAATTTGGTAAGCGTCGGCTTGTGATCAAACAAATCAATCTGTGAGGGAGCGCCGGACTGGTGCAGGAAGATCACCCGCTTGGCCTTGGGCGCGAAATTGGGAAAGCCCAGTAGTCCCCCCGTCTTGGGGTCGATCCCGTCAGCCGCGGCAAGGCCATCCTGCGCGAGCAGGGATGCGAGCGCCGGAATGCCCAAGGCAATGCCCGCCGTACTCCGGCGGAAGAAATGGCGCCGCGTCATGGAGAGCGCGAGGTCTTTTGCGGTAGTTGTTTTTGGGTCCATCATAGGTCAATTCCAATCCGCACTATTGCTTCGTAATCGTCTCATCGAGATTCAAAATGATGCTGGCCACCGTGGTCCAGGCGGCTAGTTCTTTCGGGTCGAGCCGCGGGTCGCTTCTGGATGCGCCGACCGTCAACAACGCCGCCGCCTCGTCGCTGTGGTGGCGGTAATCGTCAAGCGCTTCAGTTGCCGCGTCCTCCAGCACGGCGCGTTCCTGCTGATCCGGAATGCGCCCTGTGGCCAGGCGGAAGGCATAGTTAATTCGTGCCGCTTCAGTTTTCCCGCCCTGGGTCAACATCCGGGCCGCGAGAAACCGCGCGGCCTCCACGTAGGTTGGATCGTTCAAAAGCACCAGCGCCTGGAGCGGCGTGTTGGTCACGGAGCGGCGCGCGGTGCACTTTTCCCGGTCCGGCGCGTCGAAGGTCACTAGCGCCGCAGGCGGCACCGTACGCTTCCAAACCGTGTACATGCTGCGCCGGTAGAGGTCCTTGCCAGTTGACTCCGTGTAGGTCTGACCGGCGTAACCCTCGCCGAAAGCCAGTTCTTCCCACAGGCCCTTGGGCTGGTAGGGGTAGACGCTAGGGCCGCCAATGCGGTCGTCGAGCAAGCCGCTCGCGGCGAGAGCATTGTCACGAATCAACTCCGCCGGCAGACGGAAGCGCGGGCCTCGCGCCAGTAAGCGATTCTCCGGATCACGCTCCTCAAGTTCCGGCGTCACGCGGGACGACTGGCGGTAGGTGGCGGAGGTTACAATCAGCCGCTGCATGGCCTTGACGTTCCATCCCGTGCGCAGGAATTCCGTGGCCAGCCAATCCAGCAACAGAGGATGGCTGGGGACCTCGCCCTGCGATCCGAAGTCTTCCGAGGTTTTGACAATGCCAGTGCCGAAATATTCCTGCCAGAAATGATTCACCGCCACACGCGCCGTGAGTGGGTTGCCGGGACTCACGATCCACTTCGCGAGGCCGAGCCGGTTCACCGGTAACCCCGGCGCCATCGGGGGCAAGAAAGCAGGGACGCCCGCCGTGACTTTCTCTTTGGGATTGTCGTACTGGCCGCGGCCGAGGACAAACGTTTCGCGCGGCTTTTTCATTTCGGCCATGATCATGACCGTGGGAATCGCTTCTTCCAGCTTGTCCTTTTCGTTTCGCAGATCCTTCAGTTGCGCGTAAAGTTCGCGCTCTTTTTCCGGCGCGCCGTACTTGAGGAAATACTCGGTCAGCCGGGTCTGACGGTCCTTTTCCAAGTTCTTTTCCTGGTCTTCCTTGGTCTCGGCTTTATCCTCCTCGCCGATCTGGATATCTTCCGGCGGCTTCTCAGGTTGCAGAGCGGCAAACTCCGGCGCCGGCCGCCCCTCCAGCGCCATCAGCAAAGAACGTGTCGGCAGGCGAATGGCAAGGTCTTCCGCTTCCGAATCGCTCAGCGTGCGGTTGTAGGTCCGCAGGTCGTCCAGACGCCCCTCAAACGGCGTTCCCAGATTCTTGTCGCCGATTTCGAGTGGCGCCGGGGTGCGAAAGTTTCCGCTCAACTGATCCTTCAAAACCTCGGTCTCGACCGGCTTGCCGTCCACGTAAAGCTTGAGCCCCGCGGCCTTACCTGAGCCGTCGTAATCGACCAGCAGGTGATGCGCCTTGTTAACTTCCACGCGTGCCTTGGTTTGAACTTCCACCGCGTCATCCGGCCAGCGGCTAGCCAACCTCACCTGGAAATGCTCAAGGCGATTATGGCGCCCGTTGAAAGACGGCTTATCGGTAGCGATCTCCCATCCCTGCCATTTTTCCCCGGCCCCGCGCTTCTGGATGATCTTGATCGCGGCGGAGGGAGAAGGACTTACCCATGCTGCGAGCGCGAAGGGTTGGCTGCGATCGAAGTCACCGATGTTGCCGAAATCCATTTGGGTCTCACCGCTAAAATCGGCAGCCTTGGCAATGCTTCCGGCCTCATAAACCACTTCGCCGCGCACCAACTTGCCGTCGTGATGGCCCCCCGAGGCGTCTGTCAAGTCGCCGTCAAAGGGATAATAGGCGGTCAACCCTTCGTGAGAAGGCTCGGGGATGGACGCCAGGGCGGACTTCTGCCACTCGTCGCGCTGCGCCCTGATTTCCTTTTCCGGCAGGGCGGCCAGCGTGCTGGCGATTTGCGTTTTGAGCTGATCCAGTTTCTCCTGCTGCTCATGCGAAGGCATGGGCAGCACCGGAACGGCGTTCCCCGTGTAGCCATCCAGGCCGCGCTCCGGGACCGTATTGAAGAAGGCAAAGAAGCGGTAGAAGTCCTTCTGTGTGATGGGGTCGAATTTGTGATCATGGCAGCGCGCGCACCCCAAGGTGAGGCCCAGAAATGCGGTGGACGTGGTGCTGGCGCGATCGACCACATACTCCACGTGATACTCGGCGGGAATAGCGCCGCCTTCAAAATTGATCATGTGGTTGCGGTTGAAGCCGGATGCTATTTTCTGGTCCAGGGTGGCGTTGGGCAGCAGATCTCCGGCGATTTGGTCCACCGTAAATTCATCGTACGGCATGTTTTGATTGAATGCCTTGATCACCCAATCGCGCCACGCCCACATGTTGCGGAGAGGGTCGATGTGGTAGCCGTGCGTATCCGAATAGCGCGCCAAATCGAGCCACGGCATGGCCATGCGCTCGCCGTAGTGCGGAGAAGCTAAGAGTTGGTCCACACGCTTCTCGTAGGCGTCGGGGGTATGGTCGGCGAGAAACGCGTCAATCTCCGCCGACGCCGGGGGCAAGCCCGTGAGATCGAAATAAACCCGGCGCAAAAGTGTAGCTTTGTCCGCTTCGGGAGAGGGCTTCAGTCCTTCCGCCTCGAGACGCGCCAGGATGAAGTTATCGATGGAATTCCGAGGCCAAGCGTTGTCCTTCACCTCAGGCACCGGGGGACGCTTAGGTGGGACAAAGGACCAAAGCATTTCCCATTTCGCTCCCTGATCAATCCACTCCTTGATGAGCTCAATCTGCTTTGCTGTGAGCGACCGGCCGGAATAGGTCGGCGGCATGCGGAAGGAGTCATCCGTGGAGCTGATTTTCTGATAGAGCTTGCTCTGGGCGGCATTGCCGGGAGTGATGATGCGATAGCCGCCGCGGTCAACAAACAAGCCCTCCGTGTCGTCCAGACGCAGGTTCGCCATGCGCTGCTTTTCATCCGGGCCGTGGCATTTAAAGCAGGTGTCGGACAAGATGGGACGGATATCGCGGTTGAAATCTACCTTCTTTACGGGAGCTTGTGGCGGAGTCTCCGACGCGGTTTTGACGGTGTTGAAAAACCAGATAACGGAAGCGAAAATACCTAGAGCAAGAAGCAGCCGTGTTCGCAAGCTGATTTCCCCCCCAAACCCTAATGGAACGAACGCCCTGTGGTACTTAAACTATACCCAAAAGGGCTCTGTAATTCCAGTATGACTTTATGTCCTGGCCAAGTGGCTGAAAGTCGCCCGGAATCAAAGCAATCCACCCCGTGCCGGGCTTCCTTCTGCTACAATGCCGCCGAATCTTTTTGATGCTTTACCGGTCGAATCTCGCACAGCGGCTGCACGGCCTTCCCCCGCAGTTGAGGTGGGGCGTAGTGGACCAAGATCTGGAATTGCTTCGACGGTGCCTCGCCGGTGAAAACTCCGCCTGGGAAAGCCTGCTCCGGGGCTATACTCGAAAGATTTATAATCTGTGTTACCGTTTCACGGGGCGGGCCGAAGAAGCGGAAGACCTGACGCAGGAGGTTTTCATCAAAATTTTTCAAACTTTGCGCAGCTTTGATGCCGCACAAGGTTCGTTTTCCACCTGGTTGCATCGGGTGGCGCGGAACCATTTGGTGGACCATTACCGGCGCACCAAAAAGGATCGGGTGACGGATTCCATCGAAGAAGACCTGGAAAGGTTTCACGAGAGGCCCAGTCCGGGAACCGGTCCGCTGGGCCACGTGGAGGCCCGGGAGCAGAAGGAACAGCTCCAGCGGGCTCTGGACCGGCTTTCGCCGGACTTGCGCGAGGCCGTAGTGCTCCGCGACCTGCACGACCTGGACTACGTAGAAATCGCCCAAGTGCTGGGAGTCCCCCAGGGAACGGTTAAGTCGCGAATAAATCGAGGTCGATTGGAACTCGCGCGGGTCTTAAAGCGTATGGAAGGATTGAGAGGCCCCGCAGAGGCGGGAAGCGAGCCATGACGCATTTGGAAATTGAAAACCTCGCTAGCGATTACTTGGAAGGGTTCCTGGATCCTTGCGTCCGCACGGAAGTGGATGCGCATTTAAGCGAATGCGCGGCCTGCCGCGAGCTGATGGGAGACGTCCGTCACGCACTGGAATTATGCCAGGCGGCCGAGGATGTGGAGCCCAAACCCTGGCTTGTTCCCAAGATTCTGCGGGCCACCATTGGTGAGCGCAAGCCCTCATGGCGCGAGCAGATCGCTGCACACATCCGGTGGGTGGTACAACCCCGGGTGGCGTACCCCATCGCCATGACCGTCTTCACTTTTTCAGTCATCGTCAACGCCGCCGGGTTGAACTTGAGAAGTTTGCGATTTGAAGACTTAAATCCCCGTACCTGGGTTGACCGGGCCAACCGGCAGGGACATTTGATGTACGCGCACGCTGAGAAGTTCTATTACGACCTGCGCGTGGTTTATGAGATTGAGTCGCGCTTCCGGCAACTGCGTGGCCAGCCGCAGACTCAGGAGGAAGAGACTCCCAAGCCTGCGGCGCCTGCGGGCGGTTCCTCGAACGATACGCCGTCCAATCAGACCATGGCCTCCAACAGAATCGCGGGGGTCGAGGTTGCTGCCAGGAGCGCACAGTCTCTCCCAACGGTTGGGAACCAAACCGGATTCACCGGGGCGAGAAGGAGCCTAATCCCATGAAATGCGCCAATCACCCGCTCAATGACGCGTCCGCTTATTGCGGGGAATGTGGACGCGCACTCTGTAACGACTGCAAACGCGATATCAACGGAATGGTTTACTGCGAAAGTTGCGTCGCGGCCCATTTCCGCTTGCACAACCCTCTTTCACCCTGGGGGGGAATTGGGACCGGGCCCAGCCCGGGCGTAGCCTTGGCCTTGGGATTCATTCCCGGCGTAGGGGCCATCTACAACGGCCAAATCGTCAAGGCCATCGTACAGGTCCTGCTCTTCGGCTCCCTCATCGCCCTCGGTGACCGCGTTCACGGCCCCTTGGACACCATTTTCGGGTTGGGTGCCGCCGCCTTCTACTTCTATATGGTGATTGACTCCTTTCAGACGGCTAAGGCAAAGTCTACCGGCAAGCCGGTGCCCGAGTGGTTTTGCCTGGGCGAAATGAAGATGAATGCACCGATCGGCGCCGCCCTGCTGATCGGGCTCGGCATCCTCTTTCTGTTGGACAACCTAGGCATACCGGTAATCAACCAGATTGGCAAGTTCTGGCCTGTCCTACTCATAGTGGCTGGCGCCCTCCTGTTGCAGCGGAGGCTTGGCGGGTCAAAACCCGAATATACAGCTACCCCCACCGAGCCACAGAAGCCAGAAGACGGACCGACCAATATTCCCGGGACCAAGGGACTTTAGCCGGCAGTTGAGAGGAGAACAAACATGGCGGCAATCGGTATTCTCGTGGGACTTATCGGCGCGGCCATAGGCATCGTGGTCGGTGCGGTTGGAGGTTTGGTGGGAATCGCACTGGGTTTATTGGGAGCTGCCCTCGGCTTGCTGCCTCACCTGTTCCCTATCGTACTGATTACTATAGGAATCATCTGGCTGGTGAAGGGATCGAGCCCCGGAAGAGTGGCGGGAGCAAAGCTGGGTCATGGCGATGCTAGTCGAACTCAAAGCCCCGGCAGTCCGCGCTAAGGTGGCGGCAAACACATCCGTAAGGGTTTAACCATCTGGAGGAAATCATGCACCTAAGTCCTTTTGTTGTCCCGCTGGGAGCTTTTGGGATGGTCGTGCTGATTGTGGCCATCGGTTCCATGAAGAAGATGCGCGAGAAAGAGCTGGAGGCACATCAACATCTTCGTCAACAGGAAATGGAACACGAGCGCAAGTTGAAAGAGATGGATATTGAGAAGGCCAAGATCGAACTAGAGAGGGCGCGCGCTACCAAGAACAGCTAAACCAAAGCCCTGCGCACCCGGAGGGCAGAAGTCCTAGGAGACTCATGAATATGGATGTCAATCCGTTGTGGATTCCGATTGTGGCAGTGATTTTCGGTACGGCAATGATTGTCGCCATCGTCGCCATCGTCCACTGGTACAAGGCGCGCGACAAAGAATTGCAGTTTCACCAGGACCTGCGGATTCGAGAAATGGAACACCAGGCCAAAATGAAGGCGCTCGAAGTCGAGCTGGAAAAAGCCCGGCAGAAGAACGTCTAATGCTCTCGAGTTAAGGCGGCATTAGGGGAGGGGGACACAATGCACGATGTAATGAATTTCCTGAGCGGGAACGGACTGTGGGTGATGATCATCGCGGTGGTGGCCATCGCCAATTGGTTCAAATTTCGCGAAAAGGAATTGCGAAGCAATGAGGAATTACGCACCAGGGAAATGGCGCACCTCCAGAAGATGAAGGAACTCGAGGTTGAGCTGGAGAATGCCAAGAGCCGCAGTGCCGGAGATAAGGCCGCCTGATGTGAGCGCGGCCTCGCCGGCGGGTAGGGAGGTCATTGCCAATGTCACCATTCGTCGTTCCTCTGGCGGTTTTCGCTATGGTCGTGCTGATCGTGGCCATCACCCATCTCGCCAAGATTCGCGACACGGAAATAGAGGTGCACCAGAAGCTCCACGTGGCGGAAATGGAGCACCAACGCAAAATGCGGGAACTGGAATTGGAACTCCAGCGTATAAAGCAAGGGAACTAACACGCAGCGTGGCTTACGGCGCGCGACATTAGGAAAGAAATCATGGGAGCAACACCACCATCACCGGCGCGTTATCGAGGGGGATTTACGTTTCCCGTTCTCCTCATCGTGCTGGGAATAATGTTTCTGCTAGACCAGCTCGTACCTGGATGGGGAGTCGGCAAGACTTGGCCGGCGCTACTGATAGTGATCGGGGTCCTGAAGCTGATGGACATAACCCGGCCGCCGCGCCCTCCTGAGGGGCCGCGGATCTACTAGGCAGAAGGCAGAAAGCAGTTGGCACCTGACCGGAGGAGGAACCGGAGGCAGCGCAGACCTGATCTTGCAATCTAGGGCCGTGAAAAGTAAAGACGGGTAACGAGCTTGTCTGTCACTTGTCACTCGTCACTTGCCACTTTCACTTGCCGCCGGTCACCGCTCTCGGGAGGCAAACATGAGTGTCTATACTTATCGTCGTGGATCAATCTTCTGGGCCCTGACCCTAATCGGTGTGGGTGCGATTTTCCTCTGGCAGAATTTCGATTCCTCCGTGCATCCCTGGCAAGTAATCGCCAAGTATTGGCCTATCCTCATCATCTTCTGGGGACTCTCCAAGCTCATCGATTACGTGCAGGCGCAAGCCCACCCGGACACCATTCCGCCCCCGCTTTTCTCCGGCAGCGAAGTGGTGATGCTGGTACTGATCCTTGTGTTGGGCACGATCGTTTCCAGGGTGGTCTTGCACCCCTGGCAACAGTGGGGATGGCACATCAACGATGATGACATTTCCAATCTCTTTTCGAATTCCTACACTTACGATCAGACTCTCTCCCAGCCCACCCAGCGCGGAGAAACGCAACTAGTGCTCGACGACCAGCGTGGGGGTGTCGAGATACGCGGCGCCGACCAATCCGCCATCGATGTGATGGCCAAGAAAACCATTCGCGCCGAGGACGAGGCCGCTGCCAAGAAAATGTCCGACGATCTTAAACTTGAAGTCGTGAACGAAGCAGGGCACTACCTGCTGCGCTCGAATCGGCGCTCACTGGCTGACGACGGCCGCCGCGTCACTGTCGACTTGAGCCTTCGGGTTCCCAAAGCCACGAGCAGCCAGGTCACTTCGGAACGCGGCGATATTCAAGTGGACGACTTGAATGGCGACCAGGCGCTCTCCACGCAGAAGGGCGATGTGCGCGCCAACAATATTCAAGGGCTGGTGAAAATCCACAAGTCCGGCGATTCCGCGGTAGTCCACGGGGTGAAAGGCAGCGTGGAACTCGATGGCCGCGGCGATGACATTGAAATTGCCGATGTTTCTGACACCGTCACCGTCCACGGCGAATTCACCGGCGCCATCCAATTTCGGAATGTGGCGCATACCTTGCGGTACGAGTCTTTACGAACCAACATGACCGCGCAAAAGCTCTCCGGCCGCCTGAATATGGAAGTCGGCTCTCTGGAAGTGAACGGCATCGACGGCCCCTTCGACCTTACCACCCGTCAGAAGGATGTCAACGTCAACGATTTCAAACACAGTTTGCACGTCACCGACAGCGACGGCCAGATCACGCTGCAGACGTCTACTCCGCCTACGCATGATATCCAGGTGGATTCGAAAAACGGCGCTGTGGAACTGACTCTGCCGGCGGGTTCGAGCTTTCAAATCGAAGCCAACTCACGTCACGGCGAAGTGCAGTGCGACTTTTCGGGGCCAAGCCTGAAGGTGGTGAAGGAAGGCGAGACACCTTCCGTTTCCGGCAGCTTCGGCAAAGGCGGGGCCACGATTCGTATCAATACGGATTATGGCGCCGTCCGCATTCTGCGTGCCGGTTTGCACCCGCAGAAGTCGCCGGACTCGACTGAATCCCCCGATTCCGAAGACAATCCGCGGACGACCTGGAACCATCCCGCACACCCCTATGTGCGCGGCGTCCACGTGCCGCAGGCCCGCCGGTCTTCGTCGTCCGCTGGTCTGGTGGAACTTGCCAAGCTGGCGAAGTCTATTTCAGCTTTCTGATCGCACTGTAGCCGGTAGCCAGCACGGTCAGTGCAGTCTCGTTCATTGCTAGGTGGCACTCAGAAATGGCTCCCCCCAGATTGTATTCATTGGAATACTTCGAGTCGAGCACCGCGCTTCTGTCTTTATAGGCGTTACAGTAATCATCGAAAGCCGGAACTAAGAATGCCGACGGCTTGTTCCTTCCTATTCCGGCGGATGGACAAAACCAATACGTTTTGCCATCGATCACGTGATGGGTCAAATGAACTTTGTTCATTCCCAGGCCGTTTTTGCGTCAGCCGCGGCCAGGCCCGACCATCAAACAAAGTCTTGCACCTGCGCCGGACCGTGGCTTGAAAAATAACGCTTCGTAAGCGTTGCCAGCGCTTCATCGCGATAACGGACTGTGCGCTAGGGCAGCCGTTCATCCAAGAGCATGTAAGTGAATTGCTTGCCGTGCCGCGGGCCGCTGCAGATGATTGCATCAAGCGCCGCCTGCATGATGGTGTACGCAAGGCGCACGTTTTCCGTCGGAATCTCCGCCCGCTGGGGAGCGCCATTAAGCTCATTGCGAGTAAGCTGTCGGCCTCCCTGCAAGGCACACCTTATTGCCGCGCTTAAAGGCACCTCTATTAAGTCCGGACTGGCGATAGTAGGGCCTATTGAAAGCATGGACTCAGGACGCCCGCTTCGGCCTACAGCCGTCACCGCCCACCCCCGGCTAATGCTTCGTTTGCATGCTTGACTACGGTCACGGTCACCTGCGAGGGGTATTGCTTGGAGTGATGAACCGCGTTATGCGCGATTACTCCTTTCACTTCGTCATAATTATTGCCGCCGGTATTCAGGTTGCGGTCGAAGCGAGGGAAATTGCTGCTCGAGACCTCGACGCGCAACTCATGGCCGGCCTCGAAGTAATTACTGGTGTTAAGTGGTTGCAGCGCGACCTTGTACACTTTCCCAGGCTCCATCGACACCGCCGGCTTGTCGTATCCCTCACGATACCGCAGGCGTTGGACGGACTCATCAAGGTTGTAAGCCCGCCCATCCGGATAAACATCAAGCACTTTAACCGTAAAGTCGGTGTCTTTCGCGTCCGACGAGATATAGAGCGTAGGCTCGATCGGACCGCTCAGCTCCGTCCCTTCCTGGAAGGGTTCGGATGTATAGACAAGAACGTCAGCCCGCGCTTCCATTTTGCGCTGGTCAAATGCGCCAGACTGAACGGTGTCCCCGCTGCAACACACGTTGCCGCCGTAGGAGAGTACGGGGTTCATGGGATCGTACGTGAATGTGTCGGGTCGGTCCGTCCCCGGGGGGGACATCACCAGCGCGCCGTCTCCTGTCAAGGAGTTCGCATGCCCCGCGCTGGATAGAAACATCGTCATCGGCTGCGCGCCCGTCGGCGGCCAGTTATCCGATGTTTGCCACTTGTTGATGCCCATGGTGTAGTAAGTGACTTTCGGCAGCGAGTCGAGTCGTGGGCTCTTATCACCTTTCAGGAAGCGGTCGAAAAAGCTATACACAATCTCCTGATAATCCAGCCGGGCGTCGCCCACGCTGCGTTCGCCCACGATGGTATTGCTCGTCGCCCGCGTGTAGGCGCAATGCGTGACCGGCGCGATGATCGCCCACTGTTGATCGGCAACCTCGGGCTTCGCGGTCTTGCGGACGTGATTGTACAGCGCGAGGTTCGGCCCAACGGAGATGTCGTACCAGGACATGAACCACAGGCCGGGGAGGTTGAGAGGCATGTTATCGTGATAGAGCCCGCCCTTATACCACCCGGCGTCGTTCGGGGTCCGCTGAATCATGCGTCCGCCGGTATCGACCGGCATCGCGTCCGCAAAGATCCCGCGCGGCGCGTCTACTGCTTTGAGAATATCTTGCACGGGCAGATGCCAGATCGCCTTGGTCCAATCCACCGGAGGAAGCTGCTGGGCCAGATCGAAAGATTTCGAGACGCGGATCAGATCATCCCGGGAGGTGTCTGGCGGGAACATAGGCCTCACCTGGTTCTGCTCGCCATAGAGCCAGGGGATAAAGAGCATCTGCATGGCCCCTCCGCGATACCAGTTGCCCTGCTCGTAATACGGCGCAACACGTCCCACACCCGCGCCGAACCCCTGCACATTCATCGCCGCATAGGCGGGGTGCCCCATCGCGGCAATGCCGAGCTGGTATTCCGCCGTCGAGGAGCAGCCGGTCGTGCCGACTTTGCCGTTTGACCACGGTTGCGATGAGAGCCAAGTGAGCGCGTCATAGCCATCGGTGCGGGGTGCTCCGAGAATGTCGTAGTTGCCTTCGGAGAAGAACTGACCACGCTCGTTCTGGACCACATACGCATAGCCGCGCTTCACCGCGGCCAGCGCCGCCGTCATGTCCGCCGGCACCCCGTTGGCCACGTCCCAGAAGTTAAAATTGTAAGGCGTGCGCACCCAGATGATCGGTACTTTCCCGCCGGCGTTTTTGGGTCTATAGATATCTGTAGCCAACCGCACGCCGTCGCGCATCGGCACCATCACCTTGCGTTCGATGATGGCAGCCGATTGGAGATCATTCTCTGTCTGCCATCGCTGTTCTCGCTCCGCAGACGTGAGTGTCCCTTGTTCCGCGCGCAGAGTGGCAGTGGCCCCTACACAAAGAACCACGATAGCGAAGATCACACGAACAACGGATTTCTTCATAGACTGCCCGCCCTCCCGGAAACGGGGGTGTGATTATCATCGATCCTGACCCGCGCGTAAAGATGTGACAAGCAAGCGTAGCGCGGACCTGTTTTGTAGGTCCGCGGCTGCTCGTGCCCGCCCGCAAGACGGTCAACTCAGTGGGATGCCCATCATCCTGATGATTTTGAGGGCATTCGAGCGCTCGACCTTCCCCGGGCGGAGGGCGGCAATCAAAACTGAGGACTTCCGCGCTCGATGGCCGCCAGCCACGCACGGTCCTTGAATTACCTCCACGGTCTTGATACCTTACCGTTTCAATACCTTCGAAAGGATGGACCATGAAGCGTTCAATCATCATTCTTATTTGCAGTTTAGTTTCGACCGCAATCCTCTTGGCGCAGACGGATTCGTCGCAGACTCCCACTACGCAACCAACGACCCAGAAGACTTCCGCCAGCACCGCCAAGACCAGTACCGCCAAGACCGCAGCCGGCGCGAAGACTTCTGCCACCGCCGCCAAAACGAGCTCAGCGAAGACGACTTCCGCGACTACGGCCAAGCCGGCCACTTCCGCAACTACGGCCAAGTCCGCCACTACCGGCACGGCAGCCGGCAAATCCACTGCCGCTACGGCTTCCAAGACGGGAACTGCGCATCCGGCGGCAGCCAAAACGACTTCCGCGGCAGGAGCCAAGCCGGCCGTCTCCAAGACTTCCGCTGCGGCGCAATGGACCACCACGGGTTCCGGCCTGAAATATCAAGACGTGGTCGTGGGTAAAGGGCCGCTGCCGAAGCCCGGCGACGACGTTCTAGTGAACTACACCGGCCGTTTCACCAATGGAAAGGTTTTTGACACATCCCTGGCGCCGGGAAGAGGACCCTTTGAACTCCACCTGGGGCGCAGCGAAGTCATTAAGGGATGGGACGAAGGGCTTTCAACCATGCACGTGGGGGGCAAACGCAAGCTCGTTATTCCACCTGACCTTGCCTACGGCCCGGGCGGGTACCCCGGCGTAATCCCACCCAACTCTACGCTGACGTTTGACGTCGAGTTGCTCAAGATCAAGTAGAATCGGGTGCTGCCCTAATTCGAGCGTAGCGCCGTCCTTTAGGGCGGCAAGTGCCGGGCTGAAGAGGCTGCGGAAGAACCCCGGCGCTACACACGAAAGTGCGACAACGCTCAGAATCGCCGTCCTCGGCCCAAAGGGTAATGATGGAGATAAAATTCGCGCGCAACGAATCCGTAGCCGACGTTATCATGCATTTGTTGCAGGAGGCGTCCCACTCCATCGAGGCGGCGCTTTATCGCTTCAATCATCCCGGTCTGGCGCAGGCCCTGGAAGAGGCGGCGCAACGCGGAGTGCACGTTCGCCTGCTGGTGGATGGAAACAAATACAAAGAGAGCCGCACGACGCAGGAACTCCTTTCGGGCGCCATCATTCCCTTCCGCCTGGCGTTCGGCCGCCAGGGACGCGGTTCCAAGATGCATCACAAGTTCGTCGTCCTGGATCGGCAGGCGGTCCTCACGGGAAGCTATAACTGGACGCACGAATCGGAAAGCGAGAACCAGGAGAATCTCCTTATCCTTCGGGACCCCTATCCGGTTGAGGCCTATACGCGGGAATTTGAAGCTTTGTGGTCGGGTGCGGACCGGGATGAAGCGTAGGAGGGCGTATGACGACCAAGGAAAACGACGATGCACGCGCCGGACGTCCGGAGGAATACGAACTCTACATCATGCGGCACGGCATCGCGGCGGTCCGCACCGCAGCCACGGTGATGGATGATGCCAAGCGGCCCCTTACACCCGAAGGAAAGCAAAAGATGGGTGAGATCGCAGCGGGGTTGGTCCGAGCGGGATTGGAAGCGGATTGGATTGTGTCCAGCCCGCTCGTGCGCGCCGTGCAGACGGCGGAAATTGTGGCAGAGGCGCTCGATTCCAATCCTCCCCTGGACATTTGCGATGATCTGCGACCTGGCGGCGACCCGCAAGCGTTGATCACCTTCCTAGCCAAACGCGCCAACCGCCGGCGCGTTCTGGTGGTAGGCCACGAGCCCGATTTGGGTGAGCTGGCCGCGCGGCTGATCGGCGCCGGGCGTAGCGCCAACATGCCCTTCAAAAAGGGTGGCTGCTGCTTGATCACCTTCAACGAGTTTCCCCCCAAAACCCCCGGCCGCCTAGTGTGGTGGCTTACACCCCGCATCATGCGGAAGTTGGCGTAGCCGCAAAACCCGCGGCCCGGTGACTGGCGAGCACAAAATTCAGGGTCACTCAGCGGTGAGGGGACTAATTACTTGCTTCACTTCTGAGATACGATTGGCCGGGAAGCCGCCGAGCTGGGCGTGCTCCTGAACCGCCTCCACGCTCGGAGCCAGGTAGACGCAATATATCTTGTCGTCGGTCACGAAGCTTTCAACCCACTGGACCTGCGGCCCCATCTGCCGCAGCACCCCGCAGGACTTCTGCGAAATTGCCTTCAGCTCTTCGGGCGTCAACTTTCCAGCACCAGGAATCTCCCGTTCGATGACATACTTTGGCATGTCTGAAGTCCTCCCTTCTGACGAAGTGTTTTGAGCTGTGGTTGCCCGGAAAGGAAAAATGGCAGGCACGAGACCCGCCACTACGATTCTACCATCGACGGTCACCTTTGGACCGTCGTGTTCTTGAAGATAACCTCGGCAGCAACCGACCCTCACATCCGGCAGCCGGCGGACAGTACCCTGGGCCTGGGGGCTTAACCGATCTTGCCAGACCATCCCCATTGTTGCCAAGCGTCGAGGTAGACCTGCGTGACGAGCTTGCCGACGGCTTCGAGGTCCACCTGCTCCGGGAGGGGGGAATGTTCGAAGGCCTCGCCAAGCTCTGCGAACAAGCGGTTAGCTTCCGCGACGACCCGGTCCTGGGACCACTCGCCCCGCCGGACCGCAAGCAATTTACTCCGCTCAGGTTCAGGACGCGGGAGCGTTACCCAGCCCCGGCTCACAAATTCTATTCCTTCGTGCAGAAGACGGAGGGTATGCATAGCGGCCTTGACGTCGTAGCCATATTGCGCTTCGAGCTCCGGCCGCTGGCCGTGCTTTCCGCGTCCGCGATCGCCCGTCATCCGGCGGAGTTGGGCGTCGGCATAGCCCCGATATTTCTCCGCGTGGGCCTTGGCGAGAAAGAGGCCCCGTGAGGCGATAACCGGGGTCCAAAAGGCTTCATCGCTATCGGGCGGAGTAAATAGCAGGTGTAGTATCGTGGGGTTGCCGGCTGCCGCGAGTCGCGCGAACCTTCGCAGTGAGTAGCAAACAACATCCACATCTCCCGCTTTATTGCGCACGGTTTGTGGCGCGGTCGACGTGACAAAGTGCGGGAAGCCCTCCCAAAAACAACAAGCCGGGGTTTCGATGTAAATTCCGTAAATGTCGTGGTCGTCTTTGCCTTCGAGCTTAACGCCGTGGAGCTGAGAGCCTCCCACCAGGGCATGAATCAGCCGAGCGCGTTCGCACGGGAAACCGTGCGCGATGATTTCGTCCATTACGTCGGCGGATGAGTGAGGTTTAGCGGTGCTCATGAGTGCCTTGCAATGCTCCCCCAAAAAGCTCGATGGCGCGTGCATGGTTGCGTCGCGATGCCGCGTCACAGACGAGGATGCGGGTATCAATGAGGACGGCCACGCGTGTACAGATCCTCGCGTCGCCACCCGCGCTCAATCTCGTGAGGTTTCCAACCTCCTTCGGTTCGCAACGTGCGGAGCGCACCTTCGAGGGCGGTTTCATATTCCTTGTACCCGAACACGAACGGACCCACATCTTCAAACCCGCTGGTCAGCGCGCGTGGCTCGTAATTGTTTTCGTACCCGAAGTTTCTCCAAGCCACCGAATCGGCGTCGCGATCAACGACAATCGAAATTGCGCCGCAGCCAAGGTCCCCGCATTCCGGGCAAACGTAGAGGGATCGCCGGTCGTCCGGGAAATCGGAAGGCTCTAAGAGGAGCAGTCGTGAGACCGTTTGCGTCGCGGGAACTAGCGCCTGCGAGCCCAACCATAGGCCGGAGATCAGATCATACCTTCTGCTCAAGACAAGCATGTCGTAGAGAGAATGACCGTCAACGACAAAGTCCAAGAAACTGCGTTCGGTCTTCCAGGCTCCGTCAGAGTATCTCTCCCCAGGCCGACACCGCAACGTCAGATCAAGTGTGGAGTAGGCTTCCATTTGATGTCACGGTCACCGTCGCCATAAGCGATGCAGGCGAGGATATCCGCTTCCTCGAGCTCATATTCGTCCATGACTTGACGACTGGTCATGCCGCTGGCAAGAAAATCGAGCACCAAGGAAACCCAAATGCGATGCCCTCGAATACAAGGTTTTCCGAAACAGATTCCCGGGTTGATCGAGATGCGAGCAAGCAGCTCTTCGCGGGTCATTGGTTGCAAGTCCTCAGGCCCCATGATAGTCCGATGTCCTCACAATATCAGAAGCGACACGACCCCAGACAGCCGTCAGTTGCGGAGGAGTACGCCGTGTGTGGCAAAAGCGTATTTGCCACGAAATTGGAAGAACCGCAGAGCTGCCCCGTGCGCCCCCCGTTAAAGCAAAACGGCCCAGCACAAGTGCTGGGCCCAATTTAATCCCGGCGACGACCGACTCTCCCACGCAGTCGCCCGCGCAGTACCATGGGCCCTGGAGGGCTTAACTTCCGTGCTCGGGATGGGAACGGGTGTAACACTCATCCCCACACCCCTCAGCATTCACAATGTGCGCACGACTGATGCTATCGAACAATGTCCAGGCGCTCCAGCAATTCGTTCCTGGTGATGCCAAGATGCGCACAGACCTCATTCAGAATTCCGGAGAGCGTGCCAACCTTCAAGGGTGAGTGGTTAGGAATGGTGACGTGGTGCTCGCCTTGCTGCCCGGTAGTTAGCCGCAGGTGGCTGCCCGTTTGACGCGTGACCTCATAACCACAGGGGCGGAGCATCCGGGCGAGATCCAGACCGGAGAGGTCGCGCGGCAGCTTCATACCGCGATCACTTCTTCGCGCACAAAGTGCAGCCGGATGATCTTCGGCTGCTGCCCTTCTTCAAAGTGGCAGCGTACCGCGTCGCGGACTTGCCGGTGGAGCGCGGGCAGGTCGTCCGCCTCGGTGAAAATCGACTCCCCGAGCGCCCGCGCCGTGTACCCACCCTCCGGCGCCTCTTCGACCATAAAGATCAGTTCGTTCATAAACCTCTCTTTACGTTACCGATTCTAGCATATCCCCCTGGGGGAGGGACGAGAACGACCGCGGAGCCGCGCTCTGCGCCAGCCGGCCGTGACTTGCTGCGACCTTGAGAATCTCCTCGCGCCTGTCGTGCAAAAGTTGGTCCATGACTTCCACTCCGGGTTCGGGATGGGAACGGGTGTGCCCCTTTGGCTGGGGAGACGACGGTCACGCCTTCAAGAAATCATCAAGATTGATCCCCACCTCACGCAGAATGGCGCGGAGCGTTCCCTCCGCCATATCTCGACTGTGGTGGGGTAAAGTAACTTTGCGGCCCGTCGCGGGGTTCCGCCATACTTCGTGACTGCCCGGACCAGGGCGGTCAAAGGCGAAACCGAAGGTGCGGAGTTTGCGGACGACCTCGCGATACTTGAACCCCGCGAGGCGGCCCATCAGCGGACGCCCACAGAAATGAGCAAATCGAGGGGTGGTTTGCGCATCTTGACGAGCGCCGGCGGCAGCGGATCACCGTGGTCGATACAGGACTCAACGATCTTGCGGGTCAGCCCCTGCGCAATCTCCACAGCTTCCGTGATGCTCCGGCCTTCGGCGACCAAGCCGGGCACATCACGGCTCGTTGCCACATAGCCGCCCTCGGTCAGCGGCTCAATGTGCAGGCGAATTGTGGCCTCGTCCACTTCAGTGATTCGTTCTTGCCGTTTCGAGCGAACCTGGCGTTTGTCTGCCATTCCCACCTCGCCTTTCTTGACACCGCGATTTTAGCACATCGCCCGCAAGCCTGCGGCGTTCGCGAGTACCATGGGGCTTGGAGGGCTTAACTTCCGTGTTCGGGACGGGAACGGGTCGCGTGTGTCCCCTCGCAGTTTGCAGCGAGGCCCCGTCAATCCGAAATAGATGCCATTGCAATCCGAATTGGACGACCCTATGATCCGAATCAAGCGGTCGGTGGACGAAGATCGCCGCGCCGGCCGCTTTCTCTTGACCGGCTCGGCCAATATTTTGACTCTGCCCAAGGCGTCGGAGAGTTTGGCAGGCCGCATGGAAATTGTCGAATTATTGGCGCTTTCTCAGTCTGAAATCCGCGGCCGGCGACCAAGCTTTCTGCGGGCGGCGTTCGCTGGCAAGATTGCCAAACCCGCGGGAGTGACGCTTGGCGCAAGTTTGGTTGACGCCGTGATGATTGGCGGCTACCCAGAAATGCTGCAGCGCAACGATCCCGCGCGGCGCCAAAGCTGGGCGCACGACTACGTGCGTGCTCTCGTGCAACGCGATGTGCGCGAAATTGCCGAAGTCGAGAAACTCGACCAAGTCCCGCGCTTGTTACAGATCCTTGCCCATCACTCTGGCCAGCTTACCAATTTCACCGCGATGGGAGGACAAATCGGGTTTGACGACAAGACGACCAGAAAATACATCGTCATTCTCGAGCAATTATTCCTGGTTCGCCGAGTGGAGCCATGGTTTCGGAATCCCTTAAAACGTTTAGTAAAAACGCCGAAGCTGCACTTTCTGGATTCCGGCCTTCTCGCCACGCTAGTTGGCGCCACTGGCGAACGCGCGGCGAAAGATCGCTCGATCTTCGGACGGTTACTCGAGACATTTGTTTTCGCCGAGGTGGTGAAACAGGCGTCCTGGCTTGGCGAAAGCCCGTTTATACACCACTATCGGGACGAAGATCCGGACGAGGTTGACCTGGTAGTGGAAAAGAGGGACGGGGCGCTGATCGGCATCGAAGTGAAGGCGCGTGCTACCGTCCGGGAGGGTGACTTTCGGGGGTTAAGGAAACTTGCAAAGGCCTCCGGCGAAGATTTCAAGCTGGGCGTCGTGCTCTACGACAGCGAGAGGATTGTACCCTTCGGCGACCGGCTCTCTGCGGTCCCTCTATCATGTTTGTGGAATTGACTCTTAGGCCAGCACGTTTGACGTCCACTCACGCCTGGAGCATCCCCAAATTTCGTCAGCCATGGCAAAAGCAAAACGGCCCAGCACAAGGCTAGGCCGTTTCTATAGAATTAATCCCGGCGACGACCGACTCTCCCACGCAGTCGCCCGCGCAGTACCATGGGCCCTGGAGGGCTTAACTTCCGTGTTCGGGATGGGAACGGGTGTGACCCCTCCGGTATGATCGCCGGAAAGCTTTAAGAGCAGTGACAAGTGAAGAGTGACAAGTGACTAGCAGGCGTTCGCAGCTTGTCACGAGTCACTTTTAACTCGTCACTGCTTTTTGAATAGTGTGGCGTCCAAAGTAAAGGCGGAACTTAGTGGCAGTGTCAGACGGGCAGCTTTTGCTCGTCACTTGTCACTGGTCACTCGTCACTGCTGTTGATGCACTGAGCAGATTTATGGTCAAGCCGAACGGGCGATTAGGACTGGTCAGCTAAACGCATTACTGCGCTTACACACCCAGCCTATAAACGTCGTAGTCTTCGACGGCCCTTCAAAGGGATTGCGTTCGTGTAGCACGCGAACGCGCACCCTTGGGAGATCGAATCTTGGGGCGTGCTTCCCGCTTAGATGCTTTCAGCGGTTATCACTTCCAGACTTCGCTACCCAGCCGTGCCACTGGCGTGACAGCTGGTACACAAGAGGTCTGTTCATCCC
>JBKQVI010000150.1:0-15096 GCA_052139985.1 Terriglobia bacterium
TGCTGCGTGGGAATGCGTGCAGGCATCGAGATATTATTTATATAATATCTATAACATGTCAAGAAAAAAATGCGCCCCCAGAGAGATTTCTTTCGCCCTTTCTCAAAATTACGTGAGGATCAGGGCCTGACCAGCGAGACGATCGAGGACAACGTCACCTGGACGCACAGCAAGCACACCATCCAGTTTGGCTTCCGTGGCCGCAAGGAACAGAACAACATCGAGGAACTGCAGCAGGCCCAAGGGTCGCACACCTGGGGCGGGAATTATCTGGAGCCCGCTTATACTCCCTATACTGCCGAGTGGTCTAGTGCAAATTTCGGGCCGGCGAAGGACACCGGCAGCGGATTCGCCGACTTACTGCTGGGTCTCCCCAGTTACTTATCGAATCAGTACAATCGCGGATTTTTCTACTTCCGCCAGAGCATGGTGGGCCTGTACATCAACGACAAGTACAAACTCAGTTCCCGCCTAACCATGAACCTTGGACTTCGCTGGGACTACTTTACACCGTACACCGAGGCCCGAAACCGGATCGTGTTGCCCTACGCCGCCGACTCCCAATTCGCCGTAATGACCGCTGGCAACCTCAGCATCAATCAGCTCGCGGCGCCAGCCTCCGACATCGCAGCGTGGACAGCCATAGGTTTGACTTCGGAGTCAGCTAATTCCGCCGGCTATCCCTCCGACCTGTTTGCCCAAATCCATCATGACTTTGGCCCGCGCCTGGGCGTGGCCTATCAGCTCAACCATAACACCGTGATCCGGGGTTCCTACGGCATCTACTATGTACCGGAGCCGCTGAACCTTTTGTTGCAATCGGCGCGCACCACTCCGCCGTTGAACCTCCGGTACCAAACCCAGCCTTGGCTCAACGCGAACATTCCAGCTTCCAGTTCAGGCACTGGGGCGAGCAGCGCCTACTACGGGGATTACCAACTGGTTGAGTCGCCCGCGTCCACCGATTACATGCCTCCTGCCACCGTGAATACCGGCGCGGGCGCGCAGGCGCCCACCGAGGGCAATCAGGCGACCACCTGGGATGCCAAGAATTGGAACGATTCACGCGATCAGACCTGGAATATCACCGTCGAGCACGAACTCCCGGCGCACACCGCCATGCGCTTGAGTTATATCGGAACCTACGGCCAGAACCTGTTGCAGAATTACGACGTGAACGATGCGGAGCCCAATTACAACTATGCCATGCGCACGGGTCTCATTCCCCCCAGCGACAGCGCCCTATTGCAGGGTATCCCGGAGTGGACGGTAACTGCAAACAATCACACTGGCTATTCCCACGACCATTCGTTCCAGGCGGAAGTGCACCGGACGTTTGCTTCCGGGGTCTCTTTCCAGGCCTTCTACACGTTCACCCGGCAACTCAGTATGGATGACCCATCCGGCTCCGGTCTTGCCAGTACCTCGGTTAACGGCGGCAGCGGGAACGGCCTTCGAAATAATGGCGGCGGCGGCGCCCCCGTACCGGAGAATTTCGAGATTCTGGGTGAGCCCAACCTGAGTTACGCCCAGCGGGAGAAGCTCATTTACTTCAATAGCACCACGATTCCTCCCCACAATGTCACCTTCAATGGCATTTACGATTTGCCTTTCGGCAAGGGCAAATATTTTGGGCGCAATACCTCCACCGCACTTAACTATTTGATTGGGGGTTGGCAGGTCGCGACCATCGGCATTTGGAATAGCGGCTTGTGGATGGGTGCGAGCTCGAATTTGGTTCAGCCCGGCTCCATCCGCATTTCTGCCAAGAATCGCCCAATTATTCACACTGCCGGCAGCAGCGACACCTATCGTGAGTGGTTCGCGGGTGACTTCCCCGCCGCAGGCGCAACGGCCAGTTCAGGCTCAATTATCGCCCCGGTCGCGCGCCTGGCCGGTCCCGACTGCTCGGGGGCCTACGATGGTTACCTCGCCGTGCCGCTGTCGAATGCGGCGGCTAATAACGGGGCAACCTGCTACAGCGCCCCCTTCAGTGGCTTCTATAATCCCGCTCCTCGGAACAACATCATCGGCCCGGGCGCATGGAACGATGACCTCTCCTTCTACAAGCATTTTAAGATCGCAGAGAAGGTTGACCTGCGCTTCGCCGCCGATTTCTTTAATGCCTTCAATCACCCGAACGATCCTGCTCCCGACCCCACTACTGGGCTGCAAGACCTTGATGCGAACCAATCAACGGCTCTGAACAGCCCGCGCCAAATCCAACTGTCACTGCGTTTGGAGTTCTAACCCTGGCTACCCTCATGGACAGAGGTCGTGCTTCGGCACGACCTCCGTCCTAACCTTGCCCTCCCTCCCTCGCCGCGCTAATATTCAGCTTCGTCAGTTCATGCACTAAGAGCGCGCTCCACCACTGCGACGGAAAGGCATTGAACAACGGATCTCCGAGAGCAAGTCAAAAGGCAAATTGCAAAAGGCAAAAGTCAAAACGTCTTCCGGGTTTTTGGCGTCTGCCTTCTCCCTGTGCCTCTGCGCCTCGGTGGTGAGTTCCCTTGGGGTCGCGCTCATCCAGGCACAGACCGCTGACGCGCCGCTGGAGGGCCCTCTTGCCGAGGGTGTAAGTCTCATCGCCAAAGGTCAGTTTCCAGAGGCGGTGCAAGCTCTGAATCGTGCCAAGCAAGAGGCGCCGCAGGACGCGCGTCCCTACTTTTATTGCGGCATGGGCCTGACGCAGGAGGGACGCCTGGAAGACGCCGCGTCCGAACTGGTGGAAGCCGTTCATCTCGCTCCCGACCGCTTGGAATACCGGGTGTTCCAAGCGCACGTGCTTCAGCAACTGGTGCAGACCTATGCCGCGGAAAATACGCTGAGGCTCTTCCAGGATGAACACACGCTTCGCCGGCTCCCCCCATCGTGGCTCCGCTTGTTGGCCGACGTTTATTACCGCCTGGGAAAAACCGGCGACGCATTGCGGGTTCTCAACTTGTGGGCGGACGGCGATCCGCACAACGCCAGCATTGATCTTTATCGCGGTCAGGCGTACGAAATGAAAAGTGAGCTGGGCGCAGCCCTGAAATTCTTTCAAACCAGTATTGCCGAATCCGCACAGAATCCGCAGGCCTATTTCGAAGTGGGCAAGATACTCTACCAGCGCAGCGATTTTGCAGGCGCGCGGGAAGTGTTGGAAAAGGCGGTTCAGCAGGACGGCAACAATCCCGAATACCGCTCGAAACTGGCTTCCGCCTACCTGGCTCTCAACGACCCGGACGCCGCCGTCGCCTGTCTGCGGGCGATGGAAACTTCCGGCGACAAGTTCCCCGCGATCTACTATGATCTGGGGCGGGCGTACCGAAGCAAAGGCGACGCGGTCCGTGGCTCTGAGTATATGAAGAAGTTCCAGCAGATCACGACCGACCAGCGCGACAAACTGGATCGGCGGACTGCCGTCGATCGCCCCCTGGCGCAGGCTCAGCGCCAACTGGACCAGGGACATACGGATGTGGCGCGCACCCTTTTCGAACAGGCGTGGCAACTGGACCCGAATCGCTGGGAGCCAAACGCCAATCTGGCGGAGATGGATCTAAACGCCGACGACCTGAAAGGGGCATATCCGTACCTCGAGAAGTTGCAGCAGATTAACCCGGACTCCCCCGTTGGGGATTTTCTGATGGCGCGCTACTGGTTCGCTGAAAAGCAGTATGCGCAAGCGCGTGATTATGCCGAAAAAGCGAAGACGAGCCGGCCGGATAATTCTGAGCTGCGCGCCATGCTGGGCAATATCTACGCGCAGCTTGGCGAAAAGCAGCAGGCGGTAAAGGAATATGAGGAGGCCATTCGTTTGGCGCCCGACCGGCAGGATGTGCGCGAACGCCTGGAAAAGATAGAAAGCAGTAAGCAGTAGGCGGGAATTTGAAATCACAAAGGTCCAATTTACCGGGCGATCGTGAGGTTCGGCGGGAGTTCGTGCCCCGCGCTATGGAAAGGCTTCGCCTTAGCGCTGAGACACCTATGATCGTTTGGCTCGCCACCACGGATGAAAATGCGCGAAGCGCCTTGGAGTGCGGTAGCAGCAGCTACCGCCTTCCGCCTGTGGTTCACACGAAAGCAGTGCGGGGTCCGCAACGAGAAGGCGGTAGCTGCTGCTACCGCACTCCAAGGCGGCCGCCGCGCAGACATCTTCATCACCGCAGGCGGCAACTCCGCCGTTTTGTCCTCCATCACCGCCTCGTAATCTTGGCCGTTCTCCTATTTCTCGGTTTAGCAATAGTGGTGCCCGCGTGGGCCGCTTCCCCCGACGTGGTCTTGATCACCATCGATACCGTTCGCGCCGACCATGTGGGTTGCTACGGGTATGCGCAGGGCCATACGCCGTATCTGGATTCGCTCGCCCACGACGGAATTCTGTTTTGGACCGTGGTGACCTCGGTGCCGCTTACATTCCCGTCCCACTGCTCGATCCTTACCGGCGCCTATCCCCCTGAGCATGGGGTTCGGGACAACCTGGGATATACCATGGGGGACTCGCCTCCCACGCTGGCGACCCTTTTGAAACAGCATGGCTATTCCACTGCTGCGTTCGTAGGTGCGGCAGTGCTGGACGCCCGGCACGGTCTGAACCGGGGATTTGACACCTATTCCAGTCCCTTCCAGCGAAAGATGGGCCGGGATAATCCCATGGTGCTGAATTTGCAGGATCTCCGGCGGCCGGCGGAAGACGTGGTGGCGGACGCGCTGCACTGGATGGAAGCGCAGCCGACGCATTCGGCTCGGCCGTTTTTTGTGTGGATTCATCTCTACGACCCGCATACGCCCTACAACCCGCCGCCGCGTTTTCGCGCCTTAGTCAGCAAACGCTACGATGGCGAGATTGCTTATGCCGATTACGCCATGGGGAAATTCCTCGGCTACCTCAAGCAGCACGAGCTTTACGATTCGAGTTTGATCGTAGCGGCGTCGGATCATGGCGAAAGTTTCGGCGAGCACGGCGAGTACACCCACGGGTACTTCGTCTACGACACGACGTTGCTGGTCCCGCTCATCATCAAGCCGCCGCGCAACTCGGGTATCACGCCACGACGCATCAGCCCGCCCGTAAGAACCATCGACATTGCTCCAACGGTGCTGCAATTCCTCGGCATGCCGACCGCGCCCAGTATGCAGGGCAATGGATTAGTCTCGCTGATTCTGGGAAAAGTGTCGGGGACAGGTACAGGGGCTGCATATGCCGAGACCTTCTACCCCACCGAATTCGAGTCGAGCGGATTGCGGGCCTTGCGCACCGGACGATATAAGTATATCGATGCTCCCAAGCCGGAACTTTATGATTTGGCCGCCGATCCTGAGGAACTGCACAACCTCTATTCGACACAAAAGAGCACCGCGCTCGAACTTAAAGGTCAATTTGGCAGCCTGGTGGCGCGGATCACGCCGAAGACACCTCCTCAGCGCCCGGCAGCGTCCCCCGGCGACGTGGAGGAACTCGCGTCGCTCGGTTACGTCGGAACCTCCAGCGTTAGCGTGCCGGGCGCTCCCGGACCATCTCTGCCCGACCCTAAAGACGAACTGGCCAGCTACAGAACCTTAACGCGCTCGACCGAATTGGCCGCCCAAGGTAAATGCTCGGAAGCCGCTCCCTTGCTAACCTCACTGGTGCAGGAACGTCCAGCGCTTTTCGTGGGACAGATGACCCTGGCCAAGTGCGATCTCTTCCTCGGCAAGTACGAAGCTGCGGATTCGGCGCTGAATTCAGCCCTCCGCGTGCACCCGGACAACCTGGAAGCGAAGTTCTACCTAGGCATTGCCCAATTTGAGCAAGGACGGTTCGCCGATGCACTGGCCACTCTTCAACCGCTAGCCAAAGCGCATCCCAATGAGCCCTACCTGCGCTTTTATCTGGGTTCAATCTACGAGGAGGTTGGCTCGCCCGAAAGGGCGCTGGAAGAATACCAAAAGTGTGCGTCCATCGACCCCACTTTTGAGGTGGCCGTTTACAAAACAGGTTATTTCCTGGCGAAGAGCGGCAAGTTTGGCGAGGCCGCCGCGCAGTTCAAGAAAGTGACGGAGATGGACCCGAGCAACTCCCAGGCACACTTCAATTTGGCGTTGGCGTATCGGAAATCTGGGAACGAGGCGGCGGCGCGTCCGGAGTTTGAAACGGCTTGCAAGCTTGATTCGGCAAAGTGCCTTCCACCTGACCAGCGGTAGGTGACAATGCCGATGATGTAGCGGCGGCGGAACCGGTCCCGATCACACCGGGAGGCTGCTGTTCGCGAGTTAGATTCAGTGCTGCCCCAATTGGCGATCCGAAGTCGAATGGACTCGGCTTCGCCGCCCGCTTTGCGAAAAGTCTCCGACTTTTCGGGCCAAATCAACTGATATTTCCCGCCGGAAGGCTAAGCCTTCCGGCGGAAGAAATGAGGTTGGTTAGTACGGGCGGTGTCGGAAAGTCCAAGACTTTCCGCGAAGCAGGCGGCGGAGCCGGAGGATGGGTTTCTGCGACCGACTTTAATTTGGACGAGACCGTGGTGAACTCGCCGCTACAACTTCAGTTTGGCCAGCATGTGTGAAGGAGAGCGCTACGCGCCATCGCCCCCGCGAGTGATAGTCCGGAGTGGTGGCTGACTTCTGGCTCCCGGCTACTGACTTCTCCGAAAGGTGTGTCCTTCATGCCCTACATCCTCCGCCTACGGCCTTCTGCCTACTGCCTTCTGCTTACCGCCTACTGCCTACTTGTCGCCTGTACGTTGGGACGTGCGGCCGACCAGGCACGCCGGCCATTTCTCGATGGTACCTACCCCTCGAAGGTCTTCGGTGAGGAGCGCCATTATCGTATCTTCCTGCCCGCTGATTACAATACGAGTAATAAGGCCTATCCTGTTATCTATTATTTCCACGGCCACAGCGACCGCTACACTTTGGAAAGGTACGACGATGGCAAGGACACAGTACCGAAGATCGCTGCGTTCGCCGCCGCACATCCGGTGATGGTTGTCTCCGTGGATGGCTACGTGGCGCGCGATTACCAGGGCTTTTACGGCGGCACTCCCTGGGACGTTATGAAGACAGGGGGCGATTACGATTTTGGCCCCTACTTTCGCGAACTGGTCACCTATATCGACGGTAACTATCGCACGCTCACTTCCCGGCGCTTTCGTGCCACGTCAGGGCTCAGCATGGGCGGCTTCATGAGTCTTTACTTGAGCGCACGCTTACCGGACTTGATCGGCAGCGCGTCGGCGTTTAATCCCGGCCCGGAGTTCTACGTTGGCGAAAAGGGAAAACGAGTTTTGTGGCGCCCCAAGGACCACGTTTCGAATCATACGCACACGATCGTGCGGCTCATTCGCGCCAGCGGCGATTATATCAGCCAGTACACGGAAGAAACTCACGACGCCTACGCGCGATCCGACGATGTAGATTTCGAATTTCGCCAGGATGAATACCACCGCCACTGGGCCACGTCTATCGGCGAGACGTTTGACTTTCACATGCGGGCCTTCGCCGAATCCAGCCTCGACAATGTTCCGGTTCGTGGGCACATGATGATGCTTACTCCGACTTCACGGTGTGGGGTTACCATGTAAAATCGGAGGGCGATGGGCCGGCCATTACCGATCTGGAGGACGTGAGCCAAGGCGGCTTGCGGGTGACGACGCGGAAATGGGCGCCCGATGGGCCGTCCGCCTCCACGCGGCGGATCACGATTGTGACCGCGCCGCTGTACGAACCGGGCGCTTCCTATCTGCTGTTGGACCACAGCTTTTTGTCGGGCCAGACCACCAAGCAAACTCTTCTCTCATCACCCGACGGGCGGCTCACCATCACGACCGACGGCGCCGGACACCACTTGAGCCTTACCGGTCCAGGAGCCTCAGACCAACTTCCTGTGCTCTTGCCTCTGACCGCTCACGACATGTTGCGGCTTCCGCCCAATCAGGACGTATCGTTGCCAGTTCGAATCTATAACCCACGCAATGTGGCGATGACGGATGTAAAGGCGACGCTATCGAGCGAATACCCGACGGTCCAGGTGCTCATGGGCGAGAGCACCATCCCGAGGATTGAGCCGGGCGGATTTGCGGACCTCTCAACCGCCTTGCGAGTAAGGTTCACCGCTGGAGAGGGCTACTTTGCTCGAACAAGCATCAAACTGGATATTACTTATGACGGATACCACGGTGTCGCAAGGAATCTTGATGTCCTGGTCATTCCGGAAAACGTTCCCCCGCCGACGGAGGTCATGATCCTGGACGGCCGCACTGCAACCTTGAACGTTTTCCGTCAGAAGGGGAACCAAGGTGGAGGCGGGTCCGTACCGCGCAAGGTTACGGAGGGCAAGGGCAACGCCAACGGCGTGCTCGAACCAGGTGAGGAAGCGACCATCTGGGTCCACATGCGCCAGGGTATGGACCCATTCGACAAGAAAAATTGGTACCGAGCGAAAGTGTACTCCGACTCACCGTGGGTCTCGGAGGTCGATGACCTGGAGGAACAGAAGCAACTGGAATGGACCAGCGGCATGGAGCGCACCAGCGTCATCCGGCTGTCGCCGAATACGCCTCACGGCACACGCATCCCGCTGCTCCTCGATAATGAGTCCTGGAGTTTCACATGGACGCCCGACGTCCGCTACGGAGTGGAAAAGCTCTACCAGGCCTTTCAACTGCACACGCACTACTTGCACCAATATGAGTTGGTGGTGCCGTAAAAGCAGGTGTCGGGTGTCAGGAAAGACTAAGTGTAAAGGATGAAGTATAAAGGATAAACGGTTTCATCCTTCATCCTTTAACCTTTAACCTCTGGACTTACCAACCCCGCTCTGCGGGCTTGGTGTCTGATACCTGACACCTGGCACCTGACACCTTTCATTTCAGCCCTTTCAGCATTCCCGCATCGACCCAAGCCATGGACTGCCGGGCGTAGAGATACGACTGGTCAATCTCGAGCGCCTTTTTGAAATTGTCACGCGCCAACGCATCATCACCGCGCATTGCGGCGTAGATGCCCGCTAGATCATAGGCATGGAGGCGGAGATCGACGGCGTTGTCGGTCTTGCGCTGCTCATTGACGACGGCAAAATCTTTGAACCAGTCCTCTGCTTTTTCCACCTGGCCTGATTTATACAGGCCAATGGCGCGGAACAGGCCTTCGCCCTCGATGTCGTCGTCCAGCGTCTTGGCGGCAGCCTGCCAATCCGCTTGGGCGGCGTCAGGTTTGCCCGCGGCCTGCTGCAATAAGGCGTCATACATTAAGAGACGCGAACTCTTTACCGTGGCGAAATCGTCCACGCCCAGACTGGCAGGAGGCTTGGTGGCCGCCGCGACATCCGCCAGCGCCGCCGAAAACTGCGAATCCTTGGCCGATTGCACCGCCAGCGTTAAGCGCACGCCCCGGTAGAGGTGAAGCAACGAGTAGGAGAGATGCGTGGCCTGGAACTTGTGCGACTCCATGATCTGTAATGCCCGCGCGTCGTTCCCCATCTGGGCTTCCAGTGAGGCCAGTTCTTGCAAAACCTGATCGCTGTCGGGTTGAAGTTTCAGGAGCCTTTCAAAACCCGTACGCGCCTGCTCCGTATGACCCAAACTCGCGCTCTCGTTGGCCACCAGCATCGCGGTTTCCAAGTTGCCGGGGCGTGCTTCGGACGCTCGCATCAAATAGCCCAGCCCCTCTTCCTGCTTTCCCGCTTCAAGCGTCGCCATTCCGAGATTTCTTAGAGCAGAAAAGTTCTTGGCGTCATTTTGAACCGCCCTGGTCCAGAGTTGAATCGCTTCGTCCCGGCGATTCCGGCTATAGAGAAGATCCCCAAGCAACACGGCAGCATTTGCGTCGTGGGAATCAAGACTCATCGCTGATCTGAGTACCTTCACGTCTTCCGCGCGGAACGGGAAGATGACAAGTTTCAAGTCCTCCTTGCTTGCCTGTTCCACAAACTGCCGGGCGCTTTGCCGATCACCCTGTTGTGCCCTGCCGTAAGCGCGATAATAGAGAAGCAGTGGATACGGCGCCTGACCCTTTTGGGCGGTAACGTCAATTCCGTGATGCAGGACCTGCACCGCATCGGACCACGCGGAAAGCCGGAAATATTCGGTCGCCAACTCGATATATCCTTGGGGATGGTGGGCGCAGTCGCGATCGAGCAAGTCCACGGCCTCACCGGGCAAGGAACTCAGCCCTCCCGATTCAATCCAGCGCTCCGCCTGGGCGAAGGCATTGGTCGGATCGAGTTGCAGAATCGCTTTTCTTTCGTTTTCCGCATCCGTTAGGCGAGCTTCTTTGCGGAGCATGTAAGCATCCGCCTCTCGAACGGACACGTCTTCGGGAGTAAGTGCCGCCGCCGCGGAGAGCTTCTGCGCGGCTTCGCCGAAGTTACCCTCCTTGAGAGCCAGTAGACCCAATCCGTAATCGCGAAGATTGTACTTATCGGATGAGGGAAGAATTTTATAGTAGTTCCGGCGGGAGTCCAGGTCTCTGCCCAATTCAGCGTACGCCACTCCTAAAAAGTAATGAGCGTCGCCATTACTCGGATCCCGCCCCAGAACTTTTTCAAAGTGATCGGCCGCCTCTTCTACTTGGAAGCGATCAAGCGCCAGCAAACCCAGGCGCAGATGCGCCAGTGAGAAAAGGGGATCTTTAGCGAGCGCCGCGTTGTAGGCCCGCTCCGCATCGGCGATCTGGCCAAACTTCTCATTGCCCAGACCCTTCTGATAAGACTCCTCGACGTTCAGGCTTTCGAGCGGGCCCCACTTTCGTGGAATCGAATCGCTGGCGTACGACGCGTCGGGCCTCTCGCGGTTGGGGTAGAACTTGTGATCCAATAGAACCGCTTTGCCATGGGAAAGAATCTTCAGTTCTAAAACCTTGCCGACGGTGTTTGCCCCCAATGGAATTTCGGAGTGAAAAGCCCGGCCATACGCGAGGTCCGCAGTTTGACTCCACACCTTCTCGTCGCCGGCATAAAGCTCATGGATCGCACCCGGCGAGGCCCCGGTCGGTGACACCGCGAGTTTAGCGGCTCCCGGACGCTGCTCCGGTATTTCAAAGTTGATGGCCACGTCTTTTGTCGCCGTGGTCAGGCCACCGAGCTTGTTCGCCCCGAACCAATACTCGGTCCAGCCATCGCTATTGCCCGGATTGATAAACTCATAATCGCCATCCCAGATAAAGCGGCCGCTCTGGGTTTCCATGTAAATACCGTCTTTGTCAGTATAGTTTTCGGCTTGACGGTAAGCGGTGAGGCCCGAACCGAAGGTCCAGGTTTTCTCGCCGCGCGCCAGCAGGCGGTTCGTGTAGCAGACCGTGCCAAAATCATTCCCCGAGTCGTAGATCGACATGAAGTTATCATCGATGTCGAGGCCAAAGACTCCGAGCATGTTCTTGTTGTTTTTGTTCCAGCTTAGGTCCACACCATCGATAATGGGCCACTCGCGAATCGCCGAGCTCACATGTCCAATCGTCTTCGTCATGGGATAAATGAATCGGCTGTTCTCGTATGCCTTCACGCCCGCGTTGGTCCAGATCAAATAGCGATTGGGCAGCAGGTTCTTGTTGAACAAGTGGATGGTGGTTTCCACGTACGCTTTGCCGGGGTGCAGCGTGACTTCCAAGCTGATCTTGTCGCGAAAGAAGTGATCGATGTGTGTCAGGATCACCGTTGCGCTGCCGTCCGGGTGGCGCAGCACCGCCCACGGCCATGGCTCGCCGGGCCACGTAATCATGTGACTGTCATAGGGACCGTAGAGTTCGAGATTGCCCACCGGCCAGTCGTTGCGGGCATTGTAGCGGCCGGGTTTGATAACGGTCGGGTGATAAAAGAGTTCGCGCTTCGTCACCTTGTCATACGCCGACCAGATGCGTCCACCTAACTCAGGGAGAAATTCCACGCGTAGGCACTCGTTTTCCAGGACCAGCGAGTCATAGGTGACGGGTGTGGGTTTTTCCGAACGCGATTCCCAATCGAACGCGGTGTAGGGATAGAATCCCGCGTTTTCGACGGCTTTGAAGAGGGGCGCGTCGGTCTCTTCCCGGCTGTAGGTGTAAGTCGGCCACACACGCGTGCCGTGGGTAAACTTGACGCGCTCGGGATTTGCGCCGAAGGCGACGCTGACCGCTACCAGCATCATTAACAAGGGGTCTAAACCCTTCCTAAAGGTACTCAAAGGGGGATTGAGCCTGCCCTGCTTGCTGAAACTGAATTCGCGTCCCCGTGCCGAAATTAACATTGCGCTACTCCCATCGTGAGCCAAATCAATAGATATTCGCCTAACCCTCACTTTACATTTTCGTGCGCGCCAATTGCCACCCGGCTTACCGCTTCGATCAGCCCCACCGTATCGCCCAGGCTGTTATAAACCGGTGCCAGGACCGATATCCAACCCGTCCGATCCGCCACCGTCACGCGCTGGCCGGTTTTGAGCACCGTCTCCATTTGCGGAACCATGTCCTGGTACAGGTCCCCCCAGCGCCAGAATTGGCTCATTTCGTTCTTGTTCCGAATTGCCATCCCGATTTTTCCGGGGTGCCCATCAATCGGCATCCACAGGTTGACGTCGGAAGGGAAGGACGTAAGGTGCGATAGGCGGATCAAGGTCTTTTTGGTGATGTTGAATGACACATCATCGACGTCATAGTTGTCACCGGCCTGCCACACGTTGCGAGGATCAACCTTGAACATGTATTCTTTCGCCAGCGGGGTAACAATTTTCTGGCAAACGTCGCCGTCCACCATGACGCTGCCGACGCGCCCGACGTTCTCCAACTGCTGCCGCATGGTTGATATCGCAGCGGGATTATCCTGCGCCAACGTCAAGGGCGCCGCCAAAAGGAGTGAGAGAATATAGGCTACTTTCATTTCGTCCCTCCTGCAAGATGCAACACATATTCGTGCACGTCATACCAGGACGAAACCCCGGGATGTGCCAGAGCTTTATTCGTGTGCTCCATCGCGTCGTCGATATCACTCCCCTGCCAGTGGTCCGAAGGGATATCCGCCAGCGCCGGTCGGGGATTCCACCAATCGTCCAGAACGGAATTATTGAACCGGCGCGCCGTTTCGCTCCGCAGCGAATCGAGCGATTCCTGATTCTTGAAGCTGTCGAGTACGGCGATATCCTGAAGGCAATTGCGTTGAATCTTCAGCCGGATGCTGGGAATGGGTTCGGTGAGGCCGAATCGGTCACCCGAGTACACCAGCACAGTGCCGCCACCGTCAAAGTGAAACCATGGGTCTTCCCCCGGAGCGACGGTCAGCCAGTGGACAAAGCCGTTCACTCCCCACAGCCATGCGCGCAAGGGAAATTCGGTAATGGCCGCGGCATTCTCCGTAACGCTCGGCGGCCCACCGTAGTACCACACCACGTCGCCGCGGTCGCGAAGGGTCTTGGGCGCATCGCGATAAAAACTGAAAATGCCGCCGCTGGCACACCAAAGGGTAACGATGCCTTTGAGTAGTTTGAACTGTTGTTCCATGTCCCAACTGACATCTGCGCGCATCACGAAGTGTACGGGGCTTTCCGGGGGCAAAGCTTCTTTCAGCAGGCGTCCATAATCGAGGAAGTACTTGAGATCCTTGGGAAACCGCACCTCGTCGCCGTCCCACGGAAATCCCATGTAGCGCTTTTTGTGGTTGAAGAAGACTTCAAAATCCGTGTGGGTCCAGCCCTTCTCGCGGAAGTGACGCTCCATATCGCGAAGGACATTCACAAACTCCGCTTCATACCCGGGCTCGCCCCAGAGTTCATAGGACGCAGGCCACTCCGGATTGATGGGCAAGTAAACGAACGGAATCGGGCGCGGCCCGCGGCGGCTTGACGCAAATGCTGTTCCGTCCAACAACGGCCCGTAATGCCGATCGAACAGCGTCCAGTCGGCAACGTGTTTGGTACGGCCCGACCCCGCCAGCTCCGGGGCGAATTCGGGCCCCACCTTTCCGGCGTGCCCATATCCGAGCTGGTGCATGATCCCACGGTGCTCGTAAAAGATCTGATGATAGGCGTGGATCAGGCGAAAAAACTGGTCGCTTTCAAACCAATTCCCGGAATAGCTGTGGTAAGCGGTTCCATACTGCTCAGCGAGGAAGGAACTTCCGTAGGAATTGTGATCAATCGTCACCGCGTCGTCTGGAGGGATGACGCGATCGAGGACGGTGAGCTGAAGTGGAACCGCAATGGTGCTTGCGCCGCACTTTAGCCGGGCCTTTCCCGAAAAAACGCCGGGCTGGGCATCAGGTGGAACATAGACATCCACCCAAAACGCCTGTGCGGTCTGTTGGGGAATCTTGTTGTCCGGTTCCGGCAGACGGGAGCTATAGAGTCCGTGAACGGGAACCAGCGCGTCGGGGTAATAGTGCTTGTCGGAATCGGTGAAGTGGAACCACTCGCGGAAGAGATCGGTTTGAATCTTGTGCGCCGGATCGACAAGCGAAACCTCCAGGGAGTACGCTGTCGGCGCGGGCGATTTGACGACCAGTTGGAAGGAAACGTATCCACCGCGCCAACCCTTCAGCGCCACGCGATGATGCGCGTCGTACAAACTGGAATGCAGCCGTGCTCCGCCTTGATCGGGGGTTACGATTCCCCCAAAAGGGTCCGGGCGCAAAAATTCGGGCAGTGCCTCCAGGGTGGCCGCTGCGCGGCAATATCCGGGAAAAAGTAGGAGGAGAAGGAGAATTGTTTGCCATTGAAATCGACGCATAAAATCACCCAAAACCGACAACCCAATCCTTATTCCCCGAAGGGGAATAAATATCATTAGCCGTAGGTGAAACCTACGGAAGGGAAACCCGGGAAATTAGGTTCCGACCCTGCCGGGGTCGAATAATTCGACCCCGTCCTGGAGTTTCTACATTTCAGGTTCAGCACCACCCCGGCGCCCAGGGCGCCACCCCTCCTCATCTGAGGAGGGGAGCTTTTAAGAACTCCCCTCCTGATTCAGGAGGGGAGGCGCCGCCGGTGCCGGGGTGGTTCACAACGCATAGTACGCGGGGTTGGGCCGCGGGTGAAATAGTAGAAACTCCAGGGTACGGCGACCCGCACGCCTACGAGCAGGGCTGGCGGACCGCGAACGCGGCCGTAAGTCTCACCCTTTCAGCGCGGCCAGAATTTCCCGGGCGTGGCCCTCCACCTTCACCTTGGGGAAAAC
>JBKQVI010000151.1:0-4542 GCA_052139985.1 Terriglobia bacterium
TACGCCGAACGGGAAAAGAACAAGCACATTAAGGGTGCATGAGGATTATGGTGGTCGCGCTTACAGGACTTGGCAGTGTATGGCGCCGGCGGTTTGGCAGGAATCCGAACGACCCAAAACGCTTTGCCCGCGCTGCTTATTACAACACCACGGGCGTGCAGGTGAACGGAACCATCCGTACACGGACGAAGGTTGCAGGCCTTGCTCGCTTCAACTCAGCCGGCGGGTTTGATCCGAACTGTCCGCAGCGGATGATCAACCGCGTGTTCCAGTGCGACGAGCCGTGCGTTTGGCAAGGGCAGAACAAGATTCTCTTCAAGAGTTTGCTGCCTGTGCCTCGGCAGCCGGATTACTTCCTGGTTGTGGCGAGGCAAAGCGACATTGGCCGTGTCCAGATCGGAAACAGTGGATGGAAATCTGACGATGGGATGCTCATTGCATTCAGCGAATACGGTGACGAGCAGGAAAGCATGTTGCTCTTGCCCGCGACCGGCTGGATACGAAGTGACGTCGGGACATTCGTCTTGCAGCCCGTGGCCGCGCGGCCGTTGATTGCACGTTTGCAACTGGCTCTTACATTCCAATTGGCAGGTTGACAATGCGTTACATCAAGGACTGCATCAGTTTGAACGTCGAGCACGACTACCCGCTGCTTCGCCGGATCTTGCACGCCGGTTTCGTCACGCATGACCAATTGTTCGAGTTCATGCAGCTTGGCCAGCACGAATCGAGCCGCGCGACTTTCAACTGGAGAGCCCGGCGGCTTACTGCATATGGTCTGATTGCGCGGCACACGGTTCCGTCCCTCGGCAAAACCTATGTGTACTCCATCACGCCTGAAGGCGCGCTCGAACTTGCAAGCACTGGCGAATGCTTCCTTGTCACACCCCCCAAGCCGAGCCGGAATGAAAAAGAGTTGGAGGTCGCACACTCGCTTGAACTCAATAGCATTCATCTCAGCCTGCTGCGCACGGGCTCGCTCGCACGCTGGGTGCCCGAGATCCAGGTGCGATCAAGGAATGCATCGATGGGTGTCGTGAACGGAAAGATCTACGACGCGATCGTGACGGTTCGACTGGGAGAGCATGACGCCACGTTCGCGCTCGAGTACGAGAGGACAGCCAAGAGCGAAGAACAGTATATCGACGTCCTCAATAGGTTCGAGGCTGAAGATGGTCTTGACCGGTTCCTGTACCTCGCGCCCAGTGAAAATGTTCTGAAGTTCGTGTCCTGGCAGTTCCGGAACAGCAAGCGTCATGTCTGCTTCGGGCTGCTCGCGGACTGGTATCGCCGGTTGCTCGACACCGAGGTTTTCGACTGGAAATGCCATCAATACCGACCGTTCCGCACTGCCCTAAGTAGTACCACCCGCCCTGCCCCAGTTTCCGCCGCGGCGCTCGCTTGAGCCCATTGCCCATTCTTTGATCATTTGTTGCCCATCTTTGACCATTCGGGGGGCCATTCATCTGACTGACCAGCAACGGGTTGATTTTTGACTATATGCGGAAATCAGCTTTTTTCGGGTGGCAGACGACTGGGCGGTAAATGACATGTGGCAACAGGTTGTGGCGGGCGCGATGTGGATGCGGCGAACGTGTGTTTTGTTTGAGAGCAGACGCTATTGTTGGGGTGTGCTGTCACGTTTGTCATGTCCGTCTTGATTGTACGCATTGGGTCGTTACGTGTTGCAGCGCGTCGCAGATTGTTGGCCGCGGGCGAGTACGTGGTAGCAACGGAGCTTGCACCTTAGCTGCGGTCAATTGCGCGCCGCATTTGGCGACGGCTTAGTTGAATTGGTTGTTTGGGAAGTTTAGGTATTGAGCGTTGTATCGGTTGCCTTTCACATGCATATGATACCTGCGTTCATCCTATGCCAATGCTGACTTCAAGCTTTCGCTGCCTATGGACAAGACGACCATGCCGAATCAACATCGATTGGCGTCGCCGAACCGCGAGAGCATCGAAAACCTTCTCAAGGAGTAGCCTTACCGTGTTCAGGTTCGGTTGGAGACAAAAGGGTATACACTCTCAGGCGTCGGAACGCTAAGGAGCAAATTCCGGCTGAGGAGTTTGCCATGGCTTACAACGTGTTCATCAGTTATTCGACGAAGAATTTGCACGTCGTGGAATGGGCATTTACAGTCCTGGCGAAGCCGGGCCTGACTGAAATCTTCGCAGCCGAATACTCCGTCATCCCAAGCCAGGTACTAAACGACGAGATCAAAACGGCCTTACGAAAATGCGATTTGTTTCTTCTCCTTTACAGCCATGATGCCGACGCATCCAAGTACGTGCAGCAGGAGATCGGCTTCGCCGTCAGCGCAAATAAAACCATCCTTCCTGTCGTAATGGAGGCAGAGCTGCCGGTGCCTGGCTTCATTAGCGAATTGAAATACCTTTCTGCGTACGAGAATTGGGAAGGCTCCTTCCAGTGGCTAGCGCAATTTGTACACGCTGAAGCCGCCCGTCAGAACGATAAAGAGAAACTGGGCGCGCTTCTTGCATTGTTCCTTGGTGGCATGTGGCTCTTCGGCCAGGGTGACGATTGACCTAGCAGAGCGCCACGCCGTTTCGTATTGGGTTCATTGAGCCACGATTGCCCTCTTCGCGCCGAGGATCCGCATAGGCGGATTGTTGGTGACGAGCAACCGGCGATTTAGTAGACGATAACATACTTTATCGTCTACTAAAAGACGCAGTCCGTTTTTCGTTTCACATAGGTCTTGTTTCCTCAAAACGGAAATGCGAGCCTTTAAGGCAGAGGAGGGAGCTATGAAAAATACGGTGCCGGTTACGGCAGAGTCGGTGGGTGTGCGCAAGGCCTTCGCTGGAGATCGTGACGAAATGCTGAAGCTCGCCAGGACCATCAAGCGTGCCACGTGGATCGACGTGTGTGGAACACCAGAACCGTCGGCGGCCGCTCTACAATCGCAATTTCTCGCCGAGCGAGGCGAAGGCGAGACCGCTTACAGGTTTTTCCAGCGGGCCTACCCCGGATGGCACCCGATGCTGCACTTTGCAGCGGCAGGGCTCATTCGCCGGCAGATTGACCGGTAGCGCCGCCGCGCAACGACCGTTCGCACCTGATACCCGACGCGTGTCAGAAAGGGTCCTTTGTGCGAAAAGAAAAACGCCCGACCGAAGCCGAGCGTTTGCAGAAAGGTTAAGTTTTGAGAACAACATCCGCACCACCATACTGCCGATTGTAGACACAGTAAGGGCGTAAATAGCACTTGGGGCAGTCCGGCTTTGTTGGCCTGCAATAATTCTTTCCAACGTTCCACAAGGGCCAATCTAGTTGCCACGGGTCTGCCGGGTTGAGCTGTCGGGTCAGCTCGGTGACCTTCGCCGCATTGGCAGCCGCAATCTCCTCGCCATCAACTGCGCGACCGAGTACCCGGCGGAGATGAACGTCCGCTTTTACGTCGCTGGAGTCACCCTTGATTTGGCCGCAGTCGCGCAACGCGCCAACGATCATCCGGGATATTTGATCCCCCGCGCCTAGCCACCAGAGATGAAGAAGTGCTTCAAACGGGGTCTTGCCCAACCAGATCTTCCGCGCGTCGCCATCGTACCGAACGCAGATATCGTTGGCGATGTCCCATAGACGCTTGTAGCGTGTGCGGAATCGGCTTGGCTTGCCGTATTCCTCGTACTTCGAGTCCCACGTTTCCTTTCGAAAGGAGCTTATTTTCACCCAGACATTCTCTCCGGCATCGAGGAGTTTGACCAGATGCTCGCCCTTTTTCCACGCTACACCAGAGCGCCATTGGTAGTCGACCAGACAACAAATGAGGAATGTGTTGGCGGCCTTTTTCTGCGAAATGTCGCCCCCCCAGTCCTCTCTGCCCAAGCGGTTCTTCAAAAGCAGGTCGCCGATCTGTTGCAGGTCGTTCGTCATCATGATTCATTTTACTCTCATGTTTTTACTTTCCGCCGCTCTTAGTCCGGCGCTATGTCTGCTTGTAGCTTCCGTTTCATAAAGGGTAAGTTTTGCATCATTGCCGGAAGGCGCGTAAATAAAGGGTATGGCATGTTGCAAATGTCTAGTGCAAAATGGAGGGCATGAAATACGGCTATGCCCGCGTATCGACCGACGACCAGTCCCCTGCCTTCGACTGGAAATGCCATCAATACCGACCGTTCCGCACTGCCCTAGATGGTAGCACCCACCCTGCCCCGGTTTCCGCCAAGGCGCTCGCTTGAGCCCATTGCCCATTCTTTGACTAATTGTTGCCCATCTTTGACCATTCTGGGGGCCCTCCAACTGACTGACCAGCAACTGGTTGGTTTTTGACTATATGTCGAAATCGGCTGTTTTCGTCGTGGGAGCGACAGATTTCGGGTTGGCAGGTACTAAGAGGTTGTGTTGGGTTTGGTGGATGTGTGCCCAAGGAACGTTATGCCCCGGTGCGGACGCTGTCGCTGCGGTGTGGTGATCGGTTCGGCATGTCCTGGCCGATGGTGCGGATCAGATGGTTAGGCGGCAGCGTTGGGTGGATTGTCGGCTGGCGCACATGCGCTTGATGGGAATCGGCCGGG
>JBKQVI010000152.1:0-18055 GCA_052139985.1 Terriglobia bacterium
CTTTGTTTTCAACAACATCGTGGGACTATCCCTTATTTTTTATTCCCCTTTTTCCCCCTGGCCGACACCCAGTCGGTGCGCTAAGTTATTTATCCTCAGCCACATACAATTTCCTGGAAGTTCCACGAATCTCCTCTAAGTACTCGTATTTTCATACACATCGTGGGGTAGCCAGCGCCTTTCGAGGGTGAAGGCCGCATGTCCGGGCGGGCCGAACAACCACTACCCTCCTGATTTAGGAGGGGCGGCGCGTTAGCGCCGGGGGTGGTTACCCGCTATCGACCACCGGGTAGCGTCCGAAAATGCACCGTTGCCATCCCGTCGGCCCGTGCCGGCTGGAAGCCGACGTTACGACCCGTACCGCCGGCATCTTGCCGGCTTGGCGTGAGGGCTGGCGGCAAGCCGGCGCTCCATCCGAAAGGAATTCCGTCCGGAGGCGCGCTGCCCATCCTCTAAGCCTAGCTCGGAGGCAAGACATGTTGTCAACTAGAAAATCGGCCAATTTCCTACCGGTAGGAAAAGATTTTACAATTCCCGCCCGTTATTTCCTACCCGTAGGAATGGGGCTACAAAGCTCGCCGGCGAAGGTGACAAAACGTCACGATGGCCGGGCGCGCCGCACACAACCGTGGTAAGGCCGTTTGCACGTCAAAGTGCCCCGCGGGGCGGGACCCACCACGATTACTAGTCACACCTTGGCGACTACGCAGGACCTATTCTCTGCTCGAAGTTCGTGTGCGCGGCCGGGCTCAGTCACCGATATGGCGATACAGCCAAGTGATCACAAGCAGGCGCGGTAACTTCCCAGATGCGGGAAAACGGCAGTCACCCGTCTCGAAAAGGGTCCCTTGCGGAACCGCTCCACGAGGCCGCGATGCTCATGCCTTCCTCGCGGCTAAAATCGCATGGGCTCCGTACAAGCTCCCGAAGGCGCCGACGGCCAACAACAGCGCATACAGAACTGCTTCCCGCCAGACCTCGGCAGGCGAGATTGCGTGGGCGCTCAGCTGCCCATGAATCAGCAGCATGCCAAGTGGTAGGTTGAACAGCATTCCCGTTCCCGCCCCCGGCGAATACGAATGCTTGACCAGGCTTATTACGAAGTGCGGCAACACTGCATTGATGGCCATGGCGAGGGCAAATCCTGAGAGGACGCTTTGAAAATGGCTGCTCTTGGGCGAAACGCAAACGCCAACAATCGGAGCCCAAATCACAACGCTGACCAACGAGGTCAAGACCCAATAGATCTTCGGGTTTGGCTCGAACCACAGTGTCAAATGCGAACGGGCCCAGCTTACCAGGTACATCGCTTCTTCGAGATTGTGCACCGTGACGCCAATTCCGAACAGGATAGCCGTCAGCTTATATGAAGGATTCGTTTCGATCCGTTCAGCGAAGCGAGTGCCTCAATGCGCAGTCACACCACGCGGTTGCAAAGCACGGTACTCCGATCTTCCGCCGTCTACGTCCTTTGTTGTGAGTCCGCAAGAACCATGAGCTTTTTGTATCTCAAAGCGGCCGCCGGGTCGATCCTCACAGCCCGTCGGGCCGGACCATAGATCGCCAGCAACGCTACCACCCCTGGGAGCGCCGCGACCACGGTGAACACGATGGTGCTCGTGGGTTTGACGGCGAACAGCATCGCGGCCATCAACCGCGCAGGTCCGTACGCGGCAGCCACGCCGATGAAGATACCTGCCTCATTGCATAGCCCACGATCATTCTGTACATCGACGGTGCATCTGCCCGAGAAACGGGGTTCGAGGAAATCGGCCCCTCCTTGTCGGCGAGTGGCGGGTAACGCGATTGCACATTCGCCAGCCACCATGCGTTACATCGGCAAACACTACGTCGTTGGTCGGTGCTATCGCGAATCCCGTCCATCAAGACTGGGCTAGCGCGGCACAGGCTTTCGGGAGCGGGGAGGGACGTAGTGAAAACGGATCAGATAGACGTTGTCGCCGGGGCCATGCTTCGCGACCTTGAGAAGGTCAATCACGCCCAGGAAACCTGATTCAATTGCAAGCTGATGAGTGATGTCTTGAATGGCGATCTGCTCAATCGAATCAACCTCGATTTCACCCTCCTCCATCCGGTAACGCCCGCCCACCTTGACGTGGGGGCTCTTCCAGATGCGGACACTGCAGGTGATGACGCCGCACCGTACCCCGTCCCGGAGACGCTTCGTGAAAACCATAATCGTCCCGAAGCAGTGTAACATGGACCAGCCGGAGGATCGTAGGCTCCGGTGCGCATGGTCGCTCGGAGCTGTGCGCCGATCCGCAAGCAACGACGCTTCCGCACCGCGATTCACCTTCCTCCTGCCTTGTCGCCAAGGGTTGACTGATCTGCTCGCCCCTGGGCCCTCCGCCGGTGTCGATTGCCGATTCGTTCATGCCCCGTCAGCCAAGAACGATCGCCGTCGGCGCGCTGAAGAATCGTCATCGCGTGGTCGTCCAGAACAACTTCCGAGTAGTCAGTCATCTGGGACCAAGCTGTAGACCCAGGCCGTAAACATTTGCGAAGACAGAGATCCACATGTTAACTGGCCCCGGTCTGCCTGCTTCAGTCGCAAGACCCTCTTATGCGCCCGGGTACGCATGCGTGCCGTGAGTAACGGCAGCGCCAGCCCGCAGCGCTGCAGCGATCGTTACCACTTCGGCGATCTCCGCGTCGGTCGCGCCGGCATGACGCGCTTTGCCCGAGTGGATCTCGATGCAGTAAGGGCATTGCGTTGTCAACGCGACGGCGAGCGCCATCAGCTCTTTGTACTTGGCAGGATTCGCTCCGTCGGCCATGGCGGCCTTGTCAAACGCCCAGAAAGCTTGCATCGCGGCTGGAGCGTTCGCATCGAGAATCTTGAGTTTCCCCTGGTTACCCATGCTGTACACGGCATACCTCTTATTTCCAGGAGGAATCGGAACTATAGCGCCGCCGACGGACGTGTTGGGAACTCGCCGGATTCCCTTGATCGCCATTGGCGGCCCGATAGTGTCTAGGTGTCGACCAATCGGAAACTCCGGAGATACGGGGTTCTGGGATGTCTGGATGTGCGCTCCTCTTCACTTGGACGTATTACGCGGCCCAAAATCCGAGGTGACAAGAGGGCGGCACCCACGCCGCCGCAGTGTTTAAGTAGCACGGCTCACCTGGCTTTGTAGTCAAACCGTAGATGTGGTCTGTGCTGTGATCTTTGACGGTCTAGTCCGGGGGGCGGCCCACTCGAAACGTGCAAGCTCCAGGCACGGGCATCCTGCGCGCGCCTTCCTGGCGGGAGCGGGACGCTCCGGCGACGGCGGGCGAGACGCCCACGTTACTTCTCGTGGCATGGCCATCCTGGTCATAACATGACACGGGCAAGAGAAGCTGTGAAAAAATCCTGCAATGCTTATCACCACCGAGGCACAGAACCTTGAAAGTAAAGACTTCTTCTCTGCGTCTCTGTGCCTCAGTGGTGAAAGTCGTATTTATTCACACCTTCAGATGCCCGTGCCACACCCTGGGGATCTCAGCTTTAACTTTTGTGTTGCGCACCGCACCACCACTGCGCGACACATGACAAAGGGTGTTTAGGGCTATAATCGTCTCGCACTACACTCAATCAGAATAATGGGCATGACTCGATTAGAGTGGCGGCTTCTTTCCGCCGTTATTGACTCATCCGTACGTTCGGCGCTCCCGGCGAAGGCGGGGTAGTCATCGAACGCCGCGACAAGCACTCAAATTGAGTCACGACCCTGGGGAGGAGTAACCATGGCATTTGCGGCGGACTGTCTTGAGCGGAAGGTCATCGTGATCACCGGAGGTCTGGGCGCCATCGGCAAGGTTCTGATCCAAAAGCTGCTGGCGCACTCGGCTTGCGTTGTAGCGAACGACATCGTGCCGGAGGAGGAGGCTCAGGAGTGGATGCAGGCCACCGGCTGCGCGCCCGATCGATGTGTTTACATCAACGCCGACGTGACCACGGCAGCCGGCGCGCAGGCGCTGATGGATAAAGCCATCCAGTCTTTCGGTGCGGTTGACGTCGCGCTCTGCCACGCCGGCATGACCAAGTCCTGTTCCATTCTTGACTATCCCGAGCAGGATTGGGACCGCATGGTGCGGGTCAATCTTCGCAGCGCGTTTCTGGTGGCGCAGGCGGCGGCTCGCGTGATGGTGGCGCGAGAGATTAAGGGCAAGATCATTTTCACTTCGTCCTGGGTGCAGGATACGCCTTGGCCCGACATCACTCCGTATAACGTCACCAAGAGCGGCATCAAAATGCTGATGCGCGGGATGGCGCGAGAGCTGGCGGCCAAAGGAATCCGCGTGAATTCCGTCGCCCCCGGCATCGTGGCGGTGGGCATGGCTAAACGGCAATGGGATACCGAGCCCGATTACCGCCGCCGCGCGGAGAAGGCCATTCCTCTCGGTTTCATGCAGCCGCCGGAATCGGTTGCCGACGCGTTTATCTTTCTCTGCTCCCATGCTTCGGATTACATGACGGGCGCGACGCTGATGGTGGACGGAGGCTGCAGCCTTTACCCGATGGACTAACGAGAATTCACGTGTTTCGGTTGCATCCAGGCGTAGAATAGGTGCGAATCCTTCCGGGGAGTAGACACGCATGTTGAAATTCTTGCTCTGGTGCATTCTTCTTATTCTTTGCTGGCCGCTGGCTCTTTTGGCGCTGGTGCTTTATCCGTTTGTATGGTTGCTCACACTGCCGTTCCGGCTGGTGGGGATTGCTGTGGGCGGCGTATTCGACCTGCTTCGCGCCGTCATCACACTTCCGGCGCGAATTCTCAGCGGACCTCGTCACGCCTGAGGTCCGCCGCGAATCCGTTATTGCTGTTTCTTAGGCGGTTGCGGTGCGGGTGGAAGAGCCTTCAGTTGTAACTTCGCCGCCCGAAACGCCATGCTATCCTTTTCCAGTCCTGTCGGGGCGGGGTTCTGCGCCAGTTCTGCGCGGAGCGCCTTGACCCGCTCACCCGGCAAGGGGTGGTTCATCAGGAGCTCCTCGACGAGAGTCGGGTTACCCGTGAATCGGCTGAGGCGACCGAGGGTGGAGATCAATCCCTCCGGGTCGTATCCCGCGCGGATGGCGTTGTACATGCCCAGCATGTCAGCCTCGGACTCTTCTTCACGGCTGAATTTACGGTCGGCGAAGAGCAGGATAGGGCCGCCATAGCGCTGGAGTGTATCGGCCACCTGCTGGTCATTGAGCACGCCGGCCTTCTTGAGTTGGTCGATTCCCTGATCGACCAGCATGCGGCGGGCCACATCGTTCATGCTGTGATAGGCCACGATGTGGCCAACTTCGTGCGCTATTGTGCCCGCCAATTCACTCTCGTTGACCACAAAGTCCAGGAGTCCGCGATTGACGTAAACATATCCCCCTGGTAACGAAAAGGCATTAACCGCGTCAGTATTCACAATCTTAAAGGTGTATTGAATCTGCGACCGCCGTGAAGCTTCCGCCACCTTTTGGCCCAAGTGGTTCAAGTAGGCCGTGAGCAGCGGCGCATTCAGGAGGACGAGCTGCTTGTCGGTTTCTTCCGCGGCCCTGCGGCCCAACGCCATCTCTTCCTCATCGGTAAAGGTGTTGTAGATGGCCCTGCTGGGTGTGGGCTCCTCGGCGCGCAACGGCAGACCGACGAGGAACAGCAGGAACAACAGGGCGCCCAACATTTTGCGCGCTGCACCACCGAAAAGCGTAGGCTTCATCATGCGACCCTTCCTTTCGTGCCGTCCCAAACGACCTTCATGCCCCGCTTCAAAGCGGCGTTGCCAATCCACGAAGTGCGCGCCGCCTCGAAGCCAACGTGTATGTTGGCGTTGGGGGTCTTACCCGTACGCATACACTCCACGAAGTTGCTGACGTTGTCAAGTGTTCCGTCGTGCTCGCTGCGCATAAAGATTTCCGGCTCTGGGTCGAGCGAGCCGGGTACGGAAGATACACCCTCAGGGTACACGGCCAGATGGGAACGGTCAATCTTAAGCGTTGCATCGCTGCCGCAGAACATCACACCGCCGTCCTCTACGCTGCTGTTGATCGAACCGGTGAAAGTGACCATGAAATCCCCCGGATACTCATAAACGGCGGTGACGGTGTCGGGGCACTGCCAGTCCATAGCGTAAAGATCGCCCACCGTCGTGGCCGTCTTGGGCGCCGGTTGGTCCATGTACCACTGGATGGCGTCGATCCAGTGCGTTAACAAATCGGTGAGAATGCCCCCACCGAAATCCCAATACCAACGCCACCAATGGAATTTCTCATCGGTGAGGGGCTGGTCAGGCGCGTCGCCCAGAAAGCTTTTCCAGTCCAGGTCAGCAGGATCGATTTTCAGCAGATCCTTTTTTGCATCGTATTTCTGATACCAGTACGTGTGGACCATGGTGATCTTGCCAAGACGGCCGGAGGCGACAACCTCCTTGCCGAGCTTCCAGTGAGCCCAACTGCGCTGCTGGGTGCCGGTTTGAACGGTACGCTTGCTCTCGTCCACCGCGCGCACCATCTCCGCGCCTTGCTCGATGGAATGGCAGATAGGCTTTTCGACGTAAGCATCCTTGCCGGCATTCACGGCGTCGATCAACATTTGTTTGTGCCAGTGGTCAGGGCTGCCAATCAGCACCGCATCGATATCCTTGCGGTCGAGAACTTCGTGGTAGTTCGTGTAAGCCTGCGCATCGGGACCGGCGATTTGCAAGGCTTTGGCGCGGGCGGGCGCGTAGACATCGCAGACGGCGACGATCTCGACTCCGGGCACCTTCTGAAACATCTCCATGTCGTAACGGGCGCGGTGCCCGCTTCCCAGCACGCCGACCCGAATCCGGTCGTTCGCGCCCAGCACGCGCGCCGGCGCCAAGCCGCCCAGTACGGCTGCGCCAGCGCTCGCAAAGGCTGTGTCCTTTAGAAATTCTCGCCGCGAAATATCAGGTCTCTTGTCCATGAGAAAGTTCTCCCTCCGTAATCAGTATGGTGAGTTGTCATCACGAGCGATGCCGTGGCGCTGCTCATTTCTGTGCGTATGCTCGAAACTGTTCCAACAGGTCTCTCAAACCCCGGTGATTCCGTCATGCCAGGCCCCGCCAATCGAGCGTCCTTAATTTGGCCTCGGTGTCACTTTTCGGTCCCAGCGATGCTTACTCAATTCCGCATAAAGGTCCAAAGGCAATGGCCCCTTTTCGCTGGCGCGCAGGTTCTCTTCCACGTTCTTCGTCTTGCGCATTCCGGCAATAATGGTGCTTACGTTGGGGTTATTCAGGATAAAACGGAGCGCCATCTCCGGCAGCGTCCCGCCGGGTAGGACGAGCGGCTTCAGCGCATCGGCGTGCGCCACGATCTCCTTCAGTGCGTCCGCGCGGAAGCGGCTATTACGCCAATCACCGTCCGGCCATTTGCTCTCGAGCGTCAAAGTGCCCGTCAGTGAGCCTTGGTCCAAAGGGCAGCGCGCAATCACCGCGACGTCGCGGGCAATACAGGCCGGAAAGAGTTCGTCCTGCGGATTCTGATCGAAAATGTTGTACATGACCTGCACTGAATCAATCAGACCTGACTGCACCGCGCGCACGCCATTCCAGGGTTCCCATCGATTCAGGCTGATTCCGACGGCGCGGAAAAACCCTTGCCGGCGCAACTCGTCGATCTTCTTAACCCAGCGGTCGTCTTCCAGCCAGGCGTCCGACCAGGTGTGGAATTGGATCAGGTCAATGCTTTCCAGTCCCAGGTTTTCGAGACTGAAGTGGAGGTACTGCTCAATGTGCTCGGGGGGAAAGCAGTCGCCGAGCGTAAACTCAGGGCGGGTCGGCCAAACAAAGTTCTTGGGTGGAATCTTGGTCGCCACGTAGAGTTTTTTCCCCGGGTTCCGGCGTACCACTTCACCCAGCAGTCGTTCGCTGTGCCCACTGCCGTAATGCCAGGCGGTGTCAAAAAAGTTGCAACCCAAGTCGACGGCATGCTGGAGGGATTGCTGCGACTCGGCGTCACTGGAGCCGGTCCAGCTCGACATCCCCCACATACCGTACCCGATTTCACTTACCATCCAGCCTGTGCGGCCAAACCGGCGGTACTTCATTCTTGCGGTCTCCCGTTTGACTCTTACTGTGACCAAGCGGTCGGAGTCCGATCCCAACGATGTTTCCGTAATTCCGAGTGCAAATCCGCAGGTAGCGGGCCTTTGTTGGCGGCTCGTATATTCCTTTCGACGTTCGCGGCCTTGCGCATACCGGGGATGATCGTGCTCACCGTGGGATTATTCAAAATGAAACGCAGTGCCATTTCCGCCATGTCCGCGCCCGGAGGAATAAGTGGGCGCAAGACCTCTGCATGTTCCACACTGGCTTTGAGGTTTTCCGGCACAAAGTAGGTATTGCGCCAATCGCCTGCGGGCCATTTGGTGTTGAGGGTGAGGTTCCCAGTGAGTGTGCCTTCGTCAAATGGGACTCGCGCGATGACGCCCACATCCTTTGCCGCACAAGCCGGGAAAAGCTCGTCCTCAGGGTTCTGGTCAAAAATGTTGTAGATCACCTGCACCGCGTCGATCAGGCCAGATTTGACGGTGCGCACGCCGTTCCACGGTTCCCAGCGATTCAGACTGATGCCTACCGCATGAATAAGCCCCTGGCGGCGGAGGTCGTCAATCTTCTTCGCCCAGCGATCATCCTCCAGCCAAGAGTCTTCCCAGGTGTGGAACTGGATCAGGTCGAGGCTTCCCAGGCCCAGGTTTTCGAGACTGGAGTGCACATACTGGTCAATGTGATCGGGGGGGTAGCAATCGTCAAGGGTGAAGTCGCGGCGGCTGGGCCACTCTTGATTGTTCGGGGGAATCTTCGAGGCCGTATAGATTTTCCGCCCGGGGTTGCTCCGCACTAACGCGCCCAATAACTTTTCACTGTGGCCGCTGCCATAGGCCCAAGCGGTGTCAAAGAAATTACAGCCCATATCGAAGGCTCTCTGGAGGGAGTCTTTTGACTCGGCGTCGTCAGACCCGGTCCATCCCCCCATACCCCACATACCATAACCGATTTCGCTGACCATCCAACCGGTGCGTCCCAATTTGCGATAATTCATATGGATTCTCCCCCCAGCCTCTTTCACCTTGGGCATGCCGCCACTCCCGCCGGCGGGAGGGTGCGAGATGCGTTCGGGGCAACCGAGACTCTACCAGAAGTCCGCCCGACATTTAAAGTGGAAGTGAAAGATTTGAAATGTCCTGGTTGAGGAACAGACGTAACACACGAAAGGCCTTTTGGCAGCCCCCGAAGTTTTCTAGCGTCGGGCGCCGGCGGAGCGTAAGTGGACATTTGAAATCTGAGATCTCAAATCTGAGATCATCAGAGCGTGGGGCTGTTGTCGCCAAGCATCGCCCGCCGGATGATGATCAGCGGAACTCCGCCCTGCTCCATAAAACGGTTGTGGAAATCCTGCAATGAAAACTTGGGGCCCAGTTTCTTTTTGTAATCTTCGCGCAGCTTCATAATCTGGAGTTTGCCGAGCGTGTAAACCAGGTAGGTGGGATCCGTGGTGCCACGCTTGGCCTCGATATCTGCGACGGCGGGGACCTGATATCCCTCTCGCACGAAGAACTCCTTTGCCTGATCGATCGTCATGTTTCCGGTATGCATTTCAATTCCGACGATGAAGCGGGAATTACGCAAGAGCGCGTCCTGCAATTGTCCCATGCGCAATTTGGGTTCGCCTCCACCATAGCCCTCATCCAGCATCATCTGTTCCGTGTAATGCGCCCAGCCTTCCACGTTGCTATTGCAATAGAGTAGCTTCCGCACTTTGGAGTTCAGGCGTTTGACCCACAAAAACTGAACGTAGTGGCCGGGATATGCCTCGTGAATCGAGGTGCTCAGGATGGTGCCGCGGTTGAAGCCTTCCATCCAATCCTCCACCTGCTGCGGTGTCCAGTCTGCCTGCGGGATAGTGACGTTGAACATGGCTTCGGTCGCCTGGGATTCGTAAGCGCCGGGCGTATCCATGGAAGCGGTGGTGGTGGCGCGCATGAAGGGAGGAGTTTCCTCGAGGATCGGTAAGATCGGGGAAGGAATCGCAACGATCTTCTTGGCTTCGATGAACTCGCGCAGGCTTACCAAGAGATTGCGAAACGCCGGCAAGAGCTGATCGGGAGGGGGGTGATCTTTCTCGAGTGAGGCAAGCACCGCCCGAGGGTCGGCATTGGGGGCGATCAGCACCGCCGTTTCCTTCAATCGTTGCTGGTTGCGACGTAAGTCGGCGTAACCGATCTTGAGGAGCTGATCGAGGGGAATATTAACCATCTCTTCGTCAAGGAGCTTTTGCCGGAAATTGTCCTCACCGATGCGGAAGTCCCCCCGGGACTTGGGCAGCAAGTTGTCCTGGAGGAAGAGTTGGAAATTCTCGAGGGCCTTCACGACGTCGGCGTTGGCGCGTTGGAACTCTGTCCACAGGGCTGCGTCCTTTATACCCAGAAAGGCGCCTGGGACGTCCTTTTGAAAAAACTCAATGATCCCGGGCATTTGCTCAATGGCGATTTGTGTGTAGATCTTCGGCGGATTTGACAGGTTCTCGTGGGCGGCCAGCAGTACGCCGGGAATCTGGCGCTCGCGCGCGATGACCGACCGCAGGCGATCCTCCGGCGGCGCAAAGCTGCGCTTGATGATTACGAAAGCGCTTTCCGTGGCATCGCCAACATACAGGTTGGGGTCTTTTCGCCACATCTGAATCACTTGGAGTTCCAGCAACCGAGCTTTTATCGTGCTCTCCAAGAATGCCAGGTCACCGGAGCTCTCGGCAGGAAGTTTCGACGGGTCAAGGTGGTCCAATTCCGCCCCGAAAGTCCGCAGGTTGGAAATCTCCCCCTCGCGCGAGGAGCGGGAGTAGTCCTCCAGCTTGGTATCGTACTGATGAAACCCCGCGGCGGTTGCTTCCTTGGGATGAAATTGAAAGTGGAAGTCGAAGTAGCTGTCCACCAGGTGATTGAAGTCGGCCGCGTTCTTCGGGTTTCCAGCGCGCATATTGGGGGGAATCGTCAATACTACACAACACAAAACCACAAAAGACGCCGCAAATGCAACTATCCGTTTGGTCACGAAGTTTCCTCAAAGAATATTCTTACTCAAGATGCGTTTTGAGTGGTGCTTACTTAAGATGCGCGATCACATCTTCAATGCAGTAGGTATCATTGGCGATCATGAAGTAGAATCGCCAGTTCCGGTTGATCCGTGCCTGCCATATGTCATTCGATTCGTCGTACTTTTTGGCGTGCAAGGATGGGTGCTGGAGGTTGCTCACAAGGAACCGCAATTGCTTCTCAAACGCTCGCTGGACATTCAGTGGAGCTTCACCCAGTGACTCAATCGCGCGATCAGACAAGACAACCTTCATGAGGTGGGTGCGCTACTTATGCGCCGCTGATCTTCGATTCCTGATTTCTTTGCGAATAAACTTAAGAGCTTCGTCGGCGGTCTCGAACGGTCCATGGTAAGGGCCTTTGCGGGCTTCACTCAATCGGGCGTCAATGGCCTGCCGTTGGCCGGGCGTGTACTCGTCGCGAGCGACAGGGAGTTTGCGCACGACTGTGATGACCCCACCGGACGCTTTGAACTCCAGATCCTCCCCACTCTTAAAACCCGCCTTGCGGCGAATCGCGGTGGGAATAACGAGGGGACCCATCTTTTTTGCGACAGCGGCCATAGTGGTTTCAGTGTATGCCGTAGCGCCAGTTTCGTCAAACGTTGGTAGTGTCCTAATTTCGGGTGTAGCGCCGGGCTTGAGCCCGGCATGTGCCGCCCTAAAGGGCGGCGCTATCACGACTGTAACCTTGCTGGGTCGGAGAGGTGAAAGTCCTCTTTGGGTAAACGATAACCTGTAATCGAAGGTAACTGCGTCGTCGCGAGACGGGGTGGAGAGTAACCGGAGGTGAACGGCCAGTCCGTACGCTAAGAAACTCGATTCGGCCGGCGTAGCGTGGCGAGCCTGCTAGCGAGTGGCGAAGCCTCGAGTTCCCGTTGGGAGAAGACCCGTAGGGATGCGATCTTGATTCGATCCGCCGACAGGTAACGTGCCTTGGCGAGACGGAGCGTACGCAGGTGGTTGGAGACGGAATGGTCGGAAGGTCAAGCCGGGAAAGCAGCGAGACCTGCCCGCTGACGGGGTAGACCACCGTGGAGCAACTCGTGACACGGCGGGACGGGCAGGAGTCACAGCGCCCATAGTAGCGAGGAAGGGCCGTAATGGGCCTGGAGCCAAGGGAGCGCAGGAAGGTGGATGGGAAGTGGGCGATCAACGGAGAGGACACCGGGGCAAGTGCCTGCGGGCTAAACACCTCGGAACCCACGTGACCAGCGTGACTGGCCTTCGTACCGACGATCCGCTCACCGAACATGTTGACGACCTGTTTTCGCAGGTGCCAGGAAGCTCACTTCCTGGGTGGAATCGGTGGGGCCTTCTCCGTCGCGCCCCGGTTCTGATCGGTCAATCCTCGGCGAGGTAAAACCACCGACTGGAGAGCCGGATGCGGGAGATCCGCCTGTCCGGGGCGGAGGGAGGGGGATTCGAATACAATCGATTCCCCCTACCCCTGTCGTCCAAATTAGGACACTACCCAAACGTTGGGCGATGGCAATTCATCCGAACCCGCGCGCCACATGGTATATTCAGAAACGGGCAATTATAACGGCTTTTGCGAGTCCGCGGCCTCAAATCACGGTCGTTTAATTGCCTCAGTTCAGGATACACATGGAGAATGAGTCCATTCCGCAGATACCCCTGGGCGGATGGGGAGTACTACTGCTAGCCCATGGCGCGCCCGACAAGCTTGACGATATCCCGGAGTTCTTGCTCAACGTGCGCGGGGGGCGACCGTTGCCGGATCCGGTGGTGAAGGAAATCACGCACCGCTACAGCCTGATTGGTGGGGGATCGCCGCTGTTGCGGATTACGACCCTGCAGGCGGAAGCGCTGGCTAAGTTGGTTGCCCATCCCGTGTACGTGGGGATGAGGAACTGGAAGCCGTTTATTCCCGACGCTGTGCGTCGTCTCTCCGACGGTGGTGTTCAGTGCCTGGTGGCTGTGTGTCTGGCGCCGCAAAATTCCCGCACCAGTATTGGACTCTATCGAAAATACTTGATGGATGCGGTGGCACAGGTATGCCCAGAACTGACGGTAGATTTTGTCGAGAGCTACCACGACCATCCGGGCTTGATCGAAGCGTTTCGCGAGCGCCTGAAAGCTGCACGCCTCGCGGCGAGGCAGGAAACCGGGGGAGCCGTTCCCGTAATCTTTACGGCTCACAGCGTGCCGGAACGGACGATTGCCGAGGGAGATTCCTACGAGAAGCAGGTGAGAGAGACTGCGGCTCTAGTGGCCAGGGCGGCGGGCCTTACCGATTTTCGTTTGGCCTTCCAAAGCCAGGGAATGACGGCGGAGAAATGGATTGGCCCGACGGTGGAATCGCAAATCGACGAGTTGGCGCAGGCGGGATGCAAAAACGTGTTGCTGATCCCCGTGGGGTTTGTCTCCGACCACGTTGAGATTCTCTACGATATCGACGTGCTGTTCCGGGACTACGGGAAGGCTCGGGGCGTCGCGGTAAGGCGGTCGGAGTCGCTGAACGACAGTCCTGAATTTGCCGCGGCGCTCGCCGACCTAGTGACCGCGCGGATTGAGAAGGTGTCAGGTGTCGGGTGCCAGGTGCCAGGTTCTGGCCCTGCTGAAACTTGATACCCGACCCTTGACAGCTACAGGAGAACGAGCTTGATTGACAGCCCCAAGGCGCGCCGAGTGGTGGTGATCGGCGGAGGCGTCTCCGGTCTTGCCGCCGCGTATACACTCGCGCGGGCACGCCGAGCCGGCGCACCGATCGAGGAGATGCTCATTGAGGCAAGTCCCAGGTTGGGCGGCGTGATTCAGACGGAAACGGTTGACGGGTTTGTCATTGAGGCCGGACCCGACAGCTTTCTCGCGGAAAAGCCACAAGCCGCGGCGATGGCGCGGGAGCTGGGGCTGGGTGACGAGCTGATAGGCTCCAACGACCGCGCACGCCGCACTTACATTCTTCACCGGGGACGCCTGCAGCCGCTTCCTGATGGCCTGATGTTTTTGGTGCCAACACGCCTTTGGCCGATGGTGACCACGCGGCTGTTGCCCCTGAGCGCAAAACTCGCGGCAGGGTTGGAGATGTTTTCCGTCGCGCCCAAGAACGATCATGGGGACGAATCGGTGGCCAGTTTTGTGAAACGGCACTTCGGTGAAGCGATGCTTGAGAACATCGCTGACCCCTTGCTGGCGGGTGTTTACGGTGGTGATTCCGCGGCGCTCAGTGTGCGTTCTGTGTTGCCGCGTTTTTGGGAAATGGAACGCCAGCACGGCAGCCTGACACGTGGCACGTTGAAGGCCATGCGGCAGCGGCGCGCTGCGTCCCCAATGAATAACGCTTCGGGCGCAAATTCAGCGGGAACGGGCAATGCCCCACCGCACAGGCTGCCGCTCTTTATGACTCTCAAAGGTGGGCTCCAGCAATTAACGGAGAGGCTTGCGGCACCAATTGAAGGGCACCGGGTCTTTGTGCGACGCCGAGTGCAGGGTTTGGAGTTTGCCCCGGGAGGGCCCGGAGGCGTTACAGATTCCTGCTCCCGGCGGTTCCAGATCGCCTGCGATGGTGGCAAGGTTTATCAGGCGGATGCGTTGGTACTTGCTTTGCCTGCCCACTGTTGCAGCGGGATGCTTTCCGGCCTTGACCACCGCCTTAGTGAGTTGTTCGATGGTATCCCCTATAGTTCCTCGATGACCGTTTCGCTGGGGTTTGAAAACCGCGCCGCGCTCCCCGCAGGATTTGGATTTCTGGTGCCGCGCCAAGAGCGGCGCCGACTGCTGGCCTGCACGTTCGTCCACGCCAAGTTCCATCACCGAGCGCCGGATGGGAAGGCCATGCTGCGTTGTTTTCTGGGTGGGGCACGCGATCCTGACGTGCTCGGATTGGGTGACGAGGAGGTTGTTGAGTTGCTGCGGCAGGAACTCAGGGAGATTATGAATTTCACCGCCGAGCCTCTGTTCTCTCGCGTGCACCGATGGCCTGCTTCCATGGCGCAATATGCCGTGGGACATGGTGGGCGTGTCCGCGCGATCGAGGAGCGCTTACGAGACCTTCCGGGACTGTACCTTGCCGGAAATGCTTACTCGGGGATCGGCATCTCCGACTGTATTCGGACGGGGAAAAGCGCTGCGGAGAAGGCACTCGAGTATGTGGGACTGGGGGCGGTGAGGGTGGTTGTCAGCGGGCAGTAGGCAGAAAGCACTAGGCAGAAGGCAGAAAAGCTGACCCCCTCACCCGGCCCGCTCCGGCTGGCGACAACGCCGGTTGCGGTCCACCCTCTCCCCCAAGGGGGCGAGGGAAGCTCAAAAATCCTTAGTGCTGGCTGCCATTTGCATGCTGTCCACTGCCTTCTGCTTTCTGCCTACTGCCTTCTGGTTCTCCCAATCGGCGTTATCATAAAAACAGGGGCATCACGGAGGACTTATGGAAAAAGCTCACGACGTTTTTGGCGCTCGCGCCACAGTCGCGACCAGCAGCGGTCCGGCGACGATTTATCGGCTGGATCGGCTGGAAAAATCAGGCCACGGAGCAGTTTCGCGCCTACCGTTTTCCATCAAAGTTTTGCTGGAGTCTTTGCTGCGAAATTGCGACGGCACACTGGTTGCGGAGGAAGACGTGACCACGCTCGCCCGGTGGAACGCCAAGGCGCCGGCGGCGCGTGAGGTGCCTTTCAAACCGGCGCGGGTAATTCTTCAGGATTTTACCGGAGTACCGGCCGTGGTGGACTTGGCCGCCATGCGCGCGGCGATGAAGCGGCTGGGTGGCGACGCCACAAAGATTAATCCGCTCGTTCCGGTCGATCTGGTCATCGATCACTCGGTGCAAGTGGATTTCTTCGGCAATTCCTCCGCCCTTGAGCGCAACGCAGAGATCGAGTTCGAGCGCAACCGCGAGCGCTACGAATTCCTGCGCTGGGGCCAGCAAGCTTTCCAGAATTTCAGGGTGGTGCCCCCGGCCACGGGCATAGTGCACCAGGTGAATCTGGAGTTTCTGGCCAAAGTCGTCCTGTTACAGACAGTCAGCGATGAGAGCGTGCTGCTGCCTGACACGCTGGTCGGCACCGACTCGCACACCACGATGATCAATGGGCTCGGGGTGCTGGGTTGGGGCGTGGGTGGTATTGAAGCCGAAGCCGCGATGCTGGGCCAGCCCTATTATTTCCTTACGCCGAAGGTAGTGGGCTTCCGGCTGCGCGGAAAACTGAATGAAGGCGTGACCGCCACGGATTTGGTGCTGACGGTCACGCAGACGCTGCGGAAGAAAGGCGTAGTGGACCAGTTCGTGGAATTCTTCGGTGAGGGCCTTGCCGAAATGACGCTCGCCGACCGCGCCACCGTGGCGAACATGGCGCCCGAATACGGCGCGACGATGGGATTCTTTCCCATTGATGCCGAGACACTGCGCTACTTGCGCCAGACGGGCCGCACCGAGGAAGAAGTGGACCGGGTGGAGCGCTACGCGAAGGAGCAGGGAATCTTTCGCACCAATGAAACGCCTGATCCGGATTTTACCGATGTGCTGGAGCTGAACCTAGCCACCGTGGAGCCGAGCCTGGCCGGGCCCAAGCGTCCGCAGGACCGCGTGCCGCTTTCGCAGATGAAGCAAGCCTTCCGCCGCGCGCTTTCCGCCCCGGTAAAAGAGCGGGGATTCGGCCTGTCGCCGGAAGACGAAGCCCGAAGCGCCAGTGTTAAATCCAATGGCACAAGTTCGAAGCTGGGACACGGAGCGGTGGTGATCGCGGCGATCACTTCCTGCACCAACACTTCGAATCCTTCCGTCATGCTGGGCGCGGGCCTGGTGGCGAAGAAGGCGCTGGAAAAAGGATTGCAAGTTCCGCCTTACGTCAAAACCAGCCTCGCGCCGGGCTCGAAAGTGGTGACGGAATATTTGCAGGCATCCGGATTGCTTGATTCGCTCGCGGGCCTACACTTTGATCTGGTCGGTTATGGTTGCACTACGTGCATCGGTAACAGTGGTCCGCTGCCGCCGGAGGTGGCCAGCGCGGTTACGCAGGGCCAATTGGTGGCCGCGGCGGTTCTTTCCGGCAATCGGAATTTTGAGGGCCGCGTGCATCCGCAGGTGCGCGCGAACTACTTGGCTTCGCCCCCGCTGGTGGTGGCTTACGCTCTCGCGGGGACGGTGGATATCGACCTTTTGACCGAACCCCTGGGAAAAGACCGCCAAGGCAAGGCCGTCTACTTGCGCGACATCTGGCCTTCGCAAGCCGAGGTCGCAGACGCCCTTGGCCGCTCGGTTCGGCCGGAGATGTTCCGTGCGAGTTACCAAAATGCCTGGGACGGCAATCCCACGTGGAATGCCATTCCCGTTGCTGGTGGCGCTCTTTATCCCTGGCAGGAGGACTCGACTTACATTCAGGAGCCGCCCTTCTTTATCGGCCTGAAGCCTACGCCCGAGGCTATTGGCGAAATCCACGGCGCGCGTGTGCTGGCATTGCTCGGTGATTCCGTGACCACCGACCACATCTCTCCCGCCGGTGATATTCCGGCGGAGGGTCCCGCGGGGCACTTTTTGGGCGAGCACGGCGTGACCAAGAAGGATTTCAATTCTTTCGGCTCGCGGCGCGGCAACGATCGCGTAATGGTTCGCGGTACTTTCGCCAACATCCGCCTGAAGAACCTGCTCGCTCCGGGGACGGAGGGAGGCATCACGCTGCATTATCCTGATGGCGAACGGATGAGCATTTACGATGCGGCCATGCGTTATCGCGACGAGGGCGTGCCCCTGATGATCCTGGCGGGCAAGGAATACGGCTCGGGTTCGTCGCGCGACTGGGCGGCGAAAGGAACCCTGCTGCTCGGTGTGCGCGCCGTCCTCGCGGAAACCTACGAGCGCATCCATCGCAGCAACCTGGTAGGAATGGGCGTGCTGCCGCTGCAATATCGCGAAGGAGAAACTGCCGCGACCCTCGGCCTTAGCGGACAAGAAGTCTTTGACGTTGTTGGACTGAGCGACGCCATTCGCCCGCGCGCGGA
>JBKQVI010000153.1:0-27093 GCA_052139985.1 Terriglobia bacterium
CTTTTTCCCCCTTTCGTCCCGCCCGAATGGCGGCGCCTCCCGGCCGGCACGAATGGGGTTTATGGGCGACCCACTTCCACGAAAAGGCGCAGCCTTTTCGCATAGCAAGCGGCGAAGCCGCAGGTCAATGGGCGGTCCGATCCTATTTCATTAGTCCTCGGACCCGGTGTCGGGCCTTTCAGGCCGCGACCGCCCCCGCATTCTAAGCCCCCGAACGAATTCCTCGTTGGGGTGCTCAGAAGTCAAGGGGACCGTCGCCACGCCCAAGGCTTCGGCCGAGGGCACTCCCCAGAGGGTGTGCGGCGCTACATTTCGGCTCACAACGGTTCCAGCTTTGATGACTGCGCCCTCTCCAATCCGTACATTCGGCAAAATGACGCAGTGCGGCCCGATGAAAACGTCCTTTTCGATGGTGACCTTCCCATTGCTCGTCGGTCGCCTGGGCCCCCAGTAGAAGTGGGTAATAATGGACGTCCTTAAACCGATGGTGGAATTGTCTCCAATCGATACTTCTTCCGGATGAATCTCATCGATATAGACCAGCAGACTGATCCACACATTTTTCCCAATGTGGGCTCCGCGCAAGCGGTGGAGCCAGGGCCGCAAGCTTCCCCCTCCCGGAGCTATGAAGGCAATCTTATGAACCAATCGGCCGAACAAACCTGAAAACATCGTGAGCCGTGCCTCGTTTCAGTGCTGCAATGAAATCGTCTCCAGTGATGAGCTGGACAACATCGCGCCGCTCTCTTGGCGGCGTCTACCGATGCTACAGCCGAGGCGTTCGCCGTTGAGCGTTCCGGCATATGAGAGTATACACCTGTGTTTCGAATCGGGAAGCAATGCTGCGACTATGGAGTATTTGTTCGATCATTTGTTTTTTCTCCTTTTCTGCGCCCGTTTCTCGCGGGGCACAAAAGGGGCGAGTGGGGCCTTCTCGCCAGCGCCAAGGGCTGGTTATTGAATTTTGAAGCTGTGATTTGCCCTCTTTCTGGCCACTCGTCGCTGCCTTTTCGTTTCTCGGGAGTCCGCTAGTCACTTGCCACTAGTCACTCGCCACTGCTCTTACGGCGCCAGCGCGCAGGCGGCTTTCCCATCTCGCCGTGCCCGCGAGAAAGCGGTGCCAGGAAAGGTGGTTGGGTAATTGCATTGGCAATTATCCGTGATGGCTGGCGCGCTTTGCACGTGCTCGATTTCGGCGCAGCCCGCGCCGTCTACTTTGATGGTGAGGTTTAGGCTTGCGTGTAGCTACAAAAAGAGCTACATTACTTTGCGCTTACTGGCCGGGCGTCTGGTGGTCATCGCCCATGCACCGCGCGACGAGGGAACGCGCATCATCTCCATGAGAAAGGGGAGCCGACGTGAACAAAAAATCTATCAAGAGCAACTTGGCACGGATTGACCGCATGCGGGATGCCGATATTGACTATTCGGATATCCCGCCGCTCGACAGAACGTTTCTCAAAAAGGCGACCACGCCTTGGCCCCCGGCGAAACGGCAATTGACGATTCGCCTCGATGCGGACGTGCTCGATTGGCTCAAGGGTCAGGGCAAGGGCTACCAGACGCGCATCAACCGCATCCTGCGCGTTGTAATGGAGAGTCAGTCCCCCGGCTAGGTCATCGATAGAACCTTTTATAGATCCGCTGCATTTAGGCATGTCCCCAAGAGTCGCAGAGCTTGAAAGGCGGCTCTGCGCCAGCCCGCCTCCATTCGCTGAAATGTGTCCCCTATTTTATCTGTCTCAGTTTTCGGGTGCAGTCCAGTCCCCAGGTTCCCGTTTAGAAGAGAGGTGATTTGCTCCTCTGGTGAAGCCACGTTATCAGGTGCGCTTTGATTACCGGGTGTGGGCGCTGGGGGCGCGGGCTCTGCCCCGAAACAAAAGTCAGCGTTCCTTGTTTTGTGGCATAAAGGACCGGTTTTGAGACGAAAAGGTCGGTCCAATTGCTATGTGTCTTGCGCCTTTGATAGACTGACGCCTCGATGGTCGGACCGCGGCAAATCACTTGGAACAGATCGCCGCCCTTCTTTTGAAGGAGCGCGTGGAGCCCCGCGCCGGTAAAGCGGACTTTGGCGACATTTCGCACCTTGAAGGAAGGGAATGCCCGAAAGGGATCGCCAACACATTCCTGATTTGTTGTCTCCTCGACTGGCAGCAGGACGCCGACGTAGCGTGGGAAAAAGGCGAAAATCTAGTTAAACAGCTCGGTGCAGAGAAGGTCTGGGCGAAAATAGGCTCCTTTTCAAAGGACGAGTGGGATTCGAAGTACGAGCACTATGGCAAGGTGCATCGGTTCCATAGAGGCCACAACCGTCTGTGGGGCATCGCCAACGACATTTGCGCTCGGTACGAAGGCGACGCACGGAACATCTGGTTGGGTAGGAGCCCGTTTGATGCACTTGTTCATCTTTGGGCTTTAGGAGCGGGCGATCAAATATCCCGGATGATCGTCGGTGCGTTGCGCGACTGCGGCCAAATCAAGGGCGACTCTGGCGACGTAAAGGCGGACGTTCATCTCTGCCGGGTGCTCGGTCGCGCCGTCGATGGTGATGAGATCAGCGCTGCGAACCCGGCCAAAGTCATCGAGCTAACCCGTCAGCTTAATCCGACAGACCCGTGGCTGCTAGATTGGCCCCTGTGGAACATTGGGAACTATTATTGCAGACCAACAAAGCCGAAATGCTCCGAATGCTACTTACACCCTCACTGTGAGTACTATCGGAAGAGTGGTGGGTAGCTATTTCCACCCCGGCGTAGAAGCCCTTTTAAACCGGCTGGAAAATCCGAACAGGCCGGAAAATTAAAAAGCAGGTAGCGCGGACCGCCGGGTTTGCGGTCCGCGTCTTTTCCGTAGCTATGATCGCCACCGTGCCGTATTCTATCGCGGTGTCGAAATTCCGGCGTCCTTCTCTTTCCGATCGATATTTTTTGTCGTCGTGCGCCTGCTCAGGCGGCGAGAGAAATTCACCGAGCCTGACTTCGCCCTGTTGGCGCGAGCCTTCAACCGAGCGCGGGCACTGCACCCTTTTTACCTAACGGCTTGGGTCTTTCTCCCCGCCCACTGGCACTGCATTTGCGCGCCGGTGCATCCGGTAACGATTTCACTGGCCCTGAAGTCGGTGAAGCAGAGCTCGATGAGCGCGGTCAACCAGTGCCGGGGGGCGGAGGGCGAACTCTGGCAACCCAGGTTCTTCGACCGCGCCCTGCGCACCGTCAAGGAATACAACGAAAAGGTCGAATACATTCACCTGAACCCGGTGAGGGCCGGTCAGCCGCCCGGAAGATTGGCGATGGTCAAGCTACAACGAATACGCCGGCATGAGCGCCGACGAACAAAACGAACGCTGCGGTTTGATCGTCGACCGCGTCAGAATGCCCTCCGATCCGCACGCACGAATTGGATTGCTCCATCACGGGGCCGAAGAGACGCGGACCACAAAAGCGGTGGTCCGCGCTACGCCTGCTCTCGTGCCGGGATCTTATCCCGCGACGGAGAGGGCAGGCACGAGGCCTGCCCCTACGATGCATGCACGTGCACCAATACGCGGTCGGCGGTGGGTCCCTGGCTGCTGTGGCTGGTGCGGGCGCCGCCAAGTGCGGTGTCCATCACAGGGGCAAGTACTCAACCCGGTTAATCCATGTAGAAGCTGAGGCTCACTTGCAGTTCTTCAAGGCGTGGAGTTTCTCATGGAGCGCCGGGTCGGAAAGGGTGGGTTCCAACCGCTTGGCTTCCTGGCAGTCGCGCTCAATCTGCTCATCCAGCTTTTCCCGATTCTCATAATAATAGGCGAGCGCAGAGTGAATCTGCGAAAGCGCCAAGTGCGGGTGCTGGAAATGGATCTCCTCGGGGCTCCAGCCATACGCCTTTTTGTCGAGAACGACTTCCAGAACCTTCGTGTTGGCGCCGGCAATCCAAGCCACACCGTGGTCATCGATTTCGATCTGAGAAGCGACCGTGATTGCCATCTCTCCCGCCTTCCTTGATCCATCCTAACACATTACCCCCCTCCGTCCGGCACTTCTTTGCGGGCCACCGCGGCGTAGGGCCAAAACCGGAGGCGCCGCAGACCAACCAGCGCGCACTCCCGCCGAACACCCATGGACAGCGAACTCCGCTTGAAACCTTGCCGCGCAACTCCTCGGCCAGTCTGGGGATCCGATTCGCGGGTGGCGCATACATTGGTTTGTATGTATGCGCCGACTGACGATGCTGTGTCCTGGATATCGCAGCGGTTTTTAGGGCGGGCCAGGGGTCACCGACATGAAGGGCAATGTCGGCGCCACCCGCGAAACGTCGCGGCTCAACTCCTCGCCCAATTTCTCGGCGTCGTTGGTGTAAATCTGCGCGTCGTACGGCAGACCCCCAACCAAAGGCGCGGGGGTTCAGAAGGATCGCCAGTCCTTGGCGTCGACGAAAAGACTAAGGTGCTCGACATTTTCTGTAGCGACCGAGCCCGAAACTTGCAGGGCCTGCGCGGCCAGGATGACATCGGCATCGAGCGCTTTGGGGTCGGCCGTGGGGGTACCTCGGTTCCGGGCCTGGGCCCACAGTTCAGCGGCTTTCAGCATCACATCCGTGTTAATCGGAAGATAGTTCAGGACCGACTTGAGACGATCAAGCCGGTTGACGCTTTCTTGGAGGCCGGCGCGGATAAGCTCGCGGCGCACTTCGTAATCCGCGATCTCCGGGATGTAAATAATCGCACCTTCTCTGAGGAGACGTTCAAGCCAGTCCGCGATCTCGCGGTTGGGGCGGGGATGGGAAATCTTGCCCAGGGGGCCGGTGTCAAGGACAATTCTGCTGGCCACAGTCAATCACTGAACCTTTTGCGGTAGGAGAGGCGATCCTCTTCAATCGCCTCCTTCAGTCGAGGCCACACTCGCTCGTCATAACCCGACTCGTCGGCCAACCATTGGTGGAGAAGCCGGACGGCCGCCTCGTTTTGGGCAGCCTGCGCCATCCTTTCCGATTCTATTCCGTGGGTTGGCTCGATATGTTGTTGTCCTTTTGCCAAGAAGCTAACCTCCTCGAACCCTGCCAACTTTGGCGGTCCGCCCCATCGTGATGTCCCTCCCCTCCGCGCCGCGCGAGTCGCAGGCGACAACGAGTTGGTGACCTTCCTCATTTTACACTACGATTGCACCGTAATTGCATTTTTTACTTCCGCGCCCTTGGTGTATATTTGCGTATCGTACCGCTCGCGTGAGACGGAGACATACGCCAGCCGTGAATTAACAAGCTGGTCGTGGGCTTGTTCTGTGTCCACGTGCACCAGCCAGGAAGCCGATTGCACGAGGCCGTTACTTTAAAGGTAGGAATGCCTGCCCGTTCCAGGGGCACGCCTTCTCGATGCTCACGGAATCGACCGCTTTATCCCCGCCGGGAACAAAGAACTCCACTTTCCCTTTCCAAATCGGCTCTTTGCCCTTGCCAGCGGGGCGAAACGTTACCTCGCCGGTGGTTACCGTTCCCGGCGCCCCAATGTTCATTTCCGGCGGCTGAAGGATTAGCGTTTTGGGGTTGTATTGCGAAAGGCTTCGGAATTCAAGGGGCGCCTGCCACAACGTTTTGAACTGGCCATTGGCGATCTCTTTGATGTAAAGGTTGGCGCCAGAAGTTTGCGCCTGTTCGCGAAAGGGTTGTTTGGTAAGGACGCAATCGCTTCCATCGCCCAACAGATCCATTATCTCCACGGAGGTAATTCCCGCCTGCATATCACTAATCGGAATATTGAGTGCAGCGCCCGGAGAGAACTTCCCCTGGCTGGGCGTGAAGATGACGAGTTTCGCCATCGACAGCGGCATTGTGAACACATAGCACAGCAGCACCGGCGGGCCCTGGGGTTGCCGCACCAGGAATCTTGCAATATCCGTGTGCTCGGCGGTGAAATCTTCAAGGTAGGGCGCCCCAAGCAATCGCAACAACTCACGATCCACCGGATAGGATTCCGGAGGCTTCAGCTCAGACGAGCCGATTTCCACCCATCCTAATTCTGAGCTTCCGGTAAGCAGATTGAATGCCCCCACTCGGGCGAGCTTGGCGCCCCGTTTTTCCTTGGTCTTAAAGACGGGGAGCAGCATTCCCGGGGCCAGACTACGGGTGGCTCTTCGCAAGTCGGTCTCGCTAACCGAAAGATTCCGGGGGCCGGCATGGAGGTCGAGCCACCCGATCACGGCAGGTGAATGCGGCTCATCGGTCTGTTGCTTTTCCTTCGCTCCCGCGGTCCAAGGCTGGGTAACAGCAACCATCACTAAAACTACGAGGATTGGCGTTTTCATGACACCGCCTATTGTTGACGAGGCGCGGAAGTTTGACAAACACAATCTCGCGCCTTAGACTTGACCTCAAGTACGGACCCAGGTTCCTGCCAAGCGCGAGGAACAAGAGGGAAGGCCGTGAGAATCGGCCACGGTCCCGCCACTGTGAGCGGCGGGCTCTGCTCGTTTACCGGGGATCAGAACTCCCGGCGAAGCCACTGCCCCGTTATAATCGTTGGGGTGGGAAGGTAAAGCAGGGCCGTGTGCGCGCCGCGAGTCAGGAGACCTGCCTGGGTGTCCAGGGACACATCGTTTTATCGCGATGACAGTCCCGCCGCACACTCTTCGCGAGAAAGAGTGGGGCGAAGTTAGCTCCGCCCTCGTCAAGAGCCCGCGGAGCTATTGTTTTTTGGCGAGCGCGTGCTGCGACTGCTTGTTTGCCGAAATCGTAATAACGGGCACGAAGGTTAGCCAGTGGTTTGACCAGTGCGACTCGACGACCGCCAAGTTCCCCGCAAGGGGAACACCGTGAGTAGCCGTAGGTGAAACCTACGGTACCGATACTGATGAAAATCCGCCGGCCCTGGCGGGGCCGAACTGTCCGACCCCTTCAGGGTCGGGAGCAATAGTATCGATGCGATCCGTGGGCGGCGGGCACAAAAAGCATGCCCTTGCCCACGGCTATTCAATGTTAACCCCTGCGGGGTTGCGGTGGCAGCTTACATGGAAGCAAATCGAACGTCAGGGATATCCGCCTTCATAGAGGCCCCACTCGCCAAGCCAGCCGCTTTGCGCGGGGTGTCTGTCTTTGCGGCATGTGGCGGGTCCGGGAGCCGATGCAGGCGGCTAATCAGATTGAAGTTCGCCGGGGTTCTTGCCCTGGCGCTCGTCTCCTTCACAAGCGCGCTCTCCGCGCGCGTGGTGACGGACCAGACGGGCCGCCGGGTGAATCTACCCGATCATCCCCGTCGACTGGTTTCGATTGCACCCAGCATCACGGAAACCTTGTACGAGTTGGGGCTGGGTGACCGGCTGGTGGGTGACACCGACTATTGCGACTACCCCGCGCAGGCGAAGTCGCTGCCGCATGTGGGCGCCCTGCTCAATCCCAGTCTGGAGAAGATCGTGGCGCTCAAGCCCGATTTGGTCTTGGGCACCGATGAGGCCAATCGGCGCGAAACCGCGGACCAACTGGAGCGCCTCGGCATTCCGCTGTATGGAGTGACGGCGCACACCGTGGAAGGCACACTTCAATCCCTGGAAGATTTGGGACGCATCCTTGATTGGGAGCAGCCTACCCAGAAGCTTGTTACGAGCCTGCGTGCCCGGGCGTCCGCCGTCGAGAAGCGGGTTCAAGGCCGGCCCCGGCCAAAGGTGCTCTTTGTGGTTTGGTATCGCCCCCTCATCACGGCGGGTAGCCAGACGTTTATCTCGGATGTCATTCGTTGCGCCGGAGGCGAGTCCATCAGCGACGACATGAAAACTGAATGGCCGCACATGGGTTTGGAGGAGGTCCTGAAAAGGGCTCCGGATGTCATTTTGTTGCCTCAGACCGACGCCTTCGCCCCCAATCTCGATGAATTCCAAAAGTTGCCCGGATGGCGAGACTTGTCGGCGGTAAAGAATCACCATTTGCACTTTGTCGCCGAAACCATCATGCGGCCCAGTCCGCGCTTGATCGATGCGCTGGAAGAAGTGGCGGAGATTCTGCACTCGGAACGGTAGGTGAAGGCGGGAGTCGGTGGACGGTAGTCGGAAGGCGGAAGGTGGTAGGTCGTAGGTAGCAGGTGGGGGGGGGCCGGAGCCCGTTGGCGCGGGCTGTTTCCCACCTACCATCTACGACCTACCACCTAGCCCTTCCCCCCATCTTCACCAGTCCTTCGTGTAACTATGAGCCTTTCCCCCACCCGAAAAAACGTCCTGCTCCTGCTGCTGGCATTGGCCGCGGCGCTCATTGTGATCGACTTCGGCGCTTTGGCGCTGGGCGGAGTCCATCTGTCCCTCGGCGAAGTATGGTCGGGGTTGTTGCGGAGACATCCGGGATCGGACGCGAGCGTTATCGTGCGTGACATCCGCCTGCCGCGCATTCTTCTGGCCATGCTGGTGGGCGCGGCGCTCGCGGTTTCGGGAACAGGGCTGCAAGCATTGCTGCGGAATCCCCTGGCAGACCCCTACGTTCTGGGAATATCCAGCGGGGCGGCCTTGGGCGCGATTGTGGCGTTGTGGATTGGCGGGCGGCTGGCGTCAGCGACTCCTCTCACCGCATTTGTGGGCGCGGTTTTGACCATGTCGTGGGTTTACCTGCTTGGGCGGCGCGCGGGACGGCTTTCAAGCTACACACTGCTGCTCGCAGGAGTGGTGACGGCGTCGTTTCTTTCGGCCATGATCCTTTTCGTGTTGACGCTGCTCTCGACGCGCGACGTGCGCGGCACAGCGTTCTGGTTGATGGGTGACCTGAGCGTGGTGACCGACGTGCAGATCCGCTTGCTTGCTCCTGCCATCATCATCGCCATCGTAGCGCTCTACGCTTTTTCCAAAGACCTGAACGTCCTCCTGCTGGGGGAAGGGGAGGCAGCGCACTTGGGCGTAAACGTGGCGCGCGTGGAATTTGCCGTCTACCTGCTCACCTCGCTGCTGACGGGTTTGGCCGTTTCGGTTAGCGGAGCCATTGGTTATCTGGGATTGCTGGTGCCGCATCTGGGGCGGATGCTGGTGGGCAACGACCATCGCACGCTTATTCCCACCGCCGCGTTTGGCGGCGCCATGATGCTGGTGCTTTCCGACACGCTGGCGCGCACCGTCGTAGCGCCAATGGAACTGCCCGTGGGAGCCGTGACCGCCGTCGCAGGCGCGCCGGTGTTTATCTATTTGCTCCGCAGAACCTCCGGTTAGGAGGGGGGGAGAGCAAGTCAAAAGCAAAGTGCAAAAGGCAAAAGTGAAAGGCGGAAGAAGCAAAATCTATTGAACCACCAAGACACAAAGGCACCAAGAAATCACCATGAAGAGTGTGCATCTCTTGCTTCTAGCTTCGAGGTTTTCTTGGTGTCTTGGTGACTTGGTGGTGAACAACACTTTTGCCTTTTGCACTTTGCCTTTTGACCTTTTCTCGTATGTCTAACGCTGAATCGCCAACAACCCGGCCAGCGGAACTGATCGCCGACGCCGTCGCGTTCCGCTTCTCGCAATTTGCCCTCTCGCCAATGAGCCTGAAGGCGCGTGCTTGCGAACTTACCGCCATTATTGGACCGAACGGGTCAGGGAAGTCCACGCTGCTGGAGATTCTGAGCGGGCATTTGAAGCCCAAGTCCGGCAGCGTTTCGCTTGACGGCGAAAACCTGCACAGTCTTTCTCCCCGCGAGCGTGCCAGAAGAGTCGGCTTGGCGCGGCAGGAAACGATCCTGTTGTTTTCCTTCGAGGTGTGGGAATTTGTTCGTCAAGGGAGGCATCCGCACCTGGGAAACAGCTTGTTTGAGAGCCCGGAGGACGACCGGTGGGTGGCGTGGGCTCTGGAGAAAACCTGCCTCCAGGAATTCGCTCACCGCCGGGTGATGGAGATGAGCAGCGGGGAATTCCAGCGCGCGGTTTTGGCCCGCACTCTGGCGCAACGGCCGCGCTTGCTCCTGCTGGATGAACCGACCGCGAACCTGGATATCGGCTACCAGGTGGAGATGTTCCGCTTGCTCCGCCAACTGGCAAGATCGGAAAACTTCATTGGCGTCGTTGTAACCCACGAGCTGAATCTGGCGGCGGAAATGGCCGATCATGTGGTGCTGCTGCAGGGCGGAAATTGCCTCCGCCAGGGAAAGGCAGAGGACGTTTTTCAGGCGGATTTGTTGAGTCGCGCTTTCCGCACGCCCGTCCTCGTGGACAAGAACCCCTCCAGCGGCCGGCCCCGCGTGACGTGGGTCGCGCCCTAGCGCATTCCATCGCCATGCCACGAGACGCCCACGCTAACTGAGGGATTCAGCTTTCACTTCTATGTTGCACATTCTGGGGCGATCCTTATCCTTCCACGGCATGGTTTGGTAATCTAGACTCAATTTGAAAGGAAAGTCACCATGGCCAAGAAGGGACTCCACCACAGAGTGCACGGAGGTCACGGAGAATGCACTGAGAAGACCGCTGTGGATCAGCGAAGAAATCCTGGCCCACTCAAGCAGAAGGGCTTTCCTCTGTGATCTCCGTGTCTCCGTGGTGGATCTTTTCTTAGACGATCTTAAAGAAGCTAGTTCTTAGCCATGCCTAAGGCGGGATGATGGCTCGGCGCCGCTGGCTAGCTTTTGTGATATTCAACGCCGTAAATCCTAGTTGCCTCCGCAGCCAGGTATTGAAGCCGGACGATTTTGGCGGGCAAGAAGATATTCCCGCCGCCCTTGGAATAGGGGACGGCAACTTCGATCGTCTCGCCTGGGACGTAGTCCCACGGACTGCTGAAGCAAAGCCCGCCGCGCGACACGTCTCGAGTTTTCACCAGATCCTGGCCGAATCGAGCGGTGCGGATGCATGCCATGACCCTCATTTCGCGGCGAGGTTCCCGGCGCTTATTTTGGAGCTGGGGCGGGTCAGAAGACGGCACGTCAGGAGCGGTGCTAGCCGGTGTCTGCTCCTGCGATTTCTGCCATAAGGAGACGTCCCGGCAACGCTTGCAGGCGCGGGAAAGTTGCCCATTCGTTTCCAGAACTTCCAACTCAAAAAGATTCAGGTAAACAAGCTCTCGACTCTTGCAGCTCATGCAATCCATCAGCACTCGGCCTACCACCTCGTCGGATTCAGCCGCGGGCGGGAATTCGACGCCCCAGAAGTTGTCTTCCTCGCCGAGAAATTCGATTCCGTATTGATAGGTTCCCCCGCCCTTTCCGATCTGCCCGACGATACGCGCCTCGGTCTCGCGGTTGGTGGCAAGGCACCGTAGGGTAACCTCTTGATGCGGCGCCAGCATCCGATCGATCACGATTTTCCCGCCGTGGCGGCCAATCACTAGAGTATGACCCCGGTCGAAAAACTGGGAGCCCATGCAATCTGTCCCTATGACCTCAATCGGGATTTCGAGCTCAACGCGCTCACTGACGCGTTTTCCCCCTGACTCCATACTTCACTCCAGCTTCTTCTCGCACCTGGCGCGCTGGCGCAAACAACCGCTTTTTGGCGGTGGCGGCCGCCCCAGGATACTCCCTTCCAGTAAGGCTTGGAGCGGGCAGATTCCCCGCCAGCGGACAATCCCAGAGGCTGACGGAGGCGAGCCTCATTCGTAACTGCGGGTGGCTCCATCGCGTGTCTCCAGCGGCGACACCGGAGCAGGCGGATTATGTACCACGCCACGCGCAATGTCCAGTTGGCGGCAGCCATTCCCGCGGCAACCCACGGTGTGTAGGGGTTCAATCCGCCTCCCGTCCACAATGCTATAATAAATCTCTTGGCAACGGCAACGCGGGCGCGCCAGTTTATGGCCGAGGCTATAACGCTTGTGGAAGCAGGAGGAGCGGGAGGCTACGCACAAGACCGGCATGGGCCCATGGTTCCTGCGCAAGATGGGACAATGCCCCGGATTGGGGAGCGGCGCGGGCCCAAGACCGGAAGCGTGTATAATGGACGGTTGGCGTGGTTAATCTGCAACAAGGGAATCCGGTCATGACTGTTTCTACCGTGGCGCGCACGAAATATGAGGCCGTTATTGGCCTTGAGGTTCATCTTCAGCTTCTGACGAAATCGAAAATTTTCTGCTCCTGCTCGACGCACTTTGGCGATCCACCGAATTCCAACGTTTGCCCCGTATGCCTGGGCCTGCCGGGCGCCCTCCCGGTCCTGAACCAGGAGGCCGTGACGATGGCGATGAAAACGGCCATGGCGCTGAATTGTGCCATCAATCCCCGGTCCCGTTTTGCTCGGAAGAACTACTTTTATCCCGATCTTCCCAAGGGTTACCAGATTTCGCAATACGACGAGCCGGTCGCGCAAGATGGGTGGATCGATATCGAGGTGGACAATACCCGCCAGCGCATTGGCGTCACGCGAGTCCACCTGGAAGAAGACGCGGGGAAGTCTCTTCACGAAGGATTTCCGGATTCCGACAGCAAGTCCTATATCGATTTGAACCGTTCGGGAGTGCCGCTGATTGAGATTGTGAGCGAGCCTGACATGCGAACTCCTGATGAAGCGTTCGAGTATCTGACGCGCCTGAAGACGCTGCTGCTATACCTTGACGTGTCGAACTGCAACATGGAGGAGGGAAGTCTGCGCTGCGACGCGAATGTGAGCGTGCGCGTCGTGGGCACCACGGAGTTCGGAACAAAGACCGAAGTGAAGAACCTGAACTCCTTCCGCTTTCTGCACAAGGCGCTGGCGTATGAGATCGACCGGCAGGTGGACATTATCGAGGGCGGAGGCACGATCCACCAGGAAACGCGCCTGTGGGACAGCCGCGAGCAACGCACCTACGGAATGCGCTCGAAGGAATTCGCGCACGACTATCGCTACTTCCCGGAACCCGACCTGCTGCCCGTGGTGGTTACGGAAGAGTGGAAAGAGCAAGTGCGGAAGTCCCTGCCGGAGCTGCCGGATGCCCGCCGCCAGCGTTTCATTCGGGAATATTCGCTGCCGGAGTACGATGCCGGACAACTGACGCTGTCAAAGTCTCTGGCCGATTATTTCGAGGAGGCTGCCAAAGGAAGCGGCGAACCTAAACTGGCCGCCAATTGGGTGCTGAGCGAGTTGCTTCATCTGCTCAAGGAGGCGAATCGGGAAATCACCGAGTCGCCAGTGTCAGCCGCCCATCTGGCGGAATTACTGCGCCTGATCCATAAAGGGTCGGTCTCCGGCAAGATGGCAAAGGATCTGCTGGCGGAGATGTTCTCCACCGGAAAAACCGCGGGCGCATTGGTGAGTGAAAAAGGCTTGGCGCAAATCACCGACGAGGGCCAGATTGCCGCCGTGGCGCAGCAGGTGATTGCCGCGAATCCCAAACAGGTGGAGCAGTATCGCAGCGGCAAGACGGCTACGCTGGGCTGGTTGGTGGGACAAGTCATGAAGGCCACGCGCGGCCAGGCGAATCCGCAAGTCGTGCAAGAAGCGTTGAAGAAGGAATTGGGATAAAGACGAGGTGTCCTGTGCCGGATGTAAGTGCCGGGAGCGCTGGCACCTGATACCGGAAACCTGACACCTGGGAGGAACCCATGATGCTTACCGTTGGCGATAAGGCGCCGGCCTTTTCCTTGCCATCCGACTCCGGGGGCAAGATCTCGCTGGACGCTTTCAAGGGCAAGCCCGTCATCCTTTTCTTCTTCCCCAAAGCCGACACTCCCGGTTGAACGAGCGAGGCGAACCAGTTCCGTGACGCCAAAAAAGAACTGGATAAGCTCGGGGCAACGGTGTTGGGAGTAAGTGGCGATACCGTGGAACAGTTGGAAAAGTTTCGCAAGAAGTACAAGTTGAACTTCCCCTTGGCGGGCGATACTGCCCACACCATGCTGGAAGCCTATGGGGTGTGGCAGGAGAAGAACCTCTACGGCCAGAAGTTGATGGGGATCGTGCGGACGACCTACATGATTGATCCTAAGGGAAAGATCCGGAAGGTTTTCCCCAAGGTGAAGGTGGAAGGGCACGCCCAGGAGGTTCTGGCGGCGCTGAAATCGTAGTGCGCGCCGCCTACCTACGCTGACTTCGCCAGCGCCGACGCGAGCGAAGGGCTACGACTATAGCCCATCATGGGGTGATAGCTGTAGACCACGTGCAGGGCCTTGGCCTCGAGCGCCGGGCACGGGACATTCTCCTCCGCCCAGCCTTCCGCCTTCAGGAGCTCTTCGAAGGGTTTGATCTCACCCGGCTTACGTCCCAGAATCTCTTTCTGGAACTGATGGTAGGCATCCTCTCCTAGAATCACTATCGAACGCAGATTCGGGAACTGTTTCAACTCCTCGCGCAAATGCCGCGCGCAATAGGTGAGGGCCTTTTCCGGGACGCGATCGTGTTGGATATGGCAGCGCAAGGCATCCGTCAGCACAAAGGTTTGCTTGAAAGCGTCGAAGTTATCCACCCCCAGCAGGGCGTAAAGTGCGGCCGCGAAGGGCGTCGGCTGGTCGGGATGCTTGTAGAGAAACTGTTCGGGATTCCAGGGCGCGTCGCGACCGACAACCGCCACGCGCACGCGGTTTAAATCGGGGTAATCGCGTTTCAAGTATTTGGCCAGGAACTCGCGGGGAGGAATCATCACGGACCGCATCGCAGCGCAATCACGGCAAGTCTCAATCCTCCGGCACAACGCCTCGGTCTCCAACCCGGGAATGCGCGCGGCAGGGTCGATGACGGGGCGCGCCGAAAAGGCCAGTTGCAGCAGAAGCTCCGGATTGGCAGCGGGCGGGCCAAAAACGAGATTATCAATCAGCCGCACCGAGCCCACTCGAGCCGCAATGAGGGCTACCGTACCTCCTGAAATGCGCTCCACCGGTTTAAGGTGGAAAGGATCAACCAGCGCCAGGTACTCCAGCGCCACCAAGGGTTCTTGCGCCAGGACCACTTGCATGGCTTGTAGCAGAGTCTGGGCACAGACTTCCCCCGCCTGCGCGAGCGTTTGGGCATGACGGAGGCAGCGGGGCAGAGCGGTGGCGGCTTGGCGAGCTTCGCGGCTGAGCAGGATGTTGCGGGAGCTCATCGCCAGCCCGTCAGCCTCACGCACAATCGGGCAGATGACGAGTCTTACGTTGAGGTTGAGGTCTTCCACCATTCGCCGGATGATTTGAACCTGCTGAAAATCCTTCTGTCCAAAGTAGGCGACATCGGGCTGCACCAGGTTGAACAGCTTCAGGACAATGGTGGTGACACCGCGGAAATGGCCGGGCCGCGAAGCACCTTCGAATGGCGCGGCGAGCTTCGTCGGCTCGACAAAAGTATCGAATCCGGGCGGGTACATATCTTCGTCAGGAGGAGCAAAAATCCCATCCACGTTGAGCGCCCGGAGATCCTCGGCGTCCCGTTGAAGGTCGCGGGGGTAACTCGCAAAATCCTCGCCTGAGTTGAATTGCTTGGGATTGACAAAGATGGAGACCAGCACGGTGTCACACTGCTGCTTGGCCCTTTGAATAAGGCTCCGGTGGCCTTCATGCAGCGCGCCCATCGTGGGCACCAGTGCCAGCGACCTGCCGCGTGCACGTAACTCACGCACGTAACTTTGTAGATCGCGAACCGAAGTAATGAGCCGCGTGTGCATGTTTGTCGAGTTCAGCCGCGAAGCTGCCGCCATTGCCGCCGGCGAGAGGCGAAAGATTGCGGGACCGGCAGCGGGTTGCGCTTCGAAAGAGCAGCAGTTTAGGCCGAGCGGGTGGTTTCCTTTTCAAACTGCTCGCGCATCCCGACGGTCCAGTGATACGACTCGCGATCGTTCGGGTAGCGGCCCTCCGTCACGTCGGCGCGGAAGCTTATCAAAGCCTGGTGAAGCGTTTCGCGAAGATTGGTGTAGCTGCGCACGAACTTGGCAGGCGGCAGATAACTAAGTCCCACGAGATCGTGAAACACCAGCACTTGGCCATCGCAGTCGGGACCCGCTCCGATTCCAATCGTGGGAATTCGCAAGCGGCGGGTGATAATGGCGGCGAGTTCGCGCGGGATCCCTTCCAGAGCGACCGCAAACGCTCCCGCTTCCTCCAGCGCTTCAGCATCCGCCAAAAGCTCGGCCGCGGAATCGGGACTCTTGCCTTGCACTCGATAGCCTCCCAAAGCGTGAACGGATTGGGGCGTCAAACCGATATGGCCCATCACGGGAATCTGCGCTTCCACGAGTTTTCGCACCAACCCCGCACGGCTCCGCCCGCCTTCAAGCTTTACGGCCTCCGCGCCGCCCTCTTTGAGGAAGCGGATTGCGCTGGCCAATGCCTGCTCGGCGCTGATGTGATAGGAGCCGTATGGCATATCGGCAATCAGCAAGGCCCGGCGAACGCCTCGGCGCACGGCTCTTAAATGATGAAGCATTTCCTCAACGGTAACCGGTACGGTGGAATCGTACCCTAAAACAGCTTGGGCAAGCGAGTCGCCAACGAGAATGACTTCGATTCCTGCGTCGTCCACCAGGCGCGCGGTCGGGTAATCGTACGCCGTCAGGCAGGTAATCTTCTCTCCTCGCAATTTCCGTTCGAGGATGAGAGGTACGGTTACTTTGCTCACGGCCTTAGAATTCTGGTCCATGGCTGCACCTCCATATATTTGTTCAGCTAGTCATCGGGTCATCTGGCCATCGATGATTGCGGACAGTTGCGTACGTGTCGGTGGCTAGCTAACGACTACAAAACGAATGCCGCGCCGTTTTCAGTGGCCCGATGGCTCGAAGACTCAATCACACAATGACAAAAGACCCTCTCGGTCTCAGGAAGTTATTCCAGCGCTAAGCGCGTAGCGCTCGGAGGTCCGGGAGGACCTCCACCCACCTGGACGGAGAGGGTCTTCTGAACTCTACGCTTGCTCGCAGGCACGGGTTCTTCCTCCCGGGGCCTTGGCGCGAGCTGCCCGTTACTCCCGTCTCAGTCCGCCGATGCGGATCCAAGCGGCAAGAAATATTGCGTGCCGGTCACCGGCTGGGTTAGGCGATGCAGGAGCTCTTGCAAAGCCTCGTTCCGGTCGAGAAAATCGATCTCGGACGTTTCAATCACCAGCAAGTCACTGGACTTATAATGAAAGAAGAAGTGCTCGTAGGCATTCACCACCGCTTCCAGATAATCGTCGGATATGCGCGGTTCAAACGCCACGTTCTTCTTTTCGATCCGCTTCCTCAACGCCTCTGGCTTCGCTTGTAAGTATATCACTAAATCCGGAATGGGAACCTCTTCCGCAAACATTTCGTAGTACTGGTCGTAGACCTTGAGCTCTGCATCGCTAAGGTTCAGATACGCGAAGATTTTGTCTTTCTCAAAAATGTAATCGCTAATGATCACCCGGTCGCTTTTGGCTGCCAAATCGAGGGCATGCCATTGCTTGAAGCGTTGGATGAGGAAGTAGAATTGCGCCTGAAACGCCGCTCCCGGCTTTTCACGATAGAAGCCCTCCAGGAAGGGATTGTCTTCGTCGTCGCGAATGCGGGAGCCGTGGAGGCGGTCCGCGAGCAGGTCGGCGAGAGTGGTTTTTCCCACCCGAATTGGGCCGTCGACAGCGATGAAGCGCAGAGGCTCGTGAACCTTGGGCTTAGGCATCGAAGATGTCACCGGCTCGGGACGCGGGATTCGGGACACGCGACACGGTCTTCGCCCGATCCCTATTCCTGGTCGCGGGCGTCAAGCTTGTATCGAACCACTTGGCTTAAATCCGGCGAGTCATGGAGCATCTCCGTGACGGTCCTCCTGCTCACCGGGTGACGTGCGGCTGGGGCCAACTCCCGCAGCGGGATCAGTACAAATCGCCTTTCGTTCATGCGCTCGTGCGGGATGGTCAAAGCCGCTGTCCGGACCACCACATTCTCGTAGAGCAGAATGTCAATGTCAATCGGTCGCGGACCTTTGTGGACTCCGGGGCGACGCCCGAGAATTCGCTCTACTGACTTGACGGCCTTGAGAAGCTGCATCGGCATCAGTTCCGTTGAAGCTTCCACGGCGCAGTTCAGGAACCACGCCTGCGGCCCGAAGTCGACAGGTTCGGTCTTGTAGAATGACGAGGCCCGCTGAACCTTCACCCCGGCCTTGTCGAGTTCCTCCATGGCGCGCCGAAGACTTGCCACCCGGTCTCCCCGATTCGAACCGAGCGAGAGGTAGACCTGCTTGCTTGGCCGTGAGCCACGGAGGATCAGCGGAATGGCGGCGTTTGTTTCAGGCAAGATCGACACTCTAGTCAGCCGGATGTCCGGCTTATTCAAAGAGCGTTCGTGGGCCGCCGCCGGGCATCGGCAAATTCAACAGCCGATACGCCGGCTCATTGGCTTTACGCCCTGATTTGGTGCGGCTAACGAAGCCCTGTTGGAGCAGGTACGGCTCAACCATATCCACAAGTGTGTCGACTTCTTCATTGAGCGTCGCGGCGATGGCTTCCACCCCGACGGGCCCGCCGCTGTAGATGCGAATAATCGTGGAGAGGAAATTCCGGTCGAGATCGTCCAGGCCATGGTCGTCGACACCTTCGAGCTTCAGGGCGTCGCTGGCGATGCCGGAATTGATGGCTCCATCGGCTTTGACATCGGCGAAGTCGCGAACCCGCCGCAACAGGCGATTGGCAATCCTTGGCGTGCCACGCGCACGGCGGGCGATTTCCGTGCCTCCGGCTTCGTCCAGCTTGGCGTTGAGGATTCCTGCCGACCGGCGGATGATCTTTCGAAGGTCGTCAACCGTGTAGAACTCGAGATGATAGAAGAGGCCGAAGCGATTGCGCAGCGGCGCAGAGAGACTGCCGGCACGGGTGGTCGCGCCCACCAGCGTAAATCTCTTGAGGGGGACGTTGATGGTTTTAGCGAACATCCCTTTGTCTACAACAAAGTCTACCTTGTAGTCTTCCATGGCCGGGTAAAGGAACTCCTCAATGTTGGCGGGCAGCCGATGGATCTCATCGATAAACAGAATGTCGCCCTCGCCGAGATTGGTGAGGATGCCCATCAAGTCGCCGGTCCGTTCGAGCGCGGGCCCCGAGGTCGTGGTGATCTTCGAGCCCATGGCATTGGCGATGATGTAGGCGAGCGTGGTTTTGCCCAAGCCCGGCGGGCCAAAGAACAACACGTGCTCCAGCGATTCGCCGCGCTGCTTGGCGGCCTGCAAAGCGATCGAGAGCTTTTCGACAACCTTCTTCTGCCCCACGTACTCGTCAATACTCGACGGGCGAAGGGTGCGATTGAAGGTTTCTTCTTCCTTCGAAATCAGTTCCGGCGAAACTAATCGTTCTCTAGGCATAGAAGAACATGCAGCGCAGGGCTCGCTCTCCAGCCCTGCGGCTTTTCAAGGGCTTTCCGACTTCCCAAACCCACTTTGCCGCGGAAGAACCGCAGGGCGGGAGCGCGAGCCCTGCGCTACGTCTTCTGTCCCCACGTTACGGTTGGTTCCCCGGGTGTAACTGCTCAAAAACCTTGCGAAGAAAGTCCTCAGTGGTTTTAAGGTTCTTGTTCTTGGCAAAAATCTCCTCGACCATCCGCACCGCCTCGCCACGCGAATACTCCAACTGTTCGAGCACCTGGAGAGCTTCTTGTTTCAATCCCTGGGCGGATTCCTGTTCGACCGAAAGGGGTTCTTCCGAGCGCGCCAAAGCGAACTTGGCCATTTTCCCGCGCAGTTCGGTGATGATCCTCTCGGAAGTCTTCGTGCCAATATAGGGTAGCTCTTTCAGGAAAGCGGCGTCACCCCCTTCGATGGCCAAGGCGATTTCATTCAGCGGCCGAATGAGGCTCTTGAGCGCCCGCATAAAGCCCACACCCGGCACGGTGGTGAAGGTCTCAAAAAACTCCCGGTCCATTGGATCGAGGAATCCCACAAGTTTGGGAGTCAAATGGCCCCCGCCCAATCCGCCATCGATGTAATAGATCGTGTAGAACGTCAGCGGATTGCGGCGCTCGCCTTGCGGCGCGGCGCGAAGTCGCGACGCGATCCCCGAGGGCACGAAGATTTCATAGCAAATCGCCTGCACGCGAATCAGCAGCGAATGACGTTGAATGCGGTCGTAGAGAACCTCACCGGTTATTTCGGAGATCAGGGAGCGATCCCTCCTTCAGGTGTCAGATCTGAGGTAAAAGGTGCCAGGTTTCAGGTGTCAGAAGAATCCGAAAAATTCTCGCTCCGATTCTCTGGCACCTGACACCTGATACCTGACACCTATCTTTTGCCATTTCCCGCATACCTTTGCGCATTCACATAGCACAACGCCACGGCCAGCGCGTCGGCCACATCGGGCGGGTGCGGCGTGTGATTGAGCGAAAAGTAATGCTGCACGGCGCGCTGCACCTGGAGTTTCGAGGCGTTACCGTTGCCCGTCACCGACTGCTTCACGCGCTTGGCGGAATAACTGAGCACCGGGATTCCTTCCAGCCTTGCCGCCAGGCAGATGACTCCGCGCGCATGGCCCATCAGGATCGCTGTGCGCGGATAGTCCGCGTGGCTATAGACTTCCTCCAGGCACATAGCCTGCGGGCTGAACTCCTTCATTACCTGCTGAAGTTCGTGAAACAGCGATTCCAGCCGCGCCGGAAGATTCTGCCCGTGGCTGGGCGGCAATCGGATCAGGCCCGCTTCCACGAGCTTGACCTCACCTCCATGGCTCGCGACCACGCCGTACCCTGTGATGTTCAAGCCCGGGTCGATGCCGATAATGCGTGTTGGCGATTGGGAAGCAGTGGCCATTTCCAGTTGTCAGTTATCAGTATTCAGTCAAGCCACAATGACTTGACTCCGAAGGATTGTAGCACCTAGCGGCGGATTTACGGAGTGGGTTTGAATGTAGCTGACAACTGACGACTGAAAACTGATAACTGCTCTACCGCGGTGTTGAATCCGGCAACCCTCCATCCACAGGAATCGTGGCGCCGGTGGTGGGCGTCTGACGCGTCGCGAAATACAGCACTGCTCGCGAAACGTGCTCCGCGGTCACGGCAGCCTTCAAAAGGTTGCGCGACTGGTAGTATGTTTCCAGTCCCTTCTCGTCCAGTCCGCGCGCGCGCATACGATCGGGGCCGACTTCCGCCCACAGTCCGGATCGGCGGGCGCCATGCGAAAAGACGGCGTCCGGCGCGACCATATTGACGCGCACGCCCAACTCCGCCATTTCCTGGCTGGCAATACGCCCTAACTGGTGCGACGCGGTTTTGGTAGCGCTGTAGGCGCCGAATTTCGCTCCGGGCATAAAGACATTCTTGGTCGAAATCAGAATGACGTCGCCGCCCGTACCCTGCAAGCGGAAGTGGCGTGCCGATTGCCGCAACAGCAGGAGAGTTCCATCCGTATTAACACGTTCGACGCGCTGGAACGCCGCGAAGTCCATCTGCTCCAGCGATGAAACCATGGCGACGCCGGCGTTGATGATCACCAAGTCCACGCCGCCCCACGTTTTGATGACGGCGTCAAATCCTTGGGCGACGGAGTCGGGATCGGTGACATCGAGTGGAACGCTGATCACCCGTTCTCCGTATTTCCTTTTCAGTTCGGCGCTAAGGTTGTCCAAGGCCGCGCCGGGCAAGTCCGTGAGCGCGACGTGGCATCCATTCTCCAGAAGGCCATCGGCAATCGCGGAGCCGATCGCTCCCGCAGCTCCGGTGACGAGTGCGACCTCGCGTCCGAGTGGCGGCTCATCGTTTCGCAGCTTGGCGTGTTGCAGAGTGAAGTATTCCACTTCGAACAGATGGTCCTCGGCGAGACCGCGATATGTTCCCATGGCGGCAATGCGCGCCTTGGCGGCGAGTGTTTGCGCTGTAATGTCGTGCGCGATGCGTGCCGCGCGCGCGTCCTTGCCCGCGCACAGCGCCCCAAGCCCAGGCAGCAGGACCACTCGGGGCAGGGAATCGAATGGCTTCATGCCGTGCGGCATCAGTGAGGCATTGCGAGCGAGATAGGCCTGGTAGTCCGCGGCGTAAGCTTCCAACCCTTTCACGACCTGCTCCCGCAACTTTGAGGGATCGCTGTAGTCGGGGTCATCGATCCACATCGGCAGAGCTTTGGTCCGCACCAGATGGTCGGAGGTCAGCGTCGGCGTCAGGGCCAACTGCTTGCCGCGGTCCGAGCCGAGAAAATCGAGGATTTCCTGATTCAGCAACGGTCGCACTATCATGCGGCGGTAAGGGCGGTCCGGGCTGCCGCTCGGTTGCGCCAGCAATCCCCGCACCACCGGCGCGACTGCCGCCAGGCGATTTTCTGCGTCGGCCAATGACGTGGGCATAACCACCGCAAGGGGCTTGGAAGCACGACGCGCGGCGAATTCCTCCGCGCGGGTAACAAGATCGATCATGGCGGAGTAAGCTTCGCGGGCGGTCTCGCCCCAAGTCATGATGCCGTGTTGCATCCAAACCAGCGCGTGGCATCCGGGGTGTGCATCGTAGGCAGCGATCACTGCCTTAGCCAACTTGAATCCCGGCTTCACATAATTGACCAGGACCACCCCTTCACCCAGCGCTTCGCGAATCAGCTTGTCGCCCTCGAATTGGTTGGTCAGCACCAGGATGGCGTCGGCGTGCGTGTGATCGATGTACTTGGCGGAAAGGTAGGCGTGCGACAGGGTTTCGATGGAAGGCGCGGGGGCGTTCGGAACAAGCCGGTGCAGTTGGAACTCGCCGGCCATCGCGTCGTCCGAAAGCTCGGGGAGGGCGCACAGCCTCTTGAAATATTCAAGGTCGAGGGGCGTGTGGCCTTCCGGCTCAATGATTCCCAGGTTGAATCCTGAGGCCTTCATGAATAGCGCGGGTGTTTCCTCGCCAAAGACATTGCGATAGCTTCCCTTAACCGAAGTGTTGCCGCCGCCGTGGAGCACCAGCGCTTCATCGCTGCCCAGCAGCCGCGTGGTGTAGGTTCGAAGGGCCAAATCGGCTCCCCACTGTGTTGCATACTGAGCTAGGAATTGATTGGCATCTTGATCGGACCAGCGATTTTTCATGGGTGTTCCTGTGTCTTTATGGAATGAAGGTCAATCGATGAGGGCGATGACGTCGGACTGCTCCGGATTGCTTAGAGTCGGCTGAACGTGCGCGGCTAAAAGGGCTTGCGGCGAGAATCGCAAGCCCTGTCATTCTGAGCGCGCAATTTGGGCGAAGAACCCCCGCAGTTTACTCTGCTCACAGACTCCCGCGAAATACAGGGGTCCTTCGCTTCGCTCAGGATGACAGCATTGCAGCATTTTTCCGCAACCTCTAAAGCCTCGTCCTTCCAAAGCCGTGGCGAGGGATCCCGTCTAGCACACCGCGGAACCGGCCAGCGCTACCGCCGGCGGTGTGCCGCCGCCACCGCGTCGAGCACAAAGTGCGCATTGGCTTCCGGCGCTTTGCCGTCGAACACGGCGCTGCCGGCCACGATCACATCTGCGCCGGTGGCGGCGACCTCGGCGATATTCGCTTTGGTAATCCCTCCGTCAACGCCCAGAATGATGTTCTTGCCGGAGTCGGCGATCATGCGCTGAACGCGGGCAATGCGAGCGGTGGTCGAGGGGATATATTTCTGCCCGCCCCAACCAGGGTTCACGGCCAACAGCGAGATGTATTCCAGCTCATCTAGAAGCGGTTCCAGCGTTTCCAGCGGCGTGCCCGGATTCAGCGCCACCCCGCGCACGATCCCACGTTCGGCATCGTTGGCGTTCGTGAGCGTCCCGAGTTTCTGCAGCACTCGGTGCACGTTTGAGCAAGCCTCCGGGTGAATGGTGACGATGTCTGAGCCGACGGCGATGTATTCCGCTACCTTCTCCAGTGGCTCCTCGATCATCAGGTGCACGTCCTTGAGCAGGGAAGTCTTGATGGCTTTGATGAAGGGCGGACCGACTGTCATCATGGGGCAAAAACAGCCGTCCATCACGTCCACGTGTGCCAGCTTCGCCCCGGTGCGCTCCAAGAGCGCAATCTCCGAGCCCAGACAGAGTAAGTTGGCAGTCACCACACCGACGCTGACCGTGGGCGCAGCAGCACGGAGAAGTTCGAGACCTTTGGGGTTGGGCATAGTACTCATCGTTAAGAGGGGTCAGGGAATGACAAAACCGGAAATTGGAAACTAGAAATTGGTAATTGGAAACTGGAAACTCGCGAGCCACACGCCTATTTTCGACCTTCGAATTTCTAGTTTCCAGTTCCCGGTTTCCAGTTTCTAGTTTCCAATTTCCAGTTTCCAATTTCCAGTTTCGCTTCTAGCTTCTGACTCCTGCCACCTCGTTCCGCATCGTCTGATAAAAGTCGTACGCCTGTTCGGGCTTCATCAGCTCGTGAACCACTTTTCCAACTGCCTGAATCATGGCTGCCGGCGCGTCGGACTGGAAAATGTTCCGGCCCATATCGACGCCTGCAGCGCCTTCGCTGACGGCGCGATACGCCATCGTCAGCGCGTCGAGTTCGGGCAGCTTCTTGCCGCCCGCCATCACGACGGGGACGGGGCACGAGGCGGTGATGGTCTCAAACCCCTCGGGCACATAATAGGTCTTGACCACTTGCGCCCCCAGCTCGGCGCATATACGGCAGGCCAGGCGGAAGTATTTGGCGTTGCGCACCATGTCCTTACCCACCGCCGTCACACCCAACGTGGCGATTCCATAGCGCAACCCGGCGTCCACCAGGCGCGTCATGTTGTGGATCGACTGTGTTTCAAATTCGCCACCCACGAAGACCTGCACGGCCATCGCGGAAACGTTCAGCCGCGCTGCGTCCTCGACGTCCACGGCGAGTTGCTCGTTGGAAAGCTCTTTCAGAATACTCGGCCCGCCGCTCGCCCGCAGGACGACTCCGTGCGTGAAGGAAGCGGGAATGGTGCTGCGCAGGATGCCGCGCGTCAGCATTAGGGCGTTGGTGTAAGGCAGCAGCGGCACGATGTTCAAGTCGATGCGCTCAAGGCCCGTCGTCGGCCCCTGGAAATAGCCGTGATCGATGGCCAGCATCACCGTGCGGCCCGAGGCGGGATTAAATACCCGCGCCAAACGATTCTGCATGCCCCAGTCGAGAGCCCCCGCGCCCTTCAAGAAGAACGGTTCGTGCTTCGCCGGAATGTCGGCGTAAAAGTGCTTGGATTCTTTCTCATCAAACTCTGGCATGGCGCGTTATTCCTTTCCGCGATGTGATGGCAAAAAGCATTTTGAACATGAGATTGTCCCCGCTCTCGAATTCTTTGTCAATGTTGGCGGTGGGAGAGCCTATTCACCGCCGAGGCCAGAGCTCTGAAAGCGAGAGGTCCGCCTCCGCGCTGCGATGCGGCAGTTTCTGTTTCTTGGCAAATACTTTGTTCCTGATGGGTAACGACTCTCCTCGGCATTTAGGAGAATCATGATTTAAACTTGCGCAAAGCGGCGTTCGCCGCACAAATGATACTCCCTCTGAACACCGACGATTCCCAAGCACTACTTCCCAAGTTAGCGAACAATCATGGGGTACATTGGGGCTTTGCCCCTTGCTCTGCGAAAAGGCAGAGAAGTCGTGAAAAAATAGCGAATCTCGGGCAGAGGCGCTGAGACGCAGAGAGTCGAAACAAGTAAGTCCTTTACTTTCTTTTCGGCCTCCGCGCCTTTGCGGTTCTGCGCGAGATTCCTTTGCTCGTTCCGGGATTCTTTCACAGCTTCGGAGCCTTTTCGCAGAGCAAGCGGCACAGCCAGAGGTCGGTGCGGATCTCCTATCTTGGACAGCACTGATTCTCAGCGTGGTTAGTTTCTCGCGTCTGTAGAGGCCATCGCTTCGTCCACAATTCCGTAGAAGGCTGGCGCCAAGGGAACTCCAATCACAATTCTGCCATTCACGAAGAAGGTGGGTGTTTTATTGACACCCAGGGTTTCGGCTTCCTTGAGACACGCTTCGGTGCGGCTCCGCGACGCCTTGGCGTCAAGGCATGAGCTTAGCGTGACCTTGTTGAGTCCCGCCTCCTTGCCCAAGCTCAGCGCCTGCTCGCGAACGTTTGTGGCGCTTATTGTTTCCTGATTTGCAAAAATCAGCGTCCGGTAGTTGAGGAACTTCGAGGGATCGATCAGGTACGCACATTCGTTCGCGATGGCCGCGGTGGCTGACCAGGGGTGAAAGGAGAGCGGTAACTCCTTAAAAATGATCCGCACCTTGCTGCCGTAATGCGGTAGGAACTCAGTCTCCAGGAATTTCTGAAAGTAAGCGCAAGTTGGGCATTCCAGGTCAGCATACTCGACAATCGTCGCGCGAGCGTTTGCCGGCCCGACGCTCGGCTGGTCCTTGGTGTTGATTAATCGCTCCACAAAATCCCGGCGGAAGGGAAGCATCAATCCGAGGATGCCGGTCGGATGATCGCGTGTGACGAACAGTTCGCCGGTCTCCACCTTCGTTCCGTCCTTAGCCGTTACTATGGACTTGAGGAAATCCGGAAACGCGGAATTCACGTAGGGGCCCACCGTGACTTCGGCCGTGGCCGGAAGCTTAGCCGCCTCACGCACGCAGTGTACGATTTCAGCATTGCTGGCGCAGTTTACCGCAAAAATGTTCCCGACCACGAAGCAGAGAGCATCGTTCGTAATGAACACATTGTTGACGGGCTTTTGTCTGCCGTCGTCCAGCGTTACGGCAGTCTGAAAGAAGCGAGGGAACGGCGATTGGCGGACGGGTTCAGCGTCAACCTTCACGGTTGTGGGAACCTCGAAGCGGTCACGCACGTATTGAACGATGTTCGCCGGGGTTGCTGCCGAGGGAACCGCCGGTCGTTGGGCACTCACTCCATGCTGCGTATATCCGAAGATGGCGCTCCACGTCACAAGGATGGACATGCCGCACAAGAGTGCAATCCATGCACTGTGTTTCGACCTCATCATGATGGGCTCCTCTTCTTGGTCTTGGATATCCCGCAATGCCTTACCGGTCCCTCGCCATTCTCCCATACCGCCCGTCCGGGAGCATATATGATTCGAATGCTGTCGTCCCGATGGCTTCGCCGAACCAAGAGACTCGACCATCAATGTTCACCCGAGTGTAGTGGAGCGCGGTCGGGCCGAACCCGAAGGTGTACAGGCCCAGCGGCGCTGGGCCAAGGCCGAACGCCGTTCGGCCCTACATTGCGCGTGGCGCCGCAGTGCTGACGCCGCCGGGCGTGTGGCAGAAACCTGTAGAGCCGGGCGTGAGCCCGGCATGTGCCGCCCTAAAGGGCGGCACCTGGAGTTGTGTGCCGAGCATGTTCGACAGCTGGGAGGTGAAAGTCCTCTTCACAACCGGATGGAGGTGAAGTGATAGCGAAGCGCCAGGGCGTCGTCGCGAGGCGGGGTCGGAAGGGAGCGTGGA
>JBKQVI010000154.1:0-22573 GCA_052139985.1 Terriglobia bacterium
CAGCGAGTTCTAGGTGTACATGGTTAGGCATGAAGCAATAGGCGTAGATATTGAAGGAGTAGGAAGAGCACTGCACTCGTAAGAGATCCAATAAAAATACCACCAATTGGGCATTGGCAAAGTGCGCGTGGCCCAATCCTGTACACGCCGTGATGAGATACCACTGGCGGCCGAGGTAACAAGAGCGAGGTAAGCGATTCCGCTTGCGGACGAAGTATGAGGCAGGCACGGCGCGATTGGATCATCGTAGCGGCGAGTTTACCTCGCCACCGGGCGACGTGACGGCACCCCGAAAATGGCGGGGTAAACCCGCCGCTACGAAAGAGGCTCTAGATCAGGAAACGACCACCTGGGGGCCCGGGCGCGAGGCCTATCATGGGCGACATGTCGCGTCGGTGACGCCACCGATCAGAGCACCTGCGTTTGATGGCCCTGCGAAAGCCGCTCCGGACACGGGGGCCAGATGACGAGCGGCGGAGGAAGCCAAAGAGCATCCACCCTCGCGCTACCGATTGAGGAGGGCTTAAGCCGGCGGGATAAGAACTGCCAGTTCTGGAAACACCTCAAAATCTACGGCATTGTACGTGTAGACTCGTTGAACGCCATTGGCCATCATGGTGACGACAATCTGCAAATCGAATATGGCACCACCCGTTACGGGACGGCGACGAAGCAAAGCAATCCAGCCTTCCACGGTGTGAACGGGGATGGGCAGCACATGAAGAAAAGACAACAGACTGGAAATCGCACTCAGTGCGTCGGCAGGAGAACGCAGCTTGGGAACGCGCCGCGCATTGGTGACTATGGAATAAAACTCGCAGAGGATTTGTGAGGTCACATACAGGGTTGCGGACGTGTCTCGGGCAGCGTCGAGCAAGGCGCGTGCCGCTGCATGTTGGGGAGCGTCTGCGTCCATGGCGTAGACGAGAACATTCGCATCGATAAGCCCGGGCTCAACGAACATCGTCGTAAATATCGCGCCGGTGGAGAGCGCCTACGCCGCCAAGATGCCAGACCGGCAATTGCGGCGTGGCGGTGCGAACTTGGGTTTCTCCCTGAAGCAGGCGCAATACGACATCCTTCACCAGTTGCTCGGCGGCGGTGCCGGCGTTGGTGGCAATCTGCGCAAGTTGCGTTTCCTGCTCAGGGGTAAAATGCACTTCCATCGCCTCAGGATAAGGGAAAAGCCTGGGTTCAGGCAAGCTCCAAGTTGGACCTCTCGAGGAAACTGGCAGAGCAGGAGCGTCGAGGTGGGCATACTTGGCCCGCCTCCGCGGCACTCGATCGGGAAATGGCAGATTGGGGACGCGGGTGCGAGGCATGTCATGGGCAGCATGTCGCGTTGGCGACGCCACGGGTCAGAGCACCCGCGTTTGATGGCCATGCGAAAGCCGCTCCGCACTCGGGGCCAGGTGACGAGCCGAGCAAATGTAGCGGCGAGTTTACCTCGCGACAGGCGGCGTAAGGCCACCGCGAAAATGGCGGGGTAAACCCGCCGCTACGAAAGAGGCTCTCGATCGAGAAATGACCGCTTGGGGACGCGGGCGCAAGGCCTATCATGGGCGGCATGTGGCGTCGGCGACGCCACCGATGAGAGCACCCGCGCTTGATGGCCATGCGAAAGCCGCTCTGTACACAGGGCCAGATGACGGGCCACCGAAATGTAGCGGCGAGTTTGCGTCGCTACAGGCGGCGTAAGGCCGCCTCGAAAATGGCGGGGTGAACCCGCCGCTACGAAAGAGGCGAAGGCCTGGCATGGGCGGCATGTGGTGTGGCACAGGAACTCTTGCCTGTGTCCAATGAATGGAAGGCATCCGCCCTTGGTCACAGACAAGAGCGCCTGTGCCACCACGCCACCGATCAGAGCACCTGCGTTTGATGGCCCTGCGAAAGCCACTCTGGGGAAATGGCCGAGTTGGCCCTCTGGTGCTCAATCAGCAGGGCAGGCAAAGTCAGTATTTTCCCGCCTTCTTAAGTGCAGCCTCCATGGTCGCGAGCGGCAGCAGCAGAGTCAACGGCGCGTCCAGCAGCGGCACAGCACCGTAGCTCGAATACCATCGTGCTACTCTTTCGTTTTTGGCGTCGATGACCAGCACCATGCCCCCAACCTCCGCCGAGGCCAACAGGCAGCGTCGGCCCGCCGCGAGCAGAAGTTGTCCGCCCATTCCCCGTCCTTGCCGCCTGCGGTCTACCGCCAGCCGGGCCAGCCGGAAGCCCGGCACGTCATGGCGTGCCAAACCACGCCGAATGATCTCCGGCGTACGGGCATAGTCAAGTGACGCTGGGGCGAGACTATAGAAGCCGAGAATCGTTTTGTTATCAGCATCGTCAATCGCCAGGAACGTTTTCGCACCGCCCAACTCGTGGCTCTTGCGGGCGTAACGGCGCAGGAATTCATTCAGCGCTTCTTCGCCGCAGTCAAACGCTTCCCGATCGTGTCTCTTGCCGATCGGCTCTTCGTGCCATGCCATCATGATGATCGCCGCTTGGGCAAAGCCCGAGCCGCCGCGCGTAGTCTTGCGTTCGGTGCAGGCGGATTCTCCAGCAAATCCAGAACCCGTAAGCTATCTCGTTCCGAGACCTGCAGATGATCGGCCTTCTCGATGATCGCGTGGGCGGCACGCAAGGCGTTTCGAATGACAAAATCTGTCAGGTCGGTGCGGTCGAGCGCCACCGCACGCAAAAGCAATGCCTTTTCCTCGGGTCGAATCCGCAATGACATCCGGCTGTTATCTTCAACTGCTATTCTCGGCATGGCCGCTACTCCTTCGCGATTATGTACGCATTCAAATAGTACACAAAAAACTGACGGGATTCAACCGTACTGTGCGTTAAGTTCCAAATAGGAAGCGCCGAGGTGGGCGTGCTGTGCCCTCCTCCGGGGGACTACATCGGGAAATGACCGCTTGGGGATGCGGGCGCTCTGGTCGCCATGCGAAAGCCGCTCCGTACACGGGGCCAGATGACGGGCCACCGAAATGTAGCGGCGAGTTTACCTCGCCATGTGGCGGCCCATGGCCGCCGCGAAAATGGCGGGGTAAACCCGCCGCTACGAAAGAGACTCTGGATTGGGACTCGTGCGTTTCGTAGGGGCAGGGCAAGCCCAGCGCCTACAAAACGTGTTTGGATGTGGTCGCCCCCGGCATGGTTATCTCCTCTCCTTTCTGAGCCACTCCCGATGCGCGTCGAGAAAGTCACGTTTGGAAAAGTGCTGAGGGCGGCAGCCGCAGCCGCTATGGGGGCGGCGAAACGATGGCCCGGCGAATTGCCGCGTCAACGGCATGATCGTTGAATACGACTTCGCCATTCTTGAGGGCCACGCCAAGTTTCTGCCAGATCTGGTCAAGATCAACCGGAGCCGGCTTGTCGCGCATCTCTTTGTAGAGGCTTTGCAAGACATCCGTGCCGGTGGCGCGGTCTCCAATAGCAAACGTGCTTTCGATGTCCCAGTCTTGGCTAATAACGCCGCCATGATTCAGAATTGCGCGCAGGGAATTCTGCAACCCTTTGCGGTTTCGCGTGCGCTCCCGAATCTGAATGTCCGCGACAAGGCAGAACATTGCTCCTCCCCAATACGTACGTCCCCACGTCGGAGTCTGGTCGAGACCTTGGTCGCCGGGGGCGGGCTGTCCTTTGGGCATATCAAGAATGAATTGCTTCCACACCTCGGCCACCGGAAACTGGCCCACTTGCGCTCGGGCCACCGGCTCAACGTAGGTTGAAATCCCTTCTTCAATCCAGTGGTGATTCTCCGCCATCGAGGGGAACGCCAGGTGAATCATCTCGTGGGTCAATACCCAATCGTCTTTCAGCCCATCGATTTCAGTCCCCTGTCCCACGGCAACGTTGATGAGCCCGCCACCTTTCGCATAGGTGACTCCATGACCTATTCCGTTCCGGCGGCCAGCCCGGATTTGAAGGGTAAGGTGGGGGACGGGGAAATGGCCGTAGTAATGGACAACTGCGCCCGCTGCGGATCTGACCCATTCCAGCAGCCCTTGGGACGAGGCCTGCATTTGCACATCGGGCAGAATGATGCGAATCTCGCCGCCCGCGACCTGCATGACCACGCCAGAGGGGCCGATGTCGTCTGATCTCATGAACGAGGGACGGACGATCACCCCTGCGGACACCATGACGATGAGCGTGAGGAGCCTGCGACAGGTTCCGAACGCGGGCAGTTGCCTGCCAGGGTTTCCATCACCGACGAAGATTCGCGTAACCAATCCTCCTGCGAGAAGTATGCCATATGGAACCGGCTTAAATCCCTTCAACTATCCGCGGACGTTTAACAGCTTGTGCTGGCTCAGGGACTGCCGCGGCGACTGACGACTCGGTTTCCAGCCCCCTTCCAAGGAAAATGCGTGATCCCAATTCTCCCTGAGTGTATTGTGTTAGGCGGCTGAACCCGAAACAGGAATCCGGACTCCACACAGAAAGGGACAGACGCATTCGATGAAAAGGATTAAACGCGATCGGGAGCTCTTGAAATACACGTTTGATTTTCGACATCCACCCGTCCTGGAATCCGAGCCGGGAGAGTCATTCATCCTGGAGACCGAGGACGCACCCTCCGGAGCGTATCGCAACTTGGACGATGCAGCACGACTCCTCGAGGTGTGGTATCTGAACTATTCTCCCCCCATGGCCAATCCCGTTACCGGGCCGGTTTATATCAAGGGAGTTGAACCTGGGGATACCCTCGTCGTCCACATCGACCGTTTAGACTTGGATGCGCAAGGCGCGACCTATTGGCGTCCAGGCCATAAGCCCCTGGGCGATTCCCTCAAATGGAGCGACCTGAGCATACCGACGTTAGTGATTGGCCGCATTGAGAAGGGAGATGTGTGCATGGAAGAAGCCGCCACCTTGGAAGACGGCAAAGTGAAGCGGCACGCCCTAGGATTGAAGGTGCGCCAAGCGCCGTTTATTGGGACCATTGCTGTGGCGCCGGAACGCGAGGTGGAAACGAGTGGTTTGGGTCAGGGAAGCTGGGGCGGAAACATGGACGTACGGGACATTTGCCCCGGCACGCGGGTGTTTCTTCCTTGCTACCACAAGGGCGCCTTGCTGTATGTGGGAGACGTACATGCCTGTCAGGGTGACACAGAGTTTTACGGAACAGCCATGGAAGTGCGCAGTGCCGTAACCCTGCACTGCGAGGTCATCAAACGCCAACGCGTTCCGTTCGTGCGTTTGGAAAAGGATTCCAGCATCGTCTCGCTGGCATGTGCCCGCCCATTGGAAGAAGCCGTGTGGCGAGCCAGCATTCAGTTGATGGAATGGCTGGTCAGGGACTATGGTTGCTCACAGCGGCAAGCATACCTGCTGCTGGGAGTGAACCCAGATTTTCGCGTCAACGTGTATCAGATGGCTCCCATCGGAAAGCTGCAGTACACCGTTGGTGCAGAGTTATTCAAAGGGTGTTTGCCCGGCGGCACGGTCGCCGGTTAGCCCATCCGCGATGGGATCGTCTACTCGGATTTTCTTCCCTCACGGCGTTTTGGCATTTGGGCTGGGGTTGATATCTCTATTTCCTTCCTGCCTGGGTTGGTGTATTGACCTGGCTGGTCTACGTTGGCTTCGGCTTCTCCGCGCAGAGTCGCTCGCTGAATTCCCACCCTCGGCGCCGGTCACAAATTTCACGGCAGTGTTGAATGAAATCCCGCAGTTCTTCCAGGCCATAGCTGCGCGCCAATTCCCGCGCGCTCACTCCCGGCCTTTTCGCCTTCAGCACAAACCAGCCGTCTCGTTCGATGTACTTATCCTGCATCACATCGTCGCCGTGCTCCTTCAGCAATTTATCGCGAATCACAGAGCCTCCACTGTTGGCATCGACGGAATCTGTGCAGTAGATTCCCCGATCCAGGTCGAGAGTGACGCGGGTAATCAAAAGGTCGTCGCCCTTCTTGTAGACCAGTTCTTCTCCGGCGATGTCCACCACCTGGCAATCGGGCGTGTGGGTGGCGCTCACGATGTAGTAGTGATAGTTAACCGCCTGGGCCACCAGCAGGATCCCTCCGGGGGCATCGCTGGGATAGATCACCAGTTCGGCCCCTTGTGTCGAGAGGCGCTGCCAGACTTCGTTAAAGAAGGAGTCGAAGCAAATGGCAAATCCCACGCGGCCGAAATCCGCCTGGTGAACCACCGTTTCCTGTCCGGGTTCGATCGGCGGTACGCGTTTGAATTCCGGAAGCCACGGAAAGACCTTGTTGTAAACGGCGGCCACGCGCCCTTCGCGATCAATCAGCACGCAGGAGTTGAGGCGATGAGTTCCGTCTCTCCGGTCGATAGGGCAAACGATGTAGGTTCGATGCTTTTTGGCTAACGCGGCCATTGCCGTCACCGCCGGGCCATCGAGCGGTTCCTGGCTTTGCTCGGTTATTCCCCGGTACGTCTCAGCCAAAGCGACGATATCCGCGCCGCGGTATCCCTCGCTATCCACGAGCTGGACAATGTTCTCGATTGGTCTCTCGTGCCCTTTGTAGGCAAGGCTCACGACCCGCACTGGCCGTCCGATCTTGCCCGCGGGCTCGTCGGACCGGAGCAAGGCGGCACCCGTGGCCGCGTTCCGGCCCGAGCCACCAAGCCTAACGCCGGGAATTCCCTTCCCCGCCCAAGCGCCTAGGCCCACGGAGGTTTTGAGAAACTTCCGTCTGCGCATTTGAATGTCCTTATCTCGAACTATCTTTTTCGAGCGCCATGAGGTGCACTCCGGCTGCTCGTGGCGCGCCCATCGCTCAAGCGCGCGCCATTTACTTGCCGGATGCCAAGCGTATTTTATCATCACTTCAAGTGCTAATTACCAAGATAGCCTTCTGGCAAGGATCGAGAAATACGTTCGAGTCGGGGCCGTTAATCCCGCTCCTAAAGAGTCGAACGCTGTTGACACGGAACTTTTCGCCGTTCGAAAGCATGCCTGATAGCCGTACTCGCGACAGTCTGCGCGGGGCGAACCGGTCGGTCTGCAAACCGCGCCACGGACCATGGCGACGGTCCGCGAGGACCGTCCATGTGCTCCCATCTTCTGAACCCTCCACCACGTAATGCGCATAGGGCCACGGCTTGCGGAACCAGGCGGGATCCGAAAAATTGATGAACTCAGGGAGCTCATATCGAATCGCCCGGACGGTCGCCGGCACCGGCAATGCGAACTCGGCTCGCTCGCCAACCGCGCGCAAAGCCTGACCGTCCTCCGGGAGCGGCGCAGCGTCGAGAAAGTAGTGCACCGTTCGCGCATAGAGCTAACGGAAAAGAGTGTTGGCTGGATCGTCCAGGATGCCGGTAAAATTTTCGCCGGAAATCACGGCCAGCCTCAGGTTCTTGTGCACGGAAAGACCGGGGCGATGGAACGGGGGCTGCTCGACTCGCTCCAGAAAATTCTCTGCCGGCTCGGTGGTCGCCTCGACGGAGCGAGCCAGAACATCCCACGCTGCCGGCTCGTAGATCATATCGGCTTCGCCCGCCCAGCGGCCCGGCACCGGATCCCCGAGCTTCAATCCCAGGCCGCGCACGATGGGATGGTCCACATTTGAGACAACGGCACGCCCGGAGGGGGGCCAATGCGCGACGCTCACGTGAAAGACGTTCAGATAATCGACCGCGCCTCCGGGCTCGGGATGAGTGATGGGCGTATCGGCGGTGGCATCGAGCGGCAGCAGTTCCGGCGGCTGGAAATCCTCGTTCGAATACGTCAGGTGCATCCAGACGTGCTCCCGCTGCCAGATATAACGGGGCTCTTCCAAACTGGGCAGATACTCCACCATCACCGCAAAGGAGTCGCCGCCATGGACCATCACTGCACCGCCGCGGGCCAGGTAGTCGCGAAAATTCAGGAAGCAGGGGGGCGTGGTGAATTCGGCGTGATTGCCCAGCAGCACCAGCCGATAATCGTCCAAGCGCACCCTGCCGCCGGCAATGTCGTCTTGCGTGCAATAATCGATGGTGAAGCCATCCTGCCGCGCCAGCTCGCGCAGGTACCGGTAGTGCGTGATGTCGGACCAGCGCTCGTACAGGCCGTAATAGTAGTGATTACTGCGGCGGAACCGCGTGTTCAGCACGGTGGGGGAGTAGCCGACACTATCGTAATGCCAGGATTCCCGCCAGGACGTCATGGCGTGGCCGCCGTTACTCGCGTACGCGCGCCACATGTCGGTTGGGGCCACAAACAGAACCTGGTGCGAACACTGCGCGGGCCGCACAATCAGATTCATCATTTTCTGGCTGAGTCGGCGGGCGGCGCCGTCCACCTTCTCGCCCTCCGGCATCACCACGGCACGATACAATCCCGTCGGCCACTGCCCGACCTCGACGTTGAGTTGCGTAACCGGCAACTCGTACGTGAATTGGCGCTGGGCGACCACTTCGCCTGAGACATCGTCGATCAGCGTCCACTTCATGGCGCGGCCCCCCTCGCTGGGACTGGGCACGATCTGGATCGTCTGCCGCTCTCCCGGCGCCCAGCTTATCTGCAGTGGACTCAATACAGGGAACAACGTCCGGTGCGTGCCCGGCTTGCGTCGTTCTTCCTCCTGATACCACTCCGCCCACCAGAGACGCTGGTCCGCGGGATGCCACGCGAAAATGGTGACCTCCAGATCCGGCGAGCCGGTTTCCGTCCAGATATGCAGTTGAGTTGGACTGGCGGGGCCGGTGCGCGCGCCCCATCGGCTGGCTGAGGGCGTCGCGCCACGCAGCCGGGTCCCGATCGCCAGGCTACGTTCGCGATTGTAGAACAGCGTTCCCCAGTTCAGATAATGAGCAGGCGGGATGGTGATTCCATCCGGGAGGTAGAGGGGATGGCCTTCCAGCGCGTCGGCGTCAAGAGTCATCGACTCGTTGTACTGCATCGGAAATCCCCACACCAGCTTCAGCTCCTCCGCCGCCAGACATGAGCCGGGCGCAGGCCGTATGCGGCAGAATTCGAAAAGCCCCTCGCGCGAGTAGCTCGCCTGCAGCGTCACTTCAGAGTCCGGCGCCGAGAGGGTTGCCCTCCCTCGTGCCCCGGGGTGACCACCGTCGGGCGATTGCCGAGCAATAATGAGAGATCCGGCATGTCCGGACTATCGAACAGCAACAGTTGGGCATCACCCGGAGGTTCTCGCCCGCCTGCCGCGCCCTTACCGATCCCGGACATTAGAATGGCGCTGCAACCTAGGAATTCGCGTCTGTTCATTTAATGGTCTCCCTCTTAACCGTGAGATTTTCTCATGGTCGATTCCCAGCGGCAACCGCAGACCGTCAATCGGCGTGCGAGATTGGTGATGCCTCGTTTGCGCGACGAATCGCTCTCCGTGGTCTACCATGGAGAGAACGGTCTCTGCACGCTAAAGGAGAGCGCGCAGTTATCTGACGATCAGCAAGGATCTGACGCGAGTAATGAATCGGCTCAAAGCGCTGTGCCATAACTTGGGCATTGCTCGCGCCGGTACGCAAGCCTACGCACCCCGTCACCGCTTGGTTTGGACGTTATCACTTTGACCTGGCGCGGATACGCCAAACGGGCGGAGAGCGGGAAGGGCAACACTTCTTAACGGGGGTTTTCGGTTGGATGTGGTTAATACGCGGATGACGCTGTTCTACCCGAAAAATCTATCAAACCTAGTCATTTCCCGAAAGACCCAGACGATATATACTCCTTAATAGCTTGGAACCAGAGGTGCTAACCGCAAATCCAGTTGCGCGCTGTCCACTGCTGGGGAAATGGCCGAAGTGTGGAGCGCGGCCTCATTCTAGGTAGCCGCAATGAAACAAACTTCCAATGATCGACCAGGCAGAGAGGGCTCCGACGGGGTCACTCGGCGCAAGTTCCTTGCCGCCGCAGCGGGCATCGCCCCTTCGACTTTATCAGCCAACGCGGCTCCGGGAGCGAGGATTCCTCCAGCCGTCATAGCCCCTCCGGGCGGAGGCAGACTAGCCATCGACGGCGGCGCTCCCGTGCGCGCCTCCATGTTGCACGTCAACTTCTCCGGACCCAATCACTACGACGACGAGGAACTCCGGGAATTGCGCGACGTGCTGGAAGCCCGCGCCCCCTTCCGCGATTACAGCATGGGGCCCGATGGCAAAAGCCCCAACAAGTGCATACAGTTCGAGAAGGAATTTGCCGCGCACCAGGGAGTTAAATACTGTCTAGCCGTCACCTCCGGGACGGCGGCCTTGATCGTTGCCGTGGCGGGCTTGGGAGTAGGACCGGGTGACGAGGTTATTCTCCCCGCGGCTTGCTGGTATTCTTGCTACAACGCGATCATCGCTTCCGGGGCGACGCCGGTGTTCGGAGAAATCGATGAATCACTGAACCTGGACCCGGCCGATGCGGAGCGCAAGATCACTCCCAGGACCAAAGTCATCATGCCGGTACATATTGCCGGCGAGCCGGCGGATATGGACTCCATCATGGCGATTGCGCGCCGGCACAATCTGAAGGTTCTGGAAGATTGCGCACAGAGCATGGGGGTGACGCACAACGACCGCGCCCTCGGCTCGATTGGCGACTGCGGCATCAACAGTTTTCAAATCTGCAAGACGATCTCCGCGGGCGAGGGCGGCGCGGTGGTGACCAACGATCCCAAGATTTTTGAGCGCGCGGTGAGATTTCACGACTTGGGCCTGATCCGAAAGTGTTTCGTCAACCAGTTGGGCCATCCGCCCCAGATGGGGATGGTTCCAGGATTCCAGTTCCGCATGAGCGAGTGGACCGGAGCCGTGATGCGGGCCCAATTGCGCAAAGTGGACCGCATCGTGGCCGCTTATCGCGACAAGGGCCAGAGAGTGGTGGAAGGCATCCGTGACCTTCCCGGTTTGCAACTCCGTAAGAGTTATGACTCGCAGGGAGCCCTTGGGGATATCGTTTATTTCCGGACGAGCGGCAAGACGGAGCGGGATCGTTTTATTGCAGCGCTCGCGGCGGAAAACATTCCCTCCCGCTGGAATTGGGAGGGAACCGAAATTCTCCCTGTGTCTCCCCACATTGCCCATAAGGACCCGCCGGAGGCGAACTGGCCCTCCTTCACGACGCCGGAAGGCGCGGCCATCCGCTACGGCGAGGCTTGTTGCCCTCGCACCATCGAGATCCGCGACCGCTACGTGAGTGTCCCGACGGATCCCAAGTTTACGGATCAGGATGTGGCCGACGTCATCGCCGCCATTCGCAAGGTTTTCCGGTCGGTGGTAAAAGGGGCCGAAGGTCGCTAATCTCTGAGGAAGGCGGCGGAGAGCTTACGTAGCTTGGGCGCTGCGCGACAAGACGGCCAAACCCGTGCCCCTCGGCCTGCCATGTCAAACCTGCACCTAATCCGAAGAACTGCGCACCGCCAAGCGAGCGCTTCGGAATCCATCGGCGGGAAAAGCGCAATCTCCTGGAAGAACTTGCCATTGTCGTATAAACATGTAACGAACTTGCTCCTTGTTTTCGCCCCCAACCGTCGAGAGGGACGGCGCCTTCTTGCCTTGCAATGTCGAACCGGACCTTGACTAAAGGGAGAAATCAATCATGACGAAACATCTTGAGCGAAGGAATTTTCTGAAGGCTGCGGGCCTGGGAGCCTTAGGGGCTGTGGGAAGCGCAATTCCCGCCGCCGGCCTCATGCCACCCACAACGGCTGCGGCGATCAAAGACCTGGAGCCCATGAAAATTACCAAGGTTGAAGCGGTGAAATTCCGCAAAGGTCTGACGATTGATGGCGAAGCTCCCCCGTGGATGTGGGTACGGCTCCACACCAATACTGGCATTGTTGGAGTTGGCGAGACGTATCCGTACACGGACGGCCAGATTGGCACGCTGCGCGATATCGTGGCGGATGGACACGGTTCAGCCGCCGGGCTTTTGGGAAGCGACCCGCGCGACATCGAGCGCATCTGGTACGCGATTTATGATCGCACGGCCTTTAACGTCATCGGCGGCGCGGAGATGCGAATTCTTTCCGCCATCAACATCGCGCAGTGGGACATCCTGGGTAAATCGCTTGGAGCGCCCGTTTATCGCCTGTTGGGCGGAAAAGCTCACGAGAAAATACGCGTCTATAACACCTATACGCGCGGCTGGACGATTAACAACTGGCAGATGGATACGGATCCGGAGAAGGTTTGTACCTTCCTGCGTGACCGGGGAATCAAGGCCGTCAAGTTCTACCCCTTCGACCCGATCGGCCATCGCAGCGGAGGCACCTACATCTCTGCCATGGAGATCGACAAGGCGCTCGAGCCGATCAAAGTGATTCGTGACAAATTTGGCGACGACATGGAGATTGCCATCGACGTGAACGCGCAATGGAATCTGACCGCCGCCCTGCGTATTGCCCACTCGCTCGAGCCCTACAAGATCATGTGGCTGGAAGATCCGCTCTACCAAGGCAACATGGAATCCTACGCGGTCCTGAGGAGTTCAACCTCCGTTCCCATCACCGTGAGCGAACGGCTGTCCACGCGTTATCAGTTCCGGGAAGTACTCGATAGGAAGGCCGCCAGTATCGTGATGTATGACGTCACCTGGTGCGGCGGCATCTCCGAAGCGAAAAAGATTTCCGACCTTGCTGACTCCTACTACATTCCCACAGCCCCGCATACCTGCGGCGGACCGCTCCTGTGGTTTTCGTCGATCCACACCGCCACCGCCGTTAAGAACCTCTGGATTATGGAAAGTTGCTACCATTTCTATAATTTCCAGTACCCTTACTTCATCAAAAACGTACCGGTTCCCCAGGATGGCTACGTGACGGCGCCCGAGGGGCCCGGTCTAGGTGTGGAATTTCGCGCTGAACCTTTCGAGCGCGGTGATGCGATCGTGGAGACGATTGCGGAGATTTAGTGTGCCCCTGGGGAATTGCTAGCTTACTGCACAACTCCTGGGCTTAGCCGTTCTTGCTTGGATGTTGAGGTCCATCCACCCGCGGTTTGATTATCCGCCCTCAGGCTGCTTGGCGATAGTTATAATTCAGCATTCCGCCCATGAACTTCTGCTAGCAGAGAGGTGGCCCGTGCCGATCCACGTGCCGATTTTGAGAAGCAATCCGACGGACTAGCGGACAGGTGTAGGGGCGCTTCGCGAAGCGAATCCGTGAGCCTTAGTTCCCCTTGGTTTGAACCACCAAGGAACGAACCCTAGATTCCAATGGGCCGACTGGCGAAAAGCCGGCCTGCAAGTAGATGATATAACCGTCGGGATCGATAACGATCGTCAGTGGCAAAGTGCCCACCAGGTCATAAGTTATTGGAATTGGGCTAGGAAAATCGCCCGCGATCAATATGGGGTATGAAAGAGGCCGAATTTTGAGGAAGTGGCCCAATTCTTCGGGATCATCATCGACGTCAAGCCCAAGAACGACGAGTCTAGTCTCCATTTCCCGATTTAATCTGTCAAAAAGGCCAGCCTCGGCAACGCATAGACGGCACCAACTGGCCCAGAATGTGAGGAGTACAGGTTTGCCCCGAAAATTATTGAGCGCAACGCTCCTACCCCTCAGGTCGGGCAAACTGAAGGCCGGGGCTTGCTCTCCGCGTGCATGGAGCGGAAAAGGCATTTTCTGTGCCTCTGGATACTTTAAGGATTGCTCGGAATAATCCGGCTTCAAGGTGGTGTCAACTTCATGACTTCCACGCCGTACCCGTATGCGCTCGGCCGAATCACGGGGCTTGGCAAAGAAGTCCGCGAGTTGCGCTAACGTCATTTCTCCCACGGCCTTGCCCCCCACGGCGAGGAGTTCATCATCGCTTTTCAATCCCGCGCGTTCGGCCGGGCTGCCGCGCAAAATGTCGGTGATGATAATTCTCTGCGTGTCTTCCACGGATCTGAAAGTGGCGCCCATAGCCGATGTTTCTCGTCGGCTCCCCTCCGAACCGGGAGCCGCGGGAGGGTGGAAAGAGAGTTCCTTTTCCTGCCCTGCCCTCTCGACCACCACGCCGACATCTTTGATCTGTGCGTATTCGAGCAAAGGAGGGATGGAAAGCGGTCCAAGCTGGGCGACGCCTTGCCCGCCAACCTTAAGGATAACATCGCCTCTCTCGAGAGGGGAGGTGGTGAGGACGGAATCACGCGTCTCCTCTACCTTCCATCCTCGGTCGTTTTCAAAGAGCTCGATCCCGGCGAAGTTGACTTCCACCTTGGTTTCCTGAGCGCGTGCGCCGAGACAGAGTGTGAGGGTGGAGAGAAGGCAAATTGGAAGGGGCCGCATTTCTTACTCCTTACGGTTCGCCTCGGGCAATTTTAGCACAAGTGTACGGCGCCGACTGGTGGCCGTGATGCTGATGATGACTTAGCGCGTGGCATCCGGGAGTGTCCGCAGAAGGGTATCGTCTCCCGAGGGTTGGGAGGATGCGCCAAGTTTCTTCTGCTGAGCCAGCACCTCCGCAGCCTGGGAAGCTTGGCCGACCTCTGAATAGATCCGGGCCAGTTCCGTATAGGCGTCGGCATAATCTGGCTCCAGCTCAATGACCACGTTCAGATCGGCAATTGCCTTTTCCTTCTCACCCTGAGCTTGGAGCGATTTGGCCCGCCAATAATAACCGTCCGCATCCCTGGGGTCGCTCTGCAAGGCCAAGTCGAACTGCTCACCGGCCATGGCCACCTTCCCGCTGTCGTAAAGAGCGATCCCGAGCTGGCGATGGTAAAAGGGGTTATCGGGGGCCAAATCGACCGCTTTGGTGAAATCAATTGTGGCATCCTGATAATGTTTTTCATTTATCTTGACCATTCCACGTACCATGTAAGCGGGCGAATACTTCGGGTCAAGTTGCAGCGCCTGTTGGCAGGCATTTTCGGCTTGTCCAAGCTTCCCCAGAAACAAATAACTCACTCCCATCCGATAGGATACCCAGGGTGCTCGGGGCAATATGGAACGAGCTTTCGCGAGGGTAGTGATGGCGGCTTCATAGTGGCCCTGGAGGTTTTGTAACCAGGCGTAGGCCGCCAGGCACTCCGGGTCACGGGGCGCATCGTTGAGAGCGAGTCGCAGGTCGTCTTCGGCTGATTTCAAATCACCTAGCAACGCCCGGGTCTCCCCCATCAGCAGCAGCCGCTCCGTGCTTTTTCGCTCAGCCGGGGCCATGCCCTGGAGAACGGCCAAGGATTCGATGGGTTCCCCGGCCAGCAAACACGCCTTGGCGAGCAGGAGGGCCGTTTCCGGATTATTGGGCATCGATTCGTTGGCGTCTTCGAGCAGTTCCCGCGCTCTTTGCACGGCTCGATAACGAAGGCAAGTAGTCGCCAGGGTCACGTCCAATGGTGCGTCATCAGGGAAATTCTCTACGGCGTTTCTTGTGGAAGCGACAGCCTTCTTGGGATCGCCCGCGGCAAATTGAGCACTCACCAGAAGCACCCAAAAACGCTCCTCGGGGGGCGCCTGCTCCAGCGTTTTTTGCATGACTTCGGCGGCTTCCTGGGGATGACCGGACGACAGTAACGCCGTACCCAAGCCGAAACAGGCGGGAGAGTATTTGGGGTCCAGATCGACGGCATGTTGGAACGCCACTTGGGCGGCATCCAGTCGATTCGCCTGCGTCTCCATGACGCCGAGATTGTAATAGGCGCTGGCGCTCCGATTCCCCAATTGAATGGACTTCCGGAGGTGGGCAATGGCCAGGCTGACTTGGCCGGCAGCCGCTTCCGCAGTCGCCAGGTGATTGTAATTGTCGGCGGAAGGCTCGCGCCCAACTAACAGAAGCAAGGCTTGCCGGGCGGCCGCGTAGTCCCGGGCTTTCATGGCCTGATTGGCGCGCTGCCGAAGGTCATCATTGGTTTGAGCCTGCGTCCGAGATCCGGCGCAAAGAAGAACGGAAAGGGCCAGGAGAAAAAGGAGGCAGGTTCCCCGGGCCGACGTCATGGCGAACCCCGTGCGCCTTTTAGGCGGATGGCTTGTTCGCGCAGGGCAACGGGGTCGGGAATTTGAAGATGCTGAGCTTTGATCAACGCCATTTGGCCGGGAGAGTACCACCCACTGTAGTCGGCATATTGGATGAGCATTGACTTCGTGCGGTATTGCTCGTCCGTCAAGTCCACCACCCGGTAATTCGCCTGGCGACGACTGTAGTCGAAATCCAACCCTGCCTCGGGGTCATGCACGCTGTAGCGAATGTTCTGGATATACTGGAGTTGGTTGGCGAAATGGTCGGGAGCTGCCACCATCGGCATGGGCGGCGAGGAGAGACCCCAATTGCGATCTGCCACTATTTCCACTATTCCGGGGATTGAAACCTTGAAAAGGTGCTCATCGATAACTTGCGCATTAAGGGAAACAACTTTCGCATGCGGGTCCCCCGGAGGGGTCGAAGAGAAGCTGGATTTCAGCGCTATAAAGGCAGCCTGCCGCTCCGGGCTGTCGGACGAGCTGAAGTAAACGGCTTGAACCAGTTGGTAATCGATAGCGCACATTCCTCCACTGCTCACCAAGTTTATACCATCCAGATTCACGTCTCCGTATTGACCTTGCTTGATCCGCAGGAAGAGTGTCGCCTCGCAATGAGCGAAGCTGGGTTTGGCATTCATGCGGCAGGGACACGGAACCCGGCACGGACAACAGACTACTCCGTCTCCCTTGAGGTGCCAACTCGCAGCCCCAGGATGCGCGGCCCCCGCAGGTTTCCCACCGGGTGGCTTGGCAAATAGAGCCGTGGTCAGAATCAAGGGTAAGAGAGTGATCGCCGTCCGTGGATTGGATGTACCCATTGTCTTACTTGCCTGAAGGCCGCCTGTTGAAGAGGCGAAATACACTAGATAGCCGGGAGCAAGGCGCTGCGGTTCCAGCCGCGCCCTGCTCCCCTAACATCTATCTCACGATGGGCTGAACCTGGTGGTAGACTTCATTAAGGTTCACCTCCAGGATTCTTCTCGTCCGCCATTGCGGACTCCCCATGGTCAATACACGAATTTCAGCCCCAACTGAAGTTGTCGCATGTTGGTGTAGGTGCTGCTGATCTGCCCAAAGTTCGAAGCCGAGATATCCGCTGTGGGAGCCCCGAAGTTCGGGTGATTGGTAACGTTGAAGCCTTCAAAACGAACTTGCAGGTACGTTCCCTCGTGGAACACAAACCGCTTCATGATATTCATGTCCATGGTGCCGAACCACGGTCCAATCACGGTATTTCGCCCCACGTCACCGTAGCAAAGACAGGTAGTATCCGCGTAGGCGGCGGGGTTGAGCCATTCATAAATGTTCTGCTTGGGTGGCAGCAGGGGCGCCCCGGTGTAGTTGGGACGATCATAACCCCCTTCTCCGTCATTCACCTCGTCTGTATCCGTGAGAATGTCGACGGGGAAGCCGGTCTGCAAGGTGAGAATTCCCCCCAGTTGCCAGCCGCCCAGAACGGCATTGGCCGCGCCACCCTGATTCAAAAGCGCGCGGCCCTTGCCCGCCGGCAAATCATAAACGAAAGACGTGACAGCCCGGTGCTCGATATGGAGATTCGATAAGCCACGATCGGCATTCAAATCATAGGGATTCTGCGGGAAAAGGCTGTCATTCGCGTGTTCCCGAACGGAACTCCCATCGTCGATGTCCCGGCTCCAGGTGTAAACCTGGTTCAGGCTCAGACCATGCGAGATCTTCTTGGATAGTCTGACCGATAACGCGTTATAGGCTCCGCTGACAAACGGTTCATCCCCCTGGATAACCCCAAAGGTTGGGTACGGTCTCCGCGGTGTTATCGGGCCGGCGGCAGGGACGGGGGGATCGTTACCATCGATCAATTTCCACAGGGAGTGACCCATGTTCCCCATGTACCCTACCGTGAGCATGGTGTTGGGAGTAAGCTGCCGCTGCACGTCCAACAGGTACTGGTAAATATAGGGAGTATGCATGTTGGGACCCTCGGCCAGCGTGAAGGGATTGGTCACAAATTGTCCCCCGGCAGACCCTAAGGGCTGTTCAAAGCTGAGGTTGGGGATCGCAGCATTCGTCGTAGTCTGGCGGCGCGCCGCCAGGTTCCGCCCTTCATCAAAAAAATAGTCAGCCATGTCCTGCGCATAGAAAATGCCGGCGCCTGCTCGGATCACCCAATTGGGGGAGGGGTTATAGGCAATTCCCAAACGGGGAGCAAAATCCGTCTTCCAAACGCAGTACAAGGCTTTCTTCATGCAGGGAACATCACTCGTTCGGGCGGTGATGAGGCCGCCGCCAAATTGAAAATTCGCCGGAATGTCTTGATAGAAGGGTCCGTTCCCAGGGCGAACCTCCACCGCGACATCGGTCTCGGGCGCCCCTGTCGCGCTCCCTCCGGTCACGGGATTAAGGCCAATCACGGTCTCGTTGGCGGGAGGGAACCAGACATTCGATTCGTTGTCGTGCTTTTCCACATAGGGGTCAACATATTCATATCGCAACCCCATGCTGATGGTGAGCTTTTTGCTAACCTTCCAAGTGTCATCAATAAAGTAGGCTTGGGAGGTGTTGCGCAAATCCGTCTGCGCCAGGCCCTGAGCGGAGCAGAGCGCCGTCTGTAAGCCCAACAGGAAGGCCGCCGAGCCAACGCCCCCGATGAAATTCGGCGGACCGCTGGAGGTGGGTCCTTCACTGCGGTAGCTAAACGCACCACGAGCGAAGTCATTGCCCGCTGAGTTGAATTGGTCACGGCGAATGTCCGCGCCGAACCGGATGGAGTGTTTCCCGTGAACTTTCGCCACGGTGTCAGCCCACTGGAAGGTGTTGTCCTGGATCAGGAAGGGGATCCCGCAGCAGTCGCCCCAGCTCGACACATCGACGGGCCCGATGCTCGGAACGCCGTAGATTGCGGGATAGGGTGTGGCGACTCCGGCAAAGCCTCCCAGCGCCCCTACTTCATTGACCCCCGTGTAGGCGTCGTGTTGCAGGATGCCGTTGATCAGCCGGTTGTAGCCAAACCGGAAATCGTTCACCAGGGTGGGGCTCAAGGTATAAACGTTCGACAGCACGAATTGATAGGCATGGGTAGCGAGGGTATTGTTCTCTTGGGCAATCGCGCTATTGATGATTGAGCCTACCTCGCCGGTCTGGCTCCAGCGGCCAAACCAGGTGGAATTGGCGTTCTGGTTGAAATCCCCCCGGAAGGTGTATTGGTTGTTCACCTGGGTGGACGGGAAGGAGTCAAACAAATTGAGTTGACCAGGAAGCGCCGTGGTGTTGCTGGGCAGGGGCTCAAAGGCCAGGAGCTTGGCGGAAATGGGATCGATGCGCGAGGGCATTCCCGCGCAATTGCTCCCGTTGGGAATTACATTGGCCCCACCGCATTCGCTGGCAAACGTCTGGACGCTGGTAACAGCACTACCGGCCGGATAAACCGTCCCGCCGATGGTAACGGGCGCCGTATTCACCACTCGGGTGGCGGGATCATAGAGTGGAGCGGAATTCGCGTAATAACTGTAATCCCCTTGGCGCTCCGCTGCCGTCATCACAATGCCCGATTCGGTCTCTTGCTGGCTGGTCCGGAAGCCTTCGTAATTGAACATGAAGAAGAGCTTGTTCCGGCCATCGAACACGTGGGGGATGTACACCGGGCCCCCCACTACCCCTCCAAACTGATTCTGGTGCAGGATGGCTCCCGGAGGACAAATCCCCGTCGAGTAGTTGAAGCAATAGGCTTGCGCGTCCGTAGAAGTGTTTCGCACGAATTCGAAGAGCGACCCGTGGAGGTTGTTGGTGCCGGGTTTCGTGGAAACGTTGATTTGGGCGGTCCCGCGGCCGAATTCCGCCGGGAAGACACCGGTCTGAATCTTGAACTCCTGGATGGCGTCAATCGACGGAAGGAAGGTGTAAGTGTTAAAGCTTACGTCCGTATTGCTGACTCCATCGAGAGTGTAATAGTCAAACTCCGGGCGGCCCCCAGCCACGGAGATGTCCATGTCGTTGCGTTGGCCACCCATACGGCTGGTGGCTGCGCCGACGTCCGGAGAATATCCGTACATCACGTTGGCGTCGAGGGCGGTCAATTGCAAGAAATTGCGGCCGTCCAAGGGAAGCTCGACAATGCGTTCGTTTTCAATAACCGAGCCCACCGTAGCGTTCTCGGTGTTTAGGGCGACCGCCGTAGCAGCAACCTCGATCCGCTGGCTAATTTGCCCGACTTGCAACTGGAAATCGAGGCGGGCGGCTTGCTGCACCTGCAACTCGACGTGGGTTCGGACCCCGGTCTTGAAGCCCGTATTCTCCACCGACACATCGTAGAAGCCAGGTACCAGCGCCGGCACGTCATAAACGCCCGCATGGTCGGACACAGCGTTCCGCACGCCGTGGGTACCCTCGTTGGTGACCGTAACCTTGGCTCCGACGATTGCTGCCCCGCTGGTATCCGTGACTGTTCCAGTGATTTCCGCTTCAGTTTGGGCCCACACGTTCAAACCCGCGAGCAAAAAGAGGTACAGGCCACCCAGAGCTAGTCCCTTTCTCATTTGCCCTCCGACGATGTTGGTTTGTCTAGCCCAATGCATCTTGATTACAAGATGCCAGTAATAAAAGGCCGTTCCGGGAGCAGGTCAGGTCCCGGAGGAATGCAATTTTAATGGTGTATGCGCCCTATCGCTGTTCCGACCGAGGAGGAAGTTCGCAACAGGCGAATAGACTGATCACGCATGATAAATGCACGAGAACGGGCAAAATGTCAATATCTTTGTTTGGTGGGAAATAAATGAGTTGTGGCTAGGTCCAATCCATGACAGGAATGCAGCGTATGATTCTTACTAAAGCCAGACCAAGAATTGAACCGCATTTGAAAAAATTTGGTAGCTAAGGGGTGATCCCAATCTCAAAAATGCGAATCCACCGGAAACGAAAATCTGACATGTGTGTTGGTCTCTAAGTTAATGAGCAGTTTCGGAAAGAGAGACAACCCCGTAAGGTCAAAAAACGGTCCATGAGCAAAAAGCAACCACAAAATGCGATCAGCACTTTACAGACATACTGAGCGGGCCAATCAGGCAGGTGCTTCATGGAATTGGTAGTCAAGTTCGAATGTGTTCCTTAATCAGGCCGGTGATCAGTCGAGAGCACTACACCCCTGGCTCGGGACACCGAGGGTAACCCCAAATGCCACGGTCCCCTGCTCCATCTGGCTACTCATGCTGCCTCGCGCTCGTAGTATTTGAGCAGCACACCTAATCGCTCCCGGCGTCGGACCCTCCCACGAAGGGGAGATTCCAGTGGCGTGGGTGGAGGAAACAGCAGCTTGTTGCCTTTGCCCTGATGATTTCTTTCGGCGTGGTAATGCTGTTGGAATTGGGTTAACGCTCTCTTCAACAAAGCTTCCCCGAACAAGATCAGCTTCGATAGGCACTCCTCTTTGACCGAGCGCACCCAGCGTTCCGCAAAAGCATTCAAGTTCGGGCTCCGTGCAGGGAGGCGCAGGCACTTCACCCCTCCGGCGGCCAGCGTCTCCCAGAATTCCGCACCGAACTTCATGTCACGGTCGTGAAGCGCGCACCGATGTGGGTGTAGACACCCGCACGCCTCGTCCGTCGCGTTGCGCGCCATTTGCGTCATTCACTCTTCGGTGGGATGCCGGGTGATCCCCGCCAGGCTGACACGCGCCGGGTCCCCAACTGGAGGAAGAACAGAACGTAGTAGGTGGCCAGACCTCGCCAGGTAAGCACTTCGACGGTAAAGAAGTCGCTCCCCGCCAACACTGCCAGATGGGCGGAAATGAATTCCTTCCAGGTGCTCTTCTGGCCCCGCTTCGGGGCCGGTGCGATGCCATACCGCCTGAGCACGTTCGCCACCGTCTGGTCCGATACACGATGGCCGAGGTTGGCCAAGGCTCCCACGATCCGATCATATCCCCAGCCGGAGCTCTCTCTGGCCATCCGTACGATCAGGGCTTCGATTTTACCCTCAATAGGCGGTCGGCCCGGAGAGGATCGGCGCTTGGATCCGTCGAACTTGCGGGCGATCAGTCGCCTGTACCAGGCTAGGATCGTGTCGGGCTGGGCGACGCCGGCCACCCGCTCGAGCCCCCTACGGCCGAGTTTCTGGCCGATTTCAGCCAGGGTGGATCTCTCCGGATCGGACAGCCGCAGACGGGAGGGAAGGTATGGTCGCAAGATCCGGTTCTCGGCCGCCAGGTATTCGTTTTGCAGCAGCAACTGCTGGTTTACCAGACCCGTTACATAGGCCAACAACCGCGCCCATTTGTTGTTTTGCATGGTTTCCGTACATCATACGTGATCTGGCGCTAAATCCCCCCGGTCGAATATTTTGACCACCCGAGGTTCAGACTCCGCGCTTGGATGTGAAGTCCGCATGGAGCAGCGATGCGCTGGAAAGAAAACAGTCGGCCCTCGAATATTCGGCGCACGCCTTCAAGTTCACCATCAAGCCATTTCAGATTGTCACCGTGTGCGTGGAGGGTAGCGGGAACATGCCGCAGCAGAGGCAGTGAGCCGAGGCCAATTCCGTGTGAGCAGTGGCGTTTTAAAGCGGCAGCTTTCGCGGCCGCACTCCGAAAGCAGGAGATATATCGCAATGTCATTTTTAACGAAACCTTGTCGCTCTTGACCCCGATTCGCTGATAAGAGGCGGTTGGTGCGGGTAGACTTGCAGGGCAGTGTGGTTGAGGTCTGTAGACACGGGGCGGCGGGAGTTTGTGGGGAGTGTCGGGAGGTTCTCGGATTCTTCACCCG
>JBKQVI010000155.1:0-31126 GCA_052139985.1 Terriglobia bacterium
ATCTCGTGGCCTATCTGGCCCCCTGGATCGTGGTGTCGGTTGCGCTCTCGGTCGCCTTCCCGCTTCTCTTCATCAGCGGCGCGGTGCGTTGGCTCCCGGTGCTGGCCGTTGGCGCCCTCGCGCTGCAGGTGCTCGATGAATGGATCTTTCGCTCGTCGCTTGGCCTGGCGGGCCTCGCGGTCGGCATGGCCGTCAGTACGGCGGTGGTGCTCGGTGTGCTGCTCGCGGCGCTCGACGGGCTGGCGATCGGTGCGCGTGGGCTGCTCGCGGCGGTTGCCTACTGCGGTACAGGGACGGGCGATCAATGCGTCCAGTGGTTACGACTGGCGGGATGACAGTGAAGTGCTGCTCGACACGGCGGTGATTGGTGCGCCTGGATCGATCCTGCCCCTGCCGATGACTGGTGAAGTACCTCCCGCCGGGCTGGACTTCCACCATCGCCGCGCCCTGGTTCAATGGTATCGCCACACCACATTGTGGAAGCCGTTGTGGTTGAACTCTGAGAAGGGCGCCATTGGACGCGAGCCGCACCCCCGCTGCTTTGGCCGCCTAGAGCCCATTCGCGGAGAAGATCGCCTGACTGTCTTGGTGCTTCGACCGAGTGGTGCTGATGAGAACGTGATGGATGTGCCGGGTCTGGGTGAGGTTCACTGGCAGGGCCGATGGGCGATCGTCGCGCAGGATAACGAAAGCCTTGCCGATTCCCGCCGCCTAGCCTGTATTCCCTTCGATGGCGGCTCACTGCGGCTGCCGCGCGCCTGTGCCCCGACGCGCGTTGTAGCGGTGGACATCCGTGAAGAACCGTTCAGAAGTTGGTCCTGGCATGACTCGATCCTTGAAGTTCGATGTCCGACCTCTCCAGAGTTGGTAGGCATCCTGGTGATTAATTGACCACGGAATGCTTACCCCCCCTAGGAGAGGGCCTTGGAGGCGGTCGATGGCCTCGAAACGTCCGCGGGGGTGCATCGGTTTGGAGACAGGGTCGTCCATTCCGGCCTCGAGGGGTTATTCCGAGACGGTCCCGTGGGAATCCGGCGCACTTTCTATCTCGTCGTCGGTTCCTCGCGGGAGACGACCAGCGTGAGAACCGCAACGGCCGCGCCGCCGATGATCGGAACCATTAGGACTTTCGACGGACCTGAGCTTGCCGCCCACCCGCCGATCACGGGTCCGAGCGCGCCCCCGACAAGGGCGACGGTCATTATGCCGCCGAACACGGTCCCGGTTTTGTCGGGAAAGCGATCTCCCGCCAGCCCAAGAGCAGTGGGGAAGATGGCGGACATTCCCAACCCGATCACCGCAAAACCGGACACCATGCCCGAAAAGGATGGGAACGCCACCACGAGAATTGCGCCCATGATGGTCAAGGCAGCGGAAAGCAGCAGCAATGTGCGTCCACTCAATAGCTTAAGCCAAATGACCGCAAGCAGCCGCCCCCCGCCCAGAGCGGCCCCTAAGCCCACCAGCGCCAGGTCCGCGCGCTGAGTGGCCAGATGCAACACGTCGCCCGTCAGCTTGCCGGCCCAAACGAACATGCAGTTTTCATTGCCCGATTCGAAAAACAGGAGCACCCCGAACATCCAGACTAGAGGATTCGTCAGGACCCGCAGCAGACTGCTGAGCGGCGTCCCTGAATGCGCCGGTTTGGGGAATTGCAGCGCCAGCACGAGGAGCAGCACCAGCGCGGTCGCCATCGCCAGCACCCGCAAGACGCTCGCGGAAGAGTTGCGAGCCGCCAGCGACATCAGGAGGGGGGCGGTGATCGCGCCCAGGCTGAACGAAAAGCCCAGCAGGTTCAAAGCCGCGCTGCGCCGCGTGGCACTCAAGTCCGACACCAGGGCGTTGGTGGCGGTGTTCAACGTGCCACCGCCAAAGCCATACGCCAGGGCGGCTCCGGCGAGCGCGCCAAAGCTGCCGAGCGACGGCATCACGACGAGCGCCGCCGCAATCAGCCCCAACGCAGCGGCCAGAACGGGTTTTGCGCCCACTTTGTCCAGTAGGGGACCGACCAGCACGGTGGCAGCGAGAATCCCGATCAGGGGAAGGGAACCCAGGCTTCCGGCGCGCACCCCACTCACCCCAAGAGTAGGGAGGAGGGATCCCATCAACAGCAGAATGACTCCGAAAACGAACATGCACGCGTTTACGGTGGCGAGGAGGATAGTGCGTTGAATACTGCCATTGTCGGTTCTGTTCTCGAGCATGGAGAGTGCGTCTCAGGTGTGGAGCTGGTCGAAGCACAGTTTGGCTACGCCGAGAACGCCCGCCCGAGTGCCCAACCGGCTGCGGCTGATTCGGACCTGCTTCGCGGCTAGCGGTTGCGCCCAGCGTCTCAGGGTCTCCCTTGCCGGTCCCAGCAGCAGATTTCCTGCTCCTGCCACGCCGCCGCCGATCACGATCATCTGCGGGTTCAGGATGTCCACGAGATTGGCGAGAGCCAAGCCCAGATCATGGCCCGCCTGCGCGATCACTTCCCTCGCTCGCGCGTCGCCCTGCCGCGCCCGCTTCACCACCTCGCGCGCCTCGATGGGACGATGGAACACGCGTTGGGCGGCGCGGGCGATTCCGGGTCCGGCCACGTGCGACTCCAGACAGCCTATTGCCTGGTAGTCCGGAAGAAAGTTGTCGCGGACCGCCATCCAACCGAGACATCCGGCCAATTCGCCGCATCCGCGAATCAGCCGCCGCCCGCTGATGATGCCTGCCCCGATGCCGGTGCCAATAGCGACAAACACGACGTCGCTGCATCCTTTCGCGGAGCCCCGCCAGGCCTCGCCGGTGACGAAGGCGTTGCGGTCGCTCTCCACGAGCACGGGCAGATCAAACCGTTTGTGCAGTAGTTCGCCCAGGGGCATGCGTTCCCAGCCGCTAATGTTGGGCGCCCAAACGGAACCATCCGGATAGGCTAATCCTGGGACGTCGACACCGATCCCCCCGGCGCCGTTCCCCGGCAGTCGGTGCAGCAAATCGACGATGGATTCGACCACGGCCAAGCCACCCGCAGGCGGCGTCGGAGCATGAAGCTGGTGGGTGACCGCGCCGGATTCGCCCACGCGAGCCACCGCAATCTTGGTCCCACCCAGATCAGCCACTAGCGCAAAGCGTTCCATATACGATCCAGCGGTGAGCTTCTACCCGGTGCAAACTCACTCGCGCTCGAGACTCACTACCCAAATCGCGTCCGGCGCAAGCTCCTTCCGCAATACGGTCTCACCGCCACTCGCCTGCACTGGCACCGTTTGGCCGGCCACCAGATCGCGTGCTTCTTTCACCTGCCAGGGCAGGTGCAAAGCAATGCGAACATCGGCCCTAGCGCTCGCATGGTTAAAGACGAAGACGAATTGCTGATTCGCGCTCACGAGGCGCCGCACTTCAACCTCCGACGTTCCCTCACCCGTGGCTTCCACTTCCGGAGTGACGCCGGCTGCCTGTGCGAGTGAAAGGAATAACTCGCGTGTGGCGGCATCGTGGCTGCGCTGATAGGCAAGTCCGGGGAATGAGCCGATCATGATGGCTTCCCCTTTCCCGTAGCCGTTTTCCACGATTGCCGGCTCGCCTCCGGAAAATCGCGCCAGCACTTTCCCGCCAGCGAGCGGCAGTAGGTCCTCCGCAAAGGCCGTTGCCGGAACGGAGTCTCCCGCCTTGAGGCCCGGCAGACTCACGGAAGGCTCAATCAGCAAGCGGGGCTCTGATTCGGGACGGATCTGCACTTCCCGGGTCCCGAAAACCTGATCCAGACCGAATCCGGGGATCACGGGACTGGCGAACCCGCGCTCGTCGTTCCAGGCCAGGCGTGCTTCGGCCACCACCGTTCCTCCGCCGGCGATGTAGGCTTTGACTTCCTCGGCGACGTTCTGGGAGAGCATCACGGGATAAGGCAGGAGAAGGATTTTGTACTGATCGAGGCGCTCGCCGTTTTGCGCCGCCGGGTCAACAAAATCGATCGGAATCTGTTTCTCGAAGAAAGCCCGGTAGGTTCCCAGCAGCGAATCGCGCTCGGCATTGCCCAGATTCGAAAGCGACGGCTGGCTGCCTCCGACCATGTACGAGAGCCGGTCATAAAGGATCGCCACCTGGGCGGCGGCAGGTTGCGCCACTTCCAGGCCCGCCGCATTGTCCGCGATGACTCTCGCGGTTGCTCCCGCAGCCCGTGCATGATCGGTCATAGTTCCGTCCAGGTCGATCAGCCCATAGCCGTTCGATTCAAACCCCGAGCTCATCGGATACCAAGCGTAGGTGGCGAGCTCCCGGGCTCCGTGCGCAACGACCTGCCACATCCAATACTCTTCATCGTGAGCGGTCACCGGGTCCGCGATGCGCATGCCGGTGGCGCCCTGTCCGGCCTGAAGCTCGCCAATCCAGAAGCTTTTGCCCAGACTGTGCCCGGCGGAGCGGGTGAAATCGAGGCCTGCGGCCAGCATCCAGTAAGCCCACGGGTGCGTGGATTCGGAGTGTTTGGGGTAAATCGAGGTGCCGAAGAAGTCAGCGTTTGCCGACATTTTCCAATCGTCGGGCTCGCCGTATCCGTCCGTGGGCGAGGTGAAGAGTCCGGGCGCGGCCGCGTGACTGGTGATCGGGTGGGCGTGGTCGGCGCTGCGGATGGCGTCCACACGCGTCTTCAAATCGCCTCCGAGCTTGTCATCAATGAAGGCACGCCAATCAAGATAGTCGGTGTAAGAGAGGATGGTGGAGAAGCGCGGCGGCTGCACCTGGTCCCAACTGGCAAACCTGCGATACCAGGCCGCGTTCAGCGCATCCAGCGTCTTGTATTTCGCTTTCAACCATTGGCGGAATCGCGCCTGACTGCTCGAACAAAAGCAGAATTCCGGGTTCGCAAGATAGGCGAAATCCGCCCAATTGATCACATGAGGCTCGCTCCACACGTCCCAACCATAAAGGGCGGAAGAGCGGTTGGCGTCACGCGAGAGGGCTTGGAGAAATTTCACCACCTCCGCCCGCACTCCGGCATGGTCAATGCAGTATCCCGGCGCAGATTGGGACGTGACCACCGCGCCACTGCGGTCCACGAAGCGGCCGTCGGGGTAGCGAATCCCCACCCAGTCCGGCGCGGAATCCGTGTAAATCTGCACGATCACCCGAATACCGCGCCGCTGCGCAAGCTTCAGGAGCAGATCCAAATTGTCAAAGTTAAATACTTGAGGTTTGGGCTCGGCGGTCGACCAGTCCACCCAGCACTTCACGGTGTTAAAGCCGGTTGCCTTGATCTGGTCCAGATCCTTGCCCCACTCGGCGGCGCTTCCGGCGTCCAGTGGACTCATCATTGGCGCGCGCGCCCTGCCGCCACCGTACCATACCGCAACTGGAAAGAACGCGTCGGGTGCAGTTGCGTTCTCCGCCGAGGCGAAGCTCCCACTAAGCACGACAATCACCGCCAGCAGCCCCGCCAGGCCCATACTGAGGCCGTCGCCCCGCCGCCGGGCGCTTCCCACACGCCACCGAAGATTCACCAAAGTTTCATCCCCTTCACTTCGAACGGTTTTGGATGAAGCGCTCGTGCTCGTGGAAAACCTGTTGATTATGATCCGCGGGCAGGCCCACATTGGGCGAAACAAAGGTCGGCGGATGGGCGCCGCTTTTCACCAGCCGCACACCCGTCTCTGCCACCAGCGCCATGGCGATGGAAATTGCCGCCACTGTCGATCCCGCTGCGAATTTTTCCTTCATGCCTTCAACGCTCACCAGAGCGTCCTCGGGAGGCACGCAATTGTCGATCGCGATGTCGGAGGCATCCGCCAGTTTCTTGCCGCTGGAATGGGTGGCCTTGGCCTTGCGGTTCTGATGCGAAGACACGGAGACCACCGTCAAGCCCTTCTTCTTGGCTTCAATCGCCATCTCCACTGGCGCGGCGTTCAACCCGCCATGGGAAAAGATCAGAATGGAGTCGCGAGGCTGAAGCTGGTAGCTCTCGAGCACCACGGACACGTAGCCTTCGTGCCGTTCAAGCCAGAGCAGCTCACGAGCGCCGCCCGGACCTACCACGTTGAACCACATCAGGCGGGGATCGTAAATCGGATAAAAACCTACAAAGCTTCCGTAGCGCGGGAAAATATCGAGCACGGGAATGACTGAGTGCCCGCTCCCGAAAAGATACACCCGCCCGCCGGCTTGTATGGAACGGGCAAAAGCCTCGCCCGCCTTTTCAATATTCTCTTTTTGCGTTTGTTGGATAGTGGAAACGAGTTTGCTTACGCGGCTTAGATAATCTTCGGCAGACATTTAACCTCCTGAAGTTGCACGGCCCCAACCTTTTCCCTCGCCCCATTCCAGCTTGTTCGGTTGGCACGGAAGGGAATTAAAATTACAGATGCGGAGCCAGACTGCACGCGCCCCGCGACAACTCACATCGGCAAGAGTATGCTCGTGCGCTAATATATGTACTGCAATTTGACGCAGCAAGTCCAGATGAGCTTTTCTTAGGTGATGGATAGATTTGATGCAGAGGCGGCTTTACGCCGCCATACGGCGAGGTAAACTCGCCGCTACAAATCTGGCGAGGTGAACTCGCCGGTACATCATCAAATTGACCACAACCGTATTCCTATCCAACGTCAGACGCCTCACCGAACGCACCATGCTGATGGAACACGAAGGAGTGTGAAAGATGGACAACCCCAGCCGCCGGAATTTCCTGAAAGATCTTGGCCTCGGAACGGCAACCTTCTCAATGGCTGCCGAACCCGCTCAAGCGAGCCAGTTGCCCGGCGCGCCGCCGTCCGGCGACGTCAGTCCGCAGGGCTCCAGACCGTCCAGCATCATGGCCATCGCCGCGCACCCGGGCGACGCGTTCTTTGCCATGGGTGCGGCCGTGGCGATGCAGGTCCACCTTGGAGGCCAAGGCGTCTTTTTGAGTCTTTCGCTGGGCGAGAGGGGGTCGGCAAAGATCGCTCCCGCAGAGTACGGTTTACTTCAACGGCAATCGGCGGAGCGTGCGGCAGAGATGCTCGGCGCGCGCGCGGAGTTTCTCACCTATCCTGACGGCGAAGTTCCCCAGAGCGAGGAAGCAAGACTAAAAGTGTGCGATCTGATTCGCGCGCACAAAGTTGACGTCGTCGTGACCCATTGGCGCGGAAGCTGGCACAAAGACCACCAGGCGTGCTACCAGGTCGCAAACGACGCGGTGTTCTACGCCGGGCTCCCGGCTCTTGTACGCCAGCAGCCTGCCCACGCGGTTAAGAAGGTATTTTATAACGATAATTGGGAAGATGCGGATGGCTTTGCCACAGATACCTATCTCGATATCACGCCGGTGTTCGACCGTTGGATCGAGGCTTGCGCCGTGTTTCCCATGTGGCGCGGCGAAAACGGCTTCCGCTATAACGACTACTATCGCAGCCTGGCGATCGGGCGAGGTTGTCTTGCCGGTTCGCAATACGCTGTTGCCCTGATGTCGTCTCCCGACCAGCTCGTCCGCCACGTGCACGCGCTCTGAGTAGCCGAGTTTACCTCCCAAGCTAATGCCTTTTTTTAGTACCTCGGTACTATAGGCGAAATATAAGACGCCCCTTAGACTGGGACCGCGACTAAATGGCGCTGTCCTGAAGTTGCAGCTTTCGTTGCTGTGCGGCCATCGGATCATGGACAAGAGCAGGTACGAACTTAGCCTGACTTCCGGGAATTACAAGATGATCATGGAGTCCAGGACCAAATCATTGAAAGAATGAGGAGGATGACATGTTAAATGCGTTTGGTATCTTCGGTGGTGCGGTGGGTCTCGCGTTGAGCGTGTGGTTTATTCATGTTGGATTCTTGATTAAGAAATCCCTCAAAGAACAGCAGGAGACCAATCGCCTCCTTCGCGACATGGGCGCCGCAGGTGCAGGCTTGGGGACTGTTTCTAAGGCCGCCTAGTCCTAAGGGGTGCTCGTCCTCTGTTGGAGAAGCCCTTCATTCCGACACCGCAAATTCTCGCTTCTTGAACAAGAATTTGCGCGCGCTTTGCGGGGTCGAACGGCGTTCGGTCTAGGGTCAGCGCCGCTGCTCGCTACACATTGGTTCGCGGCCGCGGCGGTGGGCGCGGGCCCGTCAACGGCCAGGAGGCAGGTTGCGTTTCGCTTCCTTGCCTTCGTCGAGCACATCGCGCACCTTGCCCGCCAAGGCTTCTTCCATGAACGGCTTCTGGAGGAAGGCTGCTCCTCCTTCCAGCACCCGGCGGTGCACGGCTTCCTCCGTGTAGCCCGAAGTGAACAGTACGCGAATGTCCGGACGCAACGGCCTAAGGCGATCGAGCAGGTCGCGCCCGCTCATCTGGGGCATTACCACGTCGGTGAGCAGAAGATGAATCGGCCCTTTGTGCCTGAGGCATACCATCAGTGCCTCGTCCGCGCGACTCGCTTCCAGCACCCAATAGCCCATTGACCTGAGAAGCCTCACCATAAGCGACCGTACAGACGGTTCGTCCTCAACTACCAGAACGGTCTCCGACCCTCGCAGCTCGCGGGTTGTAGGCCGCTTCGTTTCCACCTGCGTGGCGCCAATCTCAATGCGAGGCAAATATATCTTGATTGCAGTGCCCTGGCCCGCCTCACTATACACCCATATATTTCCTCCGTGCTGCTTGACGATCCCATAAACCGTTGCCAAGCCCAGGCCAGTTCCCTTTCCTGACTCCTTGGTCGTGAAGAAAGGCTCGAAGATGTGGGCCTGGGTTGCGGCGTCCATTCCGCACCCCGTATCGGTGACGGCAAGCATAACGTAGGACCCAGGTTTGACGGGAATGTGGCCACGCGCGTAGGTTTCGTCCAGATCGACGTTCGCCGTCTCAAGCGTCAAAGTTCCGCCGGCGGGCATCGCGTCTCGGGCATTCACAGCCAAATTCATGATGACCTGCTCGATCTGGCCGGGGTCGCCTCTGCACACACCGAGGCCGGCGGGCAGAACGGTCAACAGCTCGACGTCTTCGCCAATCAGGCGGTGCAGCATTTTCTCGGTGTTGCTGACCACTGCGTTCAAATCGAGCACTCGCGGAGAGAAGTCCTGGCGACGGCTGAATGCCAGGAGCTGGCGTGTCAAGGCGGCGGCCCGCTCGCCGCTCTTCAAAACCTCGTCCACATGAGCTCGCATGGAGCTGCCGGGCTCCAGATTTCGCTGCAACATCTGGCCGTACCCGGTGATGATCGTAAGCAAGTTGTTGAAGTCGTGCGCCACCCCGCCGGCGAGGCGTCCCACAGCTTCCATTTTCTGGGAGTGGAGAAATTGTTGTTCCAGGCACTTGCGCTCCGTGATGTCGATCATGGTAGCCACGGCTCCGAGCTTGCGGCCTTCCGAATCCACGATGGGCCGGCCACTCGCTAAAACGGTACGGGCTTCGCCCTGTTTGGGGACGATCGTCATTTCCACGTCGTTGACGCGTTCGCCCTCCAGGGCGCGGAAGAGTGGAATCTCCTGCTTCTTCAACGGAGTTTTTCCATCCGGGAGCCGCCACCCGTAATGTTGGGCCCACTGTTCTGCCGGCAGCGGCTCGGCGGGAAGGCCGTGCCAGCTTCGCGCCACTTGGTTGAAGAGGGTCAGAATCCCCTGCTCATCGCAAGCGACAATGCCCACCTGAACGCTTTCGAGCAGCGCATTGGCGAAGCGTTCATCGCGTAGTTGCTCCTCCGCCTGGTTGCGCTCGCTGATATCGTTCGCGACGGCGGAAGCTGCGGCTAAGCGCGATACCTCTTCTTCCCATTTCTTTTGTTCGGAGATGTCGAGAGCAATAGCGTAGACCGCTCCGCGCTCCGGCAAGGAAGTGGCGTTCCAGGAGAGCCACTTGTACGAACCCGCTTTGGTGAGGCAGCGATTCTCAAAAGTCAGAGTCAACGCACCCGTCTTGAGCTTATTCAGAGCGGCGTTGGTCCGTTCACGGTCCCCGCCGTGAACAATTTCCAGGTAGGGTTTCGCGCGGAGATCCTCGATCGTGAAGCCGAGAACCTTTCCCCAAGCCGGATTCAGCCGCCGGAAATAGCCATCGAAACCGGCAATGCAGAGCAGATTGGGTGTCAGGTCAAAGAAAAGGGTGGCTTCCTCGTCCGGCATGACATATGGTGCCGATTTTTCACCTGCGGAGCTCGTCATCTGTTCTGTTTATTTTTTGCGCAAGGCGCCAGCGTCCGGTACGGGGTCAGCCGCGGTCACGTTCCATGGTCTCAAGCTAATTCATGTGCCTAACCCGGCGTGCGGGATCAAGCCCTGTTCCGGCGGATGACATCTGCTTTGCGGACGGCTGGAGCTTTTCCAGTTTCACAACTCTCTGAGAAAGGTGAGAGTCGGCGACTTCCAAACGGATCTTCTCCCAAACCTGCTCGGGGATTGAGAAGAAAGCATCTACGACCCTAGACTCAAATTGCCGCCCCGACTGCCGGAGGATTTCCTCGCGAGCCGCGGAGTGGGGAAGCGCGTGACGATAAGGTCGGTCCGAGGTCATGGCGTCCAGCGTATCGGCCACGGCAAATACCCGTGCTCCCAACGGTATTTCGTCGCCTATAAGGCCTTGGGGGTAACCCGAACCGTCGTAGCGTTCGTGATGAGTCAACACAATTTCCGCCGCCTCCGCGAGAAAGGAAATACGCGCTACGAATTCGTAGCCGATGTAGGGATGAGCCCACATCACCGACATTTCTTGCGGCGTCAGCTTGGCGGGCTTCAGCAGGATCGCGTCGGGGATGGCGATTTTACCGATGTCGTGCAAATAGGCCCCGCGCGTGAGCTGGTGCTTCTCTTCTTCGGAACAACCCATCGCATTCGCTATCTCCAGGCAGTAGCGGGATACGCGGCGGGCATGACCGGCGGTATCGCCATCCTTGAGATCAAGTGCCGCACCCAGGGCCTCCAGGGTCTCGTCGTAAATCTCGCTGATGTGCCCCAGGGCCGCCTGGAGTTGCCGGGTCCGCACGTCGACCATCTCCTCCAGGCGCTTGCGGTAATCTTCGAGCTCACGTTCGAGGCGACGCATTTCCAGGGCACGCGCCACACTCGCCTCCACTGCATCGAGTTGGAACGGCTTCATGAGGTAGTCATCGGCCCCTTGCTTCATCGCCTGGATTCCCAGGCGAATATCGCCCACCCCGGTGGCCATCAGAAAGGCCGTATGGGGATAGGTCTTGCGTACTTGAACCAGCAGGTCTAAGCCCGACACCCCAGGCATGCTCAAATCCGAAATGACGGCGTCCACTTCGCGCTCCCGCAGAATTTCCAGGGCCTCGCCGCCGCTCAGGGCCGTTTGGCAAGCGAACCCCGTCTGGGTTAGCCATTCCTTCAGCATCAAGCAGATGCCCGGCTCGTCATCGACAATGAGCAGGCGTGTCGTTAAGTTCGCGGTTTCCGCGGGCTTGTGATGTGCGTCCATACTGCTTCGAGTGGCTAAGATTATACTCGACTCGCGACACGGTCAAGTGTATTAGCGCATTTAATGTCAAGGGCCGCTAGAAGTAGTTCGGGCGTGTTAGCCGCTATAGGTAATTGGAGATATTGACATGCCAAACAAGTGAACATAATGGAACATGAAAACAGTGGTAGCCCTGAATAAAACCGGACGATCGGACCTTGAAGCCCCGCGTCAGCAGGTGTATGCTCTCGGCCAACGATTTCCCAAATTGAAGCTGCACGTTGAAGCATAAGTCTAGAGTTCAGCATTGGAAAAGGGGTCGGGTACGATGTTTTCAGAACCGAAGCGGCGGATTGAGGCGGATGAGTTTGTTTTGCGTGATGCGACTGGGTCGATGCGGGCGGGTTTGACGATGACACTGGATGGTCCCGGCTTGTTTCTGTACGACCAGAGCGGGATCGTTCGCGCCGGGCTCCTGATCGGGAAAGATGAGCCCGGCCTGGCGCTTTTTGACAGTCTGGGAAGACCACGGGTGTCCCTCGGGATGGCTGCCGACGAGCCTACGTTGATGTTGCGGGATGCTAAAGGAACCTCGCGGCTGGCGATGACCGTCGCGGAAACGGGCACACGCCTGATGATTTCCGACGCCAACCCCGGCCCCCGAGTGGGGTTCGCCGCCCAGAGCGGTGAAGCGAGTATGGTGTTTGCCGATCCCAATGGTAAACCCCGCGTCGTGCTGGGCATGCCCGGAGGAGTTCCCGGCCTTACCTTGCTGGATGCCGGTGGGCGGCGCCGCGCCAAGCTGGAAATTGCCGATGACACTTCGACCTTCGAATTATACGACTCGGATGGCAAGACCAGCTCCAGCCGCACCGTCGTATGGGTTGAGCCGCGCCTGAATGCCGCTGAAGTGGAGGCAAAGCTGGCCCTGGAGGCCGCCGCGCGTAAGCAATTGGACGAGGCCTTACAATCCCGGGAGAAGCGCTACACCGCCCTGACCGCCGCCCTGGCCCAGTTAGTGTGGACGACCAACGCTGTTGGAGAAGTCATCGAGGACATCCCTTCCTGGAGGTCTTTTACCGGCCAGGACGAGGAGGAAGCCAAAGGGTTAGGGTGGGCGCAGGCTCTCCATTCGGAGGATCGGGAACGGGCAGAGGGAGTCCTGAAACAAGCTCTGGAAATGCGTGGCCCATTTGAAGTGGAGTATCGGGTGCGCCGCCGGGATGGCGAGTATCGTGATTTTGCCGTCCGAGCCGTGCCGGTTTTGCAGGCTGACGAAGCTGTGGGCGAGTGGGTCATGGCCGCCACGGACATCTCCGAGCGTAAACGGCTGGAAGAAGCGCTCCGGGTGAGTGAGGGACGCCTTAGTGCATTAACGGCGGCGAGCACTCAATTACAGGAAACGCTCCTGGCGACTGAAGTGTCCCATACTGCCGACCGGCGGCGCCTGGAGGAAGCTTTACGGTCGAGCGAAGAGCGCCTGAGCGCTTTGAATTCCGTCAAATCCCAACTTGAGGAATCGCTGCGGGTGAGCGAAGAGCGGCACGAGGCGTTTACTGTCGCCAGCACGGAGCTGCGCGCATCGTGGCAGAAGCGCGACGAGTCCCACGCACTCGAACGCCAACGCTTGGAGGAAGCGCTTCAGGCGAGCGAAGAGCGGCTCAGTATCTTGGCCGTTGCGCATGCCGATCTCGAGGAAAAGCAAAGGACTAGTGGAGAGAGGTACACGGCCGAATGCAAACGGCTCGAGGAAGCATTAAGGGCGTGTGAAGAACGCCATAGTAGTTTGACTGCTGCCAAATCGCAGTTCGAGGAAACCCTTCGCATAACTGCGGAGGGTTATGCTGCCGAACGCAAGCAATTGGAAGAAGCGTTACGGGCAAGTGAGGAGCGGCTCAGTGACCAGATCGTCGCCAATGGTAGATCGGAGGAAGCGCGACGGGCGACCGAGAAGAGATATAGCGCTTTAGCCGCGGGTGTCGCCGAATTGGTGTGGACGGCCAACGGACTCGGAGACGTGGCCGAAGCGGGCCCGTCATGGTTGAACTTCACGGGACAAAGCGCCGTCGAGGCCGAAGGGGAGGGATGGACGCAAGCAGTGCATCCCGAAGACCGTGAAGCTGCCAAGGAGATCTTCAAGCAAGCTCTGAGCACGCGCAGTTCCTATAAGACCGAGTACCGTCTGCGCCGGCACGATGGGGAGTATCGAGTTCTTGCCGTGCACGGCGTGCCAGTGTTCGATGACGGCGGAGCCGTTCAGGAGTGGATTGAAACTGCCCTCGACGTCACGGAGAACCAGCAAGCGGAAAGGGCGCAGCGCGCGAGCGAAAGGAAGTATCGGCAGATTGTGGAAGGCGCCCCGGAAGGAGTCTGGATTATTGATCCCGAGAACCGCACGCTCTTCGCGAATCCAAGGCTGGCGCAGATGCTGGGTTGGAGCGAAGGCGAGATGCTCGGCAAGAGTTTGTTTGACTTCCTTGACGAAGAGGCTCGTCAGTGCGCGGTGGAGAATCTTGCCTGTTGCCGGCGAGGGGTGGCTGTGCAGCACGATCTCAAATTACACAACAAGGAGGGACTTGATCTCCGCACTCGCGTCAGCGCGCGCCCCTTATTCGACGAGGTGGGACAGTACTCCGGCGCCCTCGCCCTGATCATCGACGTGACAGAGCAGAAGCGTCTGGAGGCGAAACAACAGCACGTGCTGAAACTACAGGTCCTCGGTCAGTTAGCGGGTGGGGTGGCACTCGGTCTCAACAATCTCCTCACTGTGATCAACGGGTACAGCGAATTGTTGCTGGGCAAAGTTCCCCGCAACGACCCCATGCACGAGAGCGTGGCGCAGATTAAAAAAGCCGACGCACAAGCTGCGAGCGTGGTCGCGCCTCTTCTGGCCTTCAGCCAGGGACAGATTCTGCGACCGCGAGTGCTTGATCTGAACGAGGTAGTGACGGAGGCCGAGAAGACGCTGCGTGGCCAACTCGGAGCCGATATCCGGCTGACGACCTCACGGGGCCCCAACTTGGGACCGGTGAAGGCAGATCCCAAACAGTTGCTGCATGCTGTGATGAATCTCGCCGCGAATGCCCGTGACGCCATGCCGAGTGGCGGGAGTCTGGTGATCGAAACTCAGAATGTGGACCTGGATGAGTGTTATGCGGCAGAGCATCCCGACGTGCAACCCGGTCCGTTTGTACAGCTCAAGGTGAGCGACAGCGGCGTGGGCATGAGTGCCGAAACGCTGGCTCACGTTTTCGAGCCGTACTTTACTACTAAAGCTGCGGGGCAGGGAATGGGACTGGGTCTCGCCGCAGTTTACGGAATTATCCAGCAGAGCGGTGGCTCGATAAGGGCGGAGAGCGAACTCGGCAAAGGGTCGAGCATTTGCCTCTACCTGCCCCGGCTGGCCGAAACATTACCCTTGCCGGAGGAGGGGACGACCGCCGTCACTACCCTGCGCGGGACGGAGACGGTTCTCGTGGTGGACGACCAGGAGGCAATTCGCGAGCTTGCCCAGACGGTCCTCAAGAGTTATGGGTACAACGTACTCGTCGCTGCGAACGGGTGGGAGGCGCTGCTATATTCTGAGCGCCACGCCGGCCCGATCCACTTGCTGCTTACAGACGTGACGATGCCGGGAATGACCGGGCAGGAACTCTCTGATCGGTTTAAGCCGCTGCGGCCCGAAATGGAAGTCCTGTTCATGTCAGGCCACATGGAGAATGGGGTCGTCCCGCCCGCGACCCTGAATGGGGGGGCCGGTTTTCTCGCCAAGCCCTTTTCTCCCGACGCGCTGGCCACGAAGGTCAGGGAAGTGCTCGGCGCTCCGCGGTCGGCTGGAAAAGTACTGGTGATCGATGACGAAACGGGAATCCGCAGTTTCCTTCGAATGATCCTGGTATCGGTGGGATACGAAGTTCTGGAAGCCGCCGACGGCGAGCAGGCGCTAAACCAACTGGACGGCGACGACATTGACCTGGTCCTCCTGGATTTGGACATACCCGGTCAGCAGGAACTGGAGAAGATCCGTTTGCTGCAAAAACGGCGGCCCGACGTTAAGCTGATCGCCATGTCGGAGGCTCTCGGGGACGAGTTCTTGCGGACTGCGGAACAGCTTGGCGCCCAGTCCAGTTTGGCGAAACCCATCCGGGCGGATCAGTTGTTGGAGTCGGTTCGGCAAGCGCTTTCCGAATAGGCATTCGCATTCCCCGGTACTACGGAGTTGCCACGTGTGTCCCGGGTATACTCGGCGTACGGTGAACATCCCCTTCTACGGCCTCGGACATTTCAATGTGGTTCCTTTCCAGAAGCGTCCCCGTTGCCTGCTCATACTGAATCAAGGCCTTGGCGTAGGCGGCGCGGTCTCTTACGGCATTGCCTTCTGCCGTAGCCAGATTGCGTTGCGCCGTGATGACGTCTTCTACGGTGGCTGAAGCGAGGGTGAACTTCTGCTGCTGCATGTCGAGCACTTGGCGCGAAACTGCCGCTACTTTCAGCGTGGCATCAAGCGTTGCCCGAGCCTGCTCCACCGCGCTCACCGCCTTGCTGACGTCCCAGACAGCTTGGTTCTTCGCATCCTGAAGCTTCATTTGCAACTGCCTTTGTTCCAGCACCGCGCGAGCGGCGTCGGCTTGGGCCGTCCGGTTGCGAAAGGGAATACCGACCTGCACGCCGTACGAGAGGTTGGGGTAGGCATCCTCGAAGACATTGGCGAAGGTTGACCGCAGCGCTCCGCCCAATCCCATGAAGCTATAGGTGGCAAAGACCTGAACCGAGGGCAAGAGGGCATTGCGAGTCCCCTGGATGGTGTACTCCTGGTTGCGCAAGTTCAAATCAGCCTGTTCGATTTCCGGGCGATGGGCGGCAGCTTCCTTCAAGGCCTCGTCAAGGGGGGGGACATCATCCGGGTGGGGCTCCGGAAGCTTATCGGTCGGAGAAATATCCACCGTAGCCAACTGCCCCGTGAACGTCTTGGTAATTTTGGCCTTCATCGATTGGGCGTCCTGAGAAAAGGTGTTGCCGGCAGCCAGCAGGAGTTGCTGCTGGTCCGCCACTTCCTCCTGGGTCCGCAACACGTCGTACTGTGCCACCGCCCCCATTTTCAATTCGGCCTGGTTGCTTTCCAGCAGTTTTTGCGCGTACCCCAGGCTTTCCTGCGCCACGCGAATGTTTTCCTGGTCGGCGAGAAGGTCGTAGTAAGTCGTCATCACCGCTGCCACCTGGGTGATGACACTCTGCCGGAAGACACTCATCGAGTACTTCAGGTTGTTGCGGCCAATGCGGATAAACCTGGCGTTGGCACGGGCGCCAAAGCCGTTCAACAAGTTCTGGCTGAAGCCGATTGAAAGGCCTGAGACAAATTCGGGATCGAAAATGCTGGTGGTGGTGTTGTCGGCAAGACGATAGCTATATTCCGTCACGCCAACGCTCGTACCCGTCACAAAACCTTGGCTGTACCCCGCCTGAAAGAGGGCAAAGTGACTCAACTCCACCGGCACGCCGCTGACAACAGTGTAGCCGAGCGGAGTCGTGGCATTGGTGCCGCCATAGAAGGCATATACACTTGGGTCGCAGCATCCCGCAGAACCCACGCTGTTGATGTTGGTGCCTCCTAGAGTGCCTCCGGCGCCACTTCCACCGCCGTTTCCGCCATTGCTCACGCCTCCGCCCAAACTGCCGGAGAACAGGGTGGTGGACTGATAAGCGCCCGCCACACCGCGGGTGGCGCCGCCCCCCTTGGCGCGCAACAGATCAGTTTGGGCGATAGGCAGGTTGTATCGCGCCACGTCGATGTCGAGATTGTTTTCGAGCGCGAGGGCGATGGCGTCATCAAGTCCCAATATCAGTTTGTCGCCAACAATAAGGTTATTGAGGCGTCGCGAGTTGTCCAAGTGCGGGGAGGGGACATCGCGCGGGAAGTAAGGAGAGAAAATATCGAAGCCGCCGTGGTTATTCGAGTAGTCGATATGCGTGACTCTTGTTTCTTGTTGAGACTGCAGGCGCCCGCCGTCCGACACTTGGGGAGCTTCTTGGCACACGCCGGGCCCGGTGAAAAGGAAGATCAGGAAGGGAACTGTCGCTAGCCATCGCCAAAATGAATTTCGCGTCACCATGCGCACTCCTCCGAATAGGTTTCAGGTGTCAGGTACCAGGACTTGCGAACTGAGAATCTCGGCCTTCAGGTCTTCTGCAGTCTCCAGCCCGAAAATCCCGAATCATCAAACGCACTCGCAATGCCATACTCAGAATACGGTCTATATTCTTCCTAATCAGCGAGGTGGGGCTTGCTTGCGGATTCCTCAACGTGTGCGTTGCGTTCGGTCGTGGGATTGTAATGGCCGGAATCGAACAGTCGTGAGGCATCGGGCCGCCGGTTCATGGGCTCATCGATTGAGCCGGCGACCGCGCGATTACGAGTCGAGACTCGAAACTCGAAAAAGCAACTTGAGCCTTGGCTGCCAAAATTCGAATTTCGGCGGTCAACGACCTTTTTGAACTGACGGCCAGATGGCTGGGTTTCTCTGGCCTGTTCGATATCGTCATGCCTAATCCCAAAATCGAACACCGCCCTTCCCTACGGTGCTCGCGACTCTCTATACAACCCCTTCCATGTCTTCGTGGTAGGCGCAATTCGACAATGGAATGCCCCGTGCTTCATTCACGACGGAGACTCAAAATGGACATCAGACGTGAGGACCTAATCCGGCAGCGACGTACCCGCCGGATCATTTATGTTGTGGTAGGCCTACTTGCCATAGGTTCAGTGACGCTAGGTGTTTCCCGCCTCAAGCCCGCTCCTCCGAGTGTCGACAAGGCCACGGTGTGGATTGACACGGTGAAGCGCGGTCCCATGCTTTTGGAAGTTCGCGGCCTGGGCAGTCTTGTTCCGGAAGATATTCTCGTGGTTTCCGCTCCCATCGACGGACGCGTGGTGCGCCGGCTGCTTCTTCCCGGCTCACCGGTTACGGCTGACACCGTCCTGATGGAGTTGACCAACCCGGAGCAGGAACAAGCCGCGCTCGACGCCGAATGGCAACTGAAAGCCGCCGAGGCGCAATACAACACGACGAAGGCGCAGCTAGACAGCACGCTACTCGACCAGAGAGCGCAGGCGGCCACGGTGCAGTCGGATTATACCGAAGCCAAGCTCAACGCCGACCGGGACGTGGAGCTTGCCAAGCGCGGCCTGGGCTCGGAACTGAACGCCAAGGTCACGCTCGCCAAGGAGGGATCCCTGGCCACGAAAAGCGATATTGAAAAGCAACGCCTCGCTGTAACCGCCGCGTCGGCCAAGGCGCAACTGGATGAGCAACAGGCAAAGGTTGAGCAGATGCGCGCGCTCTACCAACTGAAGGAATCGCAGCTTGCGTCCTTGCACGTACGGGCAGGCGCCGACGGGGTCCTGCAGGAACTCGATGTGGAAGTCGGCCAGCGCGTGGCCGCCGGAACGCCTCTCGCCAAGGTGGTGCAGCCCACGCGCTTGAAGGCGCAATTGAAGATTCCCGAGACGCAGGCCAAGGACATTCTCATCGACCAGAAGGCGGCGGTTGATACGCGCAATGGCATTATTCCCGGCCACGTGATTCGGGTTGACCCCTCGGTGGTGGAGGGTAGTGTGACGGTGGACGTGAAACTTGACGCCGCGCTTCCCAAAGGCGCCCGCCCCGACCTGAGCGTAGAAGGCACGATCGAAATCGAAAACCTCGCCGACGTCGTGTACGTTGGCCGTCCCGCTTTCGGCCAGCCCAACAGCACCGTGGGAATCTTCCGGCTCGACGAGGGCACTTCGGCCGCCAGCCGCATGCAGGTCAAGTTGGGTCGAGCCTCGGTGAACTCCGTCGAGATCCTGAGCGGCTTGCAACCCGGCGACAAGGTCATCCTCTCCGACATGTCGCAGTGGGACGCCTTCAACCGGATTCGGCTGGACTGATAGAATCGGGCGATCGGGTCAGCGAGCCATTTTGGGATTTAGCGATTGCGTGATTGCGCCGCTCGATCGTGGCTAATCCAAGAATGCTTACCAATGGGTACCAAAGGTTCCGTAAGGGTCGCAAAGGCTCCGTGTGTGCACCACCCGAGGGCCGGGGTTATGGGACATATTGTCGATTAAACGCCGCCTTTACACCACTATGGGGTCTTTCCTTTGTCGGACAAACTGACCCTGACCGCGACAAATCGACCCATTGACCCACTCCCGGCGCCCGACGAACTGAGAAGCTGATTTGGGGAAGACGATGAGCGCTCTGCTGCACGATCTTCGTTTTGGTCTCCGCATGTTGGCCAAGAATCCCGGCTTCACGGCGGTGGCGGTGGTCACGCTGGCGCTCGGGATTGGGGCAAACACCGCGATCTTCAGTGTCATCAATGCCGTCCTCTTGCGTCCGCTGGCCATGGAAGACCCCTCGCGCGTGGCCTACATCCAGGAGCAGTGGAAAGGCGTTTCCCCCGGTCTCTCGGTGGGGAACTTCGCCGACCTTCAGCGCCAAAGCACCTCATTTACAAAGCTTTGCGCGTCGAACAGCGCGAGTTTCAACTTGGCGACGTCGGAAGCCCCCGAGCGTGTGCAGGGCGAAATGGCCACTCGCGACTATTTTGCGGCATTTGGGGTCCAGCCGATCGCCGGGCGCGCCTTCACCGCCGAGGAGGACACTCCCGGTCGCGCCCACGTGGTGGTTATCAGTGAGCGGATGTGGCGCACCCGGTTCCAGGCCGACTCCGCGTTTGTGGGCCAGTCGATACGGTTGAACGGCGCGCCCTACACGGTGATTGGCGTCATGCCGAAGACCTTCGACCCGTTGCTGGATGACAGCGACCTCTGGATTCCCGAGGCCTTCACGCCGCCGCAATTCGCCGATCACGACGACCATTATTTGAACGTGATGGGCCGCCTCAAGCCCGGCGTGTCGCTCGGCCAGGCGCAGGCGGAGCTCAATGTCATTGCGCAGAGGCTGCAGCGGCAATATCCCATCGACGATAAGGACCGCGGCTTGCGCCTGACGCCACTCGCCACGGCCCTGCTGGGCGATGAGCGGCCGGTATTCCGCATGATGCTGGGCGTGGTTGCCTTCGTGCTGCTGATTGCCTGCGCGAACATTGCCAATTTGCAACTCGCGCGCGCGCGCACGCGGCAGAAGGAAATGGCCGTGCGGGCCGCTTTGGGAGCCTCGCCTCGCCGCCTGGTGCGGCAGCTTTTGGCGGAAAGCGTGGTGCTGGGAATCGCCAGCGGCGTGGTGGGCGTCTTCCTGGCGTATTGGGGCGTAGCTTGGATCGTTGCCAACGGACCCGCCCGGGTTCCGCGCCTGGCCGAGGCAAGCGTGGACGCGAGGACGCTGGCGTTTGCGTGTGCGGTCACGCTGTTCTCGAGTTTTCTGTTTGGCCTCGCTCCGGCGCTGCGCTCGGCTTCCACCCGGTTGACGGAAGCCTTCCAGGAAAGAGGCGGAACTTCCGGCGGCGGCCGTGACCGCGTTCGCAGCGTGCTGGTGGCCGGGGAAGTCGCGCTGGCTCTGATGTTGATGGCCGGGGCGGGCCTGCTGATCCGCAGCGCTCTGCTGGTGTCGCATCTCGATCCCGGCTTTGACACCGCAAACCTTATCGTCGGACGCGTCGGGCTGCCCGACATTGGCTATCACGATCCGGCCGTAGCGCGGCAGACATTTGAGCGCATGATTACGGCGGCGGAAGCCTTGCCGGGCGCAGCGTCGGCCGCGGTAGTTTCTCGCGCTCCCCTGGCCGGAGGCGGCAGCAGCAACGGGCTGATTCCCGAAGGCAAGGCCCTCGACCTGTCGAACGTCATCAACTCGCAATTGCAAATCGTTTCCGCCGGTTATCTTTCCACCGCACGCATCCCGCTGAAAGCCGGGCGCGAACTCACTGGGCAGGATACCCGCGACAAAGCTCTGGTGGCGATCGTCAACGAAACTCTGGCGCGCACCGCGTGGCCGAATGAAAACCCGATCGGCAAGCGCTTCGCATGCTGCGAGACCGGACCGAAGGGCCGCATGGACCCCGTATGGCACGAAGTGGTGGGAGTGGTCGGAGACGTGCGTGCCTGGGGCCTCGATCGCCAGGTACAGCCGGAGTTTTATCTTCCCATGGCGCAGATGCCGCTGGCCGCGTGGGATTGGATCGGGCGCACGATGGATTTAATGGTGCGCACGCGCGACGGCAGGTTTCCCGCGAGCGAGCTGAGAACGACGGTGGCGTCGATTGCTCCTGGCGTGCCGATTTACCAGCTTTCCAGCGAGCGGCAGAAGATTTCCGGCACGCTGGAGGAATCTCATTTCGATACCTTCCTGTTGGCCCTATTCGCGGCGGTCGTCCTTTTGCTGTCGTCGGTAGGAATTTATGGAGTCCTCTCCTACGTGGTGGCGCAGCGCACGCGCCACATCGGCATCCGCATGGCCCTGGGCGCCACGCCGGCGCAGATTATGCGAGGCGTCCTTGGGTACGGCCTCGGGTTGACCGGCGTGGGATTGGCGCTGGGACTGGCGGGAGCGGTATCCGGCGCGCGCCTGCTCTCCACCTTACTTTATGGTGTCAAGCCCCTCGATCCCTTGACGTTCATCGCGGTGGCGTTGCTGCTGGCCGTGGTGGCAACGGCGGCAAGTTACATCCCCGCCCGCCGGGCGACAAAGGTCGATCCGATGGTGGCGCTCAGATATGAGTAAGGCAGGAGTTGGGTGCTGGGGATTAGGGATTCGGGGTTCGGGATTAGGGAATCGGGATTCGGGATTCGACATGAGCAAAGAGGCGTCAGAGATTCAGCATTCGGAATTCGGAATCACGGGTTCGTGGTGGGACTCGGAATTCGGCGGCACGGCCGCAGAACTCCCCTCCTTGGTTAAGGAGGGGTGCCCGGAGGGCGGTGTGGTTGGGGCGGTTTGATGTAGAGGCGGCTTTGCGCCGAGAGTTTTGTAGCGTGGGCGTCTCGCCCGCTGTCGCCGGAGCGTCCCGCTCCCGCCAGGAAAGCGCGGGCAGGATGCCCTCGCCACAGCGGGCGGGACGCCCACGCTACGGCTCGTGGCATGGCCATCCTGGCCCTGATCGCGCACGGGCAAGATGCCCGTGGCACGGGGGGCGATCGCAGGTTTAACTCTCGCTTCGCGCACCGGTTCGAATGAAAGGTGACCCTTGAGGGTCTAAGCCATGAGTGCACTATTCCAAGACTTGCGGTACGGCTTGCGGATGTTGGCGAAAAACCCCGGCTTTACCGCGGTGGCGGTGCTGACGCTGGCGCTTGGCATCGGGGCCAATACGGCGATCTTTAGTGCTGTGAATGCACTGTTGCTCAACCCTTTCCCATTCCCTGAACCGGACCGAATCATGGATGTGGACGCGCGCCACGCGAACGGAACCAACGGCGGCGTGGGGTATCGCGACTATCTTGACTGGCGGAACCAAAACGACGTGTTCGAAGAGATGGCGATCACCGGCTACCCCAACTCGTACATGTGGACAGGTCAGGGCGAACCCCAACGGGTCGTGGGCGGCGTGACTACCTTCGGCTTTCTGAAGGTGTTGGGGATACAGCCGCAATGGGGGCGATTCTACACGCCCGAAGAAGACAAGCCTGGTGCGGCGCGAGTAGCGGTGCTGACCTACGCGGCATGGCAGCGACGGTTCGCCGGAAGCGCGGACGTGCTCGGGCGCACGATGATGCTCGACGGCAGTCCCTTCACGGTCATCGGCGTGCTGCCCGCCCGTTTCGCTTTTCCCGGCATCAAGACCTGTGAGTTCTTCACCGCGCTGCAGGAGGACCCTTCTCGAAGCCGCAAGCAGCACCAGTACAGTGTGGTCGCCCGGCTCAAGTCAGGCATAACGAAGGAGCGAGCGCAGGCGGACATGACCACCATCGCGCGTCGATTGGAGCAGGAATTTCCGGCAACCAACACCGGATGGGGCATTAAGGTCGAACCCCTTCGCCAAGCTATGCTCGGAAGCGCCAGGAAGCCGGTACTTCTGCTCTTTTCGGCGGTGGCGTTTGTGTTGCTTCTCGCTTGCGTAAATATCGTCGGCCTGCAATTGGCGCGCGCTTCGGGAAGAGCGAAGGAAATGGCCATTCGCGCTTCCCTGGGCGCCGGTCGTGGACGGATCGTACGGCAGGTATTGACGGAGAGCGTCCTGCTGGCGCTGGCCGGTGGCGGCTTGGGGCTTATTCTCGCCCAATGGCTGATGGACGTTCTGCGCTCGGTGGCGCCGGAAGACTTTGCCTTCGATTCCACCCTGCGCATGGACGCTCACGTTCTCCTCTTCACCCTTCTGGCAACCCTTTTAGCCGGCGTTGGGTTTGGGATTGCACCGGCGTGGTTTGGCTCGAGGACCGATCTGAATTGCGCCATCAAGGGTGACGCCAACGCTTGGAGCGGGGCGCGGCGGCGCAACCGGCTGATGTCCTCCCTGGTGGTTGGTGAGGCGGGTCTCTGCCTGGTGCTGCTGGTAGGCGCGGGGCTGATTGTGAAAGATCTATTCGTCCTTCTCCATGTGGAGACGGGGCTTCGCGTTGACCACGTACTGACGTTTACGCTCGACCCTCCGCGCGCGAAATACTCCACCCCTGAGCGGAGCGCGCAGCTTTACCAACAATTGCTCTTTCGACTGAGAGCTGTGCCGGGTATTGACGGCGCCGCCGCGGTCGACACGCTGCCGATGACCGGTGCGTACAGTGGCGGTCCCTTTGAAATCGAAAGCCGCCCCAAACCCGCCGATTGGACGGAGATGGACACGCAGTACAACGAATCGACGCCCGGCTACTTCCGGACCATGGGAATTCCCCTGCTGCGAGGCCGCGACTTTGACGAACACGACACGCCCAGCTCGGTGCCGGTGACCATTATCAATGACACGCTGGCACGGCAGTACTACCAGACGGAAGATCCGATGGGACGCAGAATCAAGTTGGGAAACAAGTGGATCACGATTGTCGGCGTCGCCGGATCGGTTAAGCACCAACAGCCGATGCACGCTTCCGTACCGATGCTCTACTTACCGTTTGCGCAGTGGCCCAGCAGACATATGTGGGTAACGGTGCACACTAACGGTGATACGGAAAAAGCCACCGCCGCCGTTCGGGGAATCGTTCATAACCTCGACGCAGATATTCCGGTCTTAGGTCTCCGAACCATGCGGAAAGTGGTTGCCGATTCACTTTCCGAGCCCGCGTTGATGGCGTCTTTTCTGGCGAGCTTTGCGGTGTTTGCGCTCCTGCTGGCGGCGATTGGAATCTTCGGCATCACCTCTTATTCGGTTACCCAGAGGATGCACGAGGTGGGCATCCGAATAGCCCTGGGGGCGTCGCGCGGTAACGTGTTCGGACTCATCCTCCGCCGGGGCGCCTTAATGGCAAGTGCTGGTGTGGCGTTGGGAATCCCCGCGGCGCTCTCCCTTTCACGTGTGATCGGGTCGATGCTCTTTGGCACTGGCCCACGCGATCTTGCGGTCTTTGCCGGTATGCCGGTTCTGCTTGTGCTGGTGGCGCTGGCAGCGAGCTACATTCCCGCCCGCCGGGCGACGAAGGTCGATCCCATGGTGGCGCTGCGGCATGAATGAAGCTGTCAGCGATCAGCTATCAGCTTTCAGCCTAGGCTCGTGCGGCTCCCCCGAGCCGCGGCGCCCAGCGGCCTGGGGCCGCGACCGGCCTTCCCGAGGGGCGGGCCGGTGGGGCGGTTTGATGCAGAGGCGGCTTTACGCCGAGAGTTTTGTAGCGTGGGCGTCTCGCCCGCTGTGGCGAGGGCATCCTGCCCGCGCTTTCCTGGCGGGAGCGGGCCGCCCACGCTACGGCTCGTGGCATGGCCATCCTGGCCATGAACGCGCACGGGCAAGATGCCCGTGGCACGGCTGGGCGATCGCAGCTTTAACTCTTGCATCGCGCACGGATTCGAATGAAAGGTGGCCATTGAGGACCTAAGCCATGAGCACACTCCTCCAAGACTTGCGATACGGCCTCCGTATGTTAGCGAAGAACCCCGGCTTCACGGCGGTGGCTGTGCTGACGCTGGCGCTGGGGATCGGGGCGAACACGGCGATCTTCAGCTTGATGAATGTCATCATGCTCCGGGAGTTGCCGGTCAAGAGTCCCGAGCAATTGGTGCTGCTGGGAACGGGACGAGCCGCCGGCAGCACGGACGATTTCGCCAGGACGGACCTCTATTCGTACCCCTTCTTTCGCGAAATGCGCCAGAAGAACCAGGTCTTCTCGAACGCGAGCGCCATGGTGAGTATCTTCTTTACCCAGATGCACGGCGCGGTGGGAGGAAAGGCCGAGCTGGAACCGATGAATGTGCAGTTGGTGTCGGGTAGTTACTTTCCGATGCTGGGCGTCAACCCGATTCTGGGGCGCGCCTTTACCGAGGCGGAGGATGAGCCGGCCGGCGGCCACCCCGAGGCCATGATCAGTTATTCCTGGTGGGACCGCCGCCTGGCGCGCGACCCGGCCGCCATTGGCAAGACGGTGACGCTGGGATCGACGGTTTACACGATCATCGGTATCACTCCGCCCGAGTTCTTTGGGACGGCGGTGGGCCAATCGCCCGACCTCTGGATTCCCTTGTCCATGGAAAAGCAAGTTTCGCCAGGCTGGAACGGCCTCGACGATAAAAGCTTTGAGTCGCTCTACATCCTGGGCCGGCTCAAGCCCGGGGTCAGCGTCACGCAGGCCCAGGCCAACGTCAACCTGGTGGCCCGGCAGATCTGGCAGGAGTTTGCGGGCCCAACCCTTTCAAAACAACAGCAGGATGACCTGCGGCACGCTCAGATCGAATTAACCCCGGTGGCGCGCGGACTGCCCAAGCTGAGCCACGGGGCCGCCATGCCGCTGGAGATCCTGATGGCGGTGGTAGGCCTGGTCTTGCTCATTGCCTGCGCCAATATCGCCAACCTTTCGCTGGCGCGGGCCACGGCGCGCGAGCGGGAGATTGCCGTGCGTATGTCCCTCGGAGCCGGTCGGCCGCGCCTGGTCCGGCAAATGCTGACAGAGAATCTGCTGCGGGCGCTCGCGGGCGGCGCCTTGGGTGTGGTGCTGGCCGGGTGGGCCGCCAATGGGTTGCTGACCATGGTTGCCCATGGCAGCGATCCCTTGCCCTTGGACGTGACGCCCGACGCGCGCGTGCTGGCGTTCACTTTCGTCGTTGCCCTGGCCACCGCGCTGCTCTGCGGGATCGCTCCGGCGCTGCGAGCCACGCGCATCGCCTTAGGTTCTTCGCTCAAGGAAGGCAGGGGAGCGGCTTCCGTCACCCGCCGCACACCGCTGGCGAAGGGGCTGATCGTTTCCCAGGTGGCGCTCTCCCTCGTGCTGCTGATCGGCGCCGGACTTTTCCTCCGCACCCTCGTGAACCTTGAGAACGTGGACACCGGGTTCAACAAGGAAAACGTTCTGATGTTTGGGATCGATCCGCCCGCCGTGGGCTATAAGGAAGATGCGCGCCTTGTGAGCCTCTATCAGCAAATCGAGCAGCGAGTGGGCGCGGTGCCCGGTGTGCGCGCCGACAGTATTTCATTTTTCACTTTCGCCCAGGGGGAGTGGACCGGCACTGTTTCGGTCATCGGGCGAACCCCCACGCCGGAAGACGACATGGCGGCCACGCACAACGTGATCGGCCCGGGCTACTTCGCCACGATGGAAATTCCCCTCTTGCTCGGCCGCGCCTTTGGCCCCCAGGACACCGCAAGCTCGCCCAAGGTTGCCATCATCAATGAAACCTTTGCGCGATGGTACCTGCCGGGTGGTTCACCCGTTGGGCGGCACTTCGGGCTGGGAGGCGACCCTGCGCATAGCAACGATATTGAAGTGGTTGGGGTGGTGAAAGATGCCAAGTACGAGAGCCTGCGGGAGCGGACAATCCCCGCGGCGTATTACCCCTACACCCAGCACGTCCAATACCTGAACGATTTCGAGGTTCGCTACACGGGTAGCCCGGAGGTCATCATCTCCGAGATCCGCCGGGCCATCGGCCAGGTGGACCGCAGCCTGCCGGTCGCCTACCAGAGCACCCTGGTCGAACAGGTCAATCGTTCCACCGCGAGTCAAACTTTGATCGCGCGGCTTTCCACCTTCTTCGGCCTGCTCGCGGCTTTTCTGGCTTGCATCGGGATCTACGGACTCATGTCCTACGCGGTTACGCGGCGGACCAATGAAATCGGCATCCGCATGGCGCTGGGGGCAAGGAAGTCGGGCGTGCTCTGGATGGTCATGCGCGAAAGCCTGCTGTTGGTCGGCGTGGGTGTGGCCATCGGAATTCCCGTGGCGCTCGGGGCCGCTCGGCTGGTGGCAAGCGTCTTGTATGGCCTCAAGGCCAGCGATCCCGTAACCATCGCGGCGGCGGCGCTGGCGATGGTTGCCGTCGCGGCCCTGGCCGGTTACCTGCCCGCCCGGCGCGCGGCAAAGGTCGATCCCATGGTGGCGCTGAGGTACGAATGAAGCTGTCAGCGATCAGCTATCAGTTTTCAGCCAAGGCTCGTGCGGCTCACCGAGCCGTGGCGCAGAGCGAGCGGCCTGGGGCCGCGACCGGCCTTCCCGAAGGGCGGGCCGGCGGAAGGTTTAACTGAAAGCTGAGAGCTGAACGCTGATAACTGATGACCGATAACTGAGGACTTCTTTGATGAGCACACTCCTCCAAGACTTGCGATACGGCCTCCGTATGTTAGCGAAAAACCCCGGCTTCACGGCGGTGGCGGTGCTGACGCTGGCGCTCGGCATTAGCGCGAACACAGCAATTTTTAGCGTGGTGAATGCCGTACTCCTGCGACCCTTGCCGTTCGCAAATCCTTCCGCTCTCATCGCACTTCACGAGGGCATCCCCAAAATGGGGTACCCAACGATGGGTTTTTCGCCGCCAGACCTGGCCGTATTTGCGCGAGAGCAGAAATCGTTCAGTGCAATTGGCGCTTTCCGGAATGAACACGTTGATATTTCAGGCCAGGGGGAGCCGGAGCGTGTGGTGGCCGCGCGCGTTTCCGCCTCATTGTTCCCAATGTTGGGCGCGGAACCGATGTCGGGTAGGGCTTTTGCACCGGAAGAGGACGCGCCCGGGCATAACGTGGCTCTGCTCAGTTATGGACTGTGGCAGCGCCGGTATGGCGGTGCCGCTGGCATCGTCGGCCAGACCATCGAGCTTGACCGCCAGCCCTACACTGTCGTGGGCATCATGGACCGGAATTTCCAGTTTCCCCTAGCTGGGCCACAGGACAATGGATCGCCGGCCGACCTCTGGGTGCCGATGGCGTTTACGCCCGCGGAACTTCAGGGTTGGGGCGGGTCGTATCTGACCAGTGTTGTGGGACGGTTGCGGCCTGGTGTCACATTGGGTCAAGCCCGCAGCGAAGCAGCGTCCCTCTCGCGTGTAATCGTAGCTAACTACCCTGCGGCTCTCACGAATGCATTTCGTGCCGCACTCGGACTTGATGTCAGTGCGTCTCCCTTGCAAGAAGACGTCGTTGGGTCAGTGCGCACCTTGCTACTCGTATTGATGGCCGCGGTGGCTTTTATATTGTTGATAGCCTGCGCGAACGTTGCAGGTCTGCTGATATCGCGAGCTGCCACCCGGCAAAAAGAGATTGCAGTCCGCACTGCGCTCGGGGCCACGCGGCCGCGTTTAGTTCGCCAGGTGCTAACCGAAAGCCTCCTCTTGGCGCTCAGTGGAGGCGCGCCCGGGTTCGTTCTTGCTTTCTTGGGTAGAAATGCAATCCTCGCTTTCGTGCCGGGGGATGTCCCCCTACCGCGCCAAGTACCACTCAGTGGAGAAGTGCTTGCCTTCGCGCTCGCCACGTCTTTCCTGGCTGCCCTTCTGTTCGGCCTGGTTCCGGCTTTCCAGGTATCGATGTTGGTGGTCCAAGGGCCTTTGCAAGAAGGAGGGCGGGGCACGTCGTCCGGCCGGTCGAGTCATCGTCTCCAGAGGGTTTTCGCGACAGGCGAGTTTGCCCTGGCGCTTATCCTGCTGGTAGGCGCGGGCCTGCTAATTCGTAGTTTTGGCAAGCTCCTCTATGCGCGCCCCGGCTTCCGTCCGGATCATCTGCTCACCCTCAATATTCCCCTTCCTCGCCAAGCCTATCCGCAAGCGGGCCAGATACAGGGTTTTTACAAACAACTGCTCGAACGAGTTTCAAATCTGCCCGGCGTACAGAGCGCCGGGATCTCGAACGATTTGCCTCTCCTTGCCAGCGAGATGGTTGCGATCACGGTCGAAGGGCGCGCTGAATCTGAAGGCGAGACCCCGCAGGCGATTTGCCAGTCATGGGTGCTGGGAAGCTATTTTGAGACGATGGGTATTCCGCTTGTGCAGGGCCGGTGGTTCACGCCGGAGGACCGCCTGGAAACTCAGCCCGTAGCCATCGTGAGCTTGTCCATGGCCCGGAAGTTGTGGCCGCGGCAGGACGTCATTGGAAAACGAATCCGCTGGGGGGTGAACGACCCGTGGCAAACGATCGTGGGCATCGTGGGCGACGTCAGCCAAGGTCCATTCACCAGCCCTTTGGCGCCGCACGTTTATCGGCCGTACAATCAATTGCCTGGCCCTTTCCTCGCGAATGACCCCTTTGGCGACTGGCACGCAATGAACCTTGCCGTGCGCACGCACGCTGATCCAGCTTCGCTAACCTCTGCCGTTCTTGCACAAGTTCATTCGGTCGACCCTGATCTGGCCGTCGCCAACATTCGGACGATGACGCAAGTGATCGGCTCCTCAATGGCGGGGTCTAAATTCAACACAATTCTGCTCGGAGTGTTTGCGAGCCTGGCACTCGTCCTCGCGGCAATCGGAGTCTATGGCGTCCTGTCCTACGCTGCCGCACAGCAGAGGCATGAGATCGGCATCCGCATGGCATTGGGAGCGGAGAAGTGGGATGTGCTCGCCATAGTTGTGGGGCAGGGGATGAAAGTGGCGGCAATTGGCGTGGGGGTCGGTACCGTCGGCGCACTTGGGTTGACTCGATTACTTTCGAGCCTGCTCTATGGTGTGAAAGCGACAGACCCGCTGACCTTTATTGGGGCTTCTCTCTTGCTGATCGCCGTGGCGCTGGTGGCCAGCTACATCCCGGCCCGCCGGGCGACCAAGGTCGATCCCATGGTGGCGCTGAGGTATGAGTAATGGTCGATTGATGATTGCCGATTAACAATTGAAAAGCGCGAAGCTGTCCGCCCCGGAGCAAACCATGAGTTGGATTCGATTCTTTCGTCGCCGCTATTGGGATGAAGAGCGAACTCGCGAGTTGGAAGCGTATCTGGAAGCCGAGACGGAAGAGAACATTGCCCGAGGCATGCCGCCGGAAGAGGCGCGTTACGCGGCGCACCGCAAGCTCGGCAACACTACGCGGATTCGCGAGGAGATCTATCGCATGAATAGCCTCGGCTGGCTCGAAACGCTTTGGCAGGACGTGCGTTACGCCCTGCGCATGCTGCGCAAGAATCCTGGATTCACGATCGTTGCTGTGCTGGCGCTGGCTCTGGGGCTAGGAGCAAACACGGCCATTTTCGCCGTGCTATACAACGTGGTGTTGCGACCGCTGCCGTATCCCGAAGCGAACCGCTTGGTCAACGTGTACCTCACGCTCGACAGCGACCGCCGCGGGACGCGGGACATCGCATTTTCCTACCCGAAATTTCAGGACCTTCGGCGTCTCAATACCGTCTTCGACTCGATGGCGGCGTACGCGCTGCGCACCTATACAATTACGGCTCCAGGGCCGGCGGAGCGGGTTCGCGGCGAGATCGCGACGGCAAGCTATTTTTCGATGCTCGGCATCACGGCGGCGAGGGGACGCACTTTTCTTTCGCAAGAAGACGGCGAACAGAGCGCACACGCGGTGGCAATTCTCAGT
>JBKQVI010000156.1:0-21946 GCA_052139985.1 Terriglobia bacterium
GTTGCGGCGCGCCGCGCGCCATTGTGCCGTTATGCTGGAGTATGAAGGAGCCGGTGCGGCCATGCAGAGTTCCGGTCACCCGCTCGATGGCAACATATCCAGCCGAGCCTTTGACGTCCGTCATAACGCTGAGCATCTCACCCTGGCTGGTCGCTGCCAGGTCGCCGAAAAACCCTTTGTGGATCGACATCCTGCTGAGGTTCGCGCTTTCGGCTTCCTTGTTGTCCGGCTTCTGAGGTGTTAACTTCACTTCGAACGACCCACTGGCTTGAATCATTGGCCCCTCCTCTCTCTGGATTGTACATGGAAATCGCATATGGGTCTGTGCGTTGGCCACGGAACCAGCACCAGGCAGCAGGCAGATACGCTGAACTGACGCCCCTTTTTCATGAGGGGTTGATTAATATGCATTTCCGATGCATACTCATGCATATGCGAACAACACTTATCATCGATCAGGGTCTGCTCGATCACGCCAGTCAAATGACAGGCATTCGACAAAAGACCGCATTGGTACGGGCCGGGTTGGAGGCCTTGATTGCGCGTGCAGCGGCTCGGCGGTTGGCCGCGCTGGGCGGTGCTGAGCCCGGGTTGCGCCCTGTGCCGAGGCGGCGCACCGGGGCAAAGCGATGATTCTTGTCGATACTTCGGTTTGGATTGCCCACTTTTGTTCAGGTGATTCGAAGCTGGGCGAGTTACTCAACCAAGCCTTGGTTATGGTCCACCCATTCATCGCGGGTGAACTGGCGTGCGGCAATTTGAAGAATCGAACGCGCATTTTGAGCGATCTTGAGGCGCTCCCTTCCGCCGCTTCGGCTACTCATGAGGAGGTTATGCAATTGGTTGAACTCCGGAAGCTCTCGGGCCTCGGCATCGGTTGGATCGATGCGCACCTTCTGGCTTCCGCGCTGCTTTCGAATTGCCAGTTGTGGACTCTGGATGGAAGACTTGTTCGGGCAGCCGCCGCGGCAGGAGTCAAACTCTATCCCCGAACATGACAGATCTCCGCACGTGTGTTCACTCCGGTGTGCCCGCTCGCCGATCTGTGGGTGCTGAGGCTTGGCAACTGACACAGCCAATGGCGGCAGAACGGAGACGCCTACCCCTGTTCTGTTGGTTCGGAAGTTCATTTCGATTGGCGACAAAAAGGCGAGGACTTGCAGAACGGGCACACGCTACCCTTAATTCTCTCACCACTAATCGGCACTCTGTAAATAGCAGCGCCGGCAATGGTTGGCAGGTTGATAGCCTACAGACTGGAGGAAGGCGTCCGGATGAAATCGCCCACCGAGGGGCGCCAGAAGCGGCCGTCCGGGGGATGGCCGGGGAAAAGCTGGAATTAGGACAGCAGCTTCGCTGCTCTTTTCTTGACTTGGTGTCGAGGCAGCCCATAGAATTGACCGTTTGGCCGGATCAAGGAACCGCCTGCACTGATACCCATGCGCCTATACAATACGTTGACTCGACAGATCGAGGAGTTCAAGCCTCTCGAAGGCAATACCGTTCGCATGTACACCTGCGGACCCACGGTGTACGACTTCGCGCACATCGGCAATTACCGCACTTTCCTGTTTCAGGATGTTCTTCGCCGGTACCTGAAGTACACAGGTTACGAACTTCGGCACGTCGTCAATCTCACCGACGTTGACGACAACACGATCCGGAAATCCCAGGAGGCGGGAGTGCCGCTCCGGGAGTACACGGACAAGTACATCGCAGCCTTCCTGGTCGATCGCCAACTCCTGAACATGGAGGACCCGGAGTTCCTGGTTCGCGCCACAGACTGTATCCCGGAAATGGTTAAGCTCGTGCAAACGCTCGTCGATAAGGGTTTTGCTTACGCGAGCGAAGGGTCGGTCTACTTCAAGGTCGCCGCCTTCCCGCCCTACGGTCAATTGACGCACGTGGATTTCTCCGGCGTACGTGACGGCGCTCGCGTAGACTCGGATAAATACGATAAGGAGAACGCTCGCGACTTCGTTCTGTGGAAAGCGGCGAAAGAGGGCGAGCCTTTCTGGGAAACCTCTTTCGGCCCCGGCCGGCCCGGCTGGCACATCGAGTGCTCCGCCATGTCGATGAAATACCTCGGAGAAACCTTTGACATTCACTCCGGCGGCAGCGACCTGATCTTTCCGCATCACGAGAATGAAATCGCGCAAAGCGAGGCGGCAACCGGAAAGCCCTTCGTCAAAGTGTGGATGCATGCCGAGCATCTGATTGTCAACGGGGAGAAGATGTCGAAATCGCTCGGCAACTTCTACACCCTTCGCGACCTGATCCAGAAAGGCTATAAACCCTCGGCAGTACGCTATCTCCTCACTTCCGTGCCCCATCGCAAACCCCTCAATTTCAGTCTTGACGGGCTGCACCAGGCGCAGCAGTCGATTGACCGGCTGCGGAATTTCCATTTCCGGCTCACCAAGGAGACCTTCCCGGCCGGGGAGAACTTGACCCTGCAAAGTCGCGCGCAAGAGGCGCGGCAGAAATTTGAAGCGGGTCTCGACGATAATCTGAACACGGCGGAAGCGCTGGGCGCGATTTTCGATATGGTTCGCGATGGCAACACCGCGATGGATCGGGGAGAATTCCGCGACGGAGACCGTGGCGCCTTTCTCGACAGCCTGCAACGCTGGGACCGGGTTTTCGCCGTGCTCGACGATGACGACTACACCAAGCTCATGAAATTTGGCTTCGTCAAGTCCTCGGCGACCGAGGATGCCGTCGCGGTTACGAGCGCCGAGACCGTAAAGCAGGAGGCCGGTAACGGTCAGCACGGCTCGGCCCTTGTCGAGACCCTCAGTGACGAACAGATTGAAAAACTGATCGCGGATCGCGCCGCCGCCCGGCGCGGTGGCAACTACGCGCGCTCGGATGAGATTCGAGCGGATTTGCTGAAGGCCGGTGTTATACTGGAAGACACAAAAGCTGGAGTGCGTTGGAAGCGGAAGTAGTTATGAGGAATTTGCGAATCAGCCTTCCGTTATTGGCTCGACCCAACCTCTTTGGGGGCGATTAATCCTCTCCGCTAGTTCCTCACTGAAGGATCCCGAAACCAGCAGCAGCGCTGTCTAAAGCAGCGGAGAGGGGAGTTTCGATGGAAACTAAATTACCGCACATTTCGACGCCGCTTCCCGGGCCTGAGGCCCAAAAGATTCTGGCGCTCGACAAGCAATATGTTTCACCTTCCTATACCCGCGACTATCCGATGGTCGCGAAGCGCGGACAGGGCGCGATCGTCGAAGACGTTGACGGCAACTTTTTTCTGGATTTCGCCGCCGGGATCGCCGTGGTCTCGACTGGGCATTGCCACCCTGATATCGTCCGCGTAATCCAGAAGCAAGCCGAAACCCTGATCCACATGTCCGGGACGGACTTCTACTACCCGTTAATGGCGCAATTGGCCGAAAAAATGGCCCAGATTACGCCTGGAAGGTTCCCCAAAAAGGTCGCGTTTGGGAATTCCGGTGCGGAAGCCATGGAAGCGGCGATGAAGATTGCGCGCTACCACACCAAGCGTCATCGGTTTATAGCTTTCCTGGGCTCGTTTCACGGCCGCACCTTTGGCGCGCTGTCGCTCACCGCCAGCAAGACCGCACAGCGGCGCGGGTTCGGGCCGTTACTGCCGGGCGTCGTTCACGTGCCGTATGCCAATCCTTATCGCTGTCCGCAAGGGCATCGCGCGCCGGATTGCGTCTGCGACTGCGTATGTTCCGATCTGCTCGAACGGCAATTGTTCAGGACGGCGGTTCCGCCGGATGAAGTGGCGGCCATCGTCGTGGAACCGATTCAGGGTGAAGGCGGATATGTGATCCCGCCTCCCAGGTTCCTCGACAATCTGCGCCGGTTGTGCGACAAGTACGGAATGCTTCTGATCTTTGACGAAGTTCAGTCCGGAATGGGACGGACGGGCAAAATGTGGGCGTGCGACCACGTGGGCGTCGTGCCCGATATCATCATCACCGCCAAAGGCATCGCCTCGGGCTTGCCGTTGGGCGTAACGGTGGCGCGCGCGGAACTAATGGATTGGGGGCCGGGGGCTCATGCCTCGACCTTTGGAGGCAACCCCGTCGCCTGCGCGGCGGCGCTGGAAACGATTCGCTTGTTGGAAGAGAAGTACATCGCCAACGCGGCGCGTGTAGGCGAATACATTATGGGCAGAATCGTCGATTGGCCGCACAAGCATCGAATCGTCGGCCAGGTCCGCGGCCGCGGGTTAATGATTGGCATCGAGTTGGTGAAGAGCCAGGATCTGCGTGAGCCCCACCCGGAAGCGCGGAATCAGGTGATTCAGCGCGCGTTTGAGTTGGGCTTACTCGTCCTGGGCTGCGGTGAGAGCACCATCCGTCTGATGCCGCCGCTGGTGATCGATCGGGAGCAGGCAGATTGTGCCATCGATACGCTGGACCGCTGCATCGCAGAAGTCGAACGCTAAGTCAGGTACCAGGTGTCGGTTGCCAAGGTAAAGTGCAAAGGGTGAAAGGTGAAGTCTTTTACACTTTACCCTTACAGCGGGTCGCGAATTCGCACGATTCCCTGGCACCTGGCACCTTGTACTCGGCACCTGAAGCCTGAAAGCAAACTGCTATGGGCATTCTCGCGCGGCTCATGTATCAATCGGTGGTTTGGAAGGAACGCCAACGCGCCCGCTTCGCTGCCAAGGCGCCCCCGCCCACCAGTGAAGCAGAGCACTTGAAGACCGGAGCCCGAGGCGAAACTCTGGCATATTGGTACCTGCGGCAAGCCGGTTACACGATTGTGGCGCGAAATCGCCCCGCCCGCTCACGCGCCGGGGAGCTAGACTTGGTAGGTTGGGATGGACCCGTACTATCCTTTGTGGAAGTAAAAACCCGGACGACCGCCGCCGCCGGCCCGCCGGAGGCGGCAGTATCCAGAGCGAAACAGAGACGCATTGCCAAAGCCGCAAGCGAGTACCTCCGCCGCCTCCGCAGAAGACCGGCGAGCTACCGGTTCGACATCGCCAGCGTCGCCTGGGATTCCGAGGCAGGCCTCCAGGTTCGCCTGATTAAGGATGCCTTCAAAGCCTAAGAACAGTGACGAGTGGTCAACAGAAGTCAACCATGTCTTAGCCTTTGACTTCTAACAAAGCTGACAGCCGATAGCTAATCGCTAAGGAGCAGCCACCTTGCCTGAATTAAGAAAAGACCCTGTTACCGGCCGTTGGGTCATCATCGCCACGGACCGGGCCAAGCGGCCGACGGATTTTGTGCGCGATAAAGTGCAGATTCGCGGCTCGGGCTTCTGCCCGTTTTGCTATGGCAATGAATCTAAGACCCCGCCGGAAATTCTCGCTTATCGCAGCGACGGCAGCGGCCGCAACACTCCCGGGTGGTCGTTGCGCGTGGTGGCCAACAAGTTTCCCGCCCTGGGAATTGAAGGCTCGCTGAATCGGCAGGGAGAAGGTCTCTACGACAAGATGAATGGCATCGGCGCGCACGAGGTCATCATTGAGACGCCCAAGCACGAACTGACCTTAGCGACGCTGCCGGTGCGCCAAGTGGAAGATGTGCTGTGGGCCTATCGCGACCGCATTATCGATCTCAAGAAGGACCGCCGCTTCAAATACATCCTGATTTTCAAGAACCATGGCGATGCCGCGGGCGCTTCGCTGGAGCACACCCACTCGCAACTGATTGCGCTGCCGGTCATCCCCAAGCGCGTGGTCGAGGAAGTGGAAGGTGCGCGCGAGCACTATAACTTTAAGGAGCGCTGCATCTTCTGCGACATTATCCGGCAGGAAACTGAAAGCAAAACTCGCCTGATCTCCGAGAACGACGGTTTTCTAGCGTTGGCCCCCTTTGCTTCACGATTTCCCTTCGAAATGTGGATACTTCCCAAAACACACCAGTGCGCGTTCGAGGAATCCCAAAAACGTGAATTTGAGCAGCTCGCCCCCATGCTCAAGGACATGCTCACACGTCTGGACCGGGTGCTGGATTTTCCCGCTTATAATTCTATCGTTCACACTTCGCCGATTGGGGAGTCCGCCCAAGACTATTATCACTGGCACATGGAGATCATACCCAAACTCACCAAGGTGGCCGGGTTCGAGTGGGGCACGGGCTTCTATATCAATCCTACCCCGCCGGAAGAGTCGGCAAAATTCTTGCGCGAGGCCATCGTGCCCGTCGGCGCTTAGCAATAACTATGCGCCAGGGGTCATGCTCCCAATAAATTAGTGGGTTTCTGAGCGCTGATTCCTGGCTTCCGAGTCCTTCCATGGACCTCGAACTCGAAGTGGAATGCTACTCCGGTCACCGGGCGGACGAGCGGCCGCTGCGCTTTGCCTTTGCGGGTAAGCCGGGCACACCCAAGTATGAAGTGAAGGCAGTCCTGGACCAGTGGTATGGTGTGGGATACCAATGCTTCAAAGTCCTGGTGGACGATGGCAACATCTACATCCTGCGTCATCAGGAGAGCAAAGATTGCTGGCGTCTCGATTCGTTTCGGCGCGCCGGAGAAGAACAGTGACGGAAGGACAGTGACAAGTGACGAGTGACAAGTGACAAGCAAGAAAGAAGACCCTCGGGAATCCGGTTTCGGAAGCTATGGGAGCGCTTGCTCGTCACTTGTCACTCATCGCTTGTCACTGCCTTTCGGGCCTCGGACCGTCCTTTATGCAGAAGGGTGAGAACATCGTCTCCATGGCGCTGGCTGCCGTCGTACTGTTGGCTGTCGTTGCCGTCCAGCGTCGGTGGAACCCTGCCAGTTTGAAGGACGTGGCCAGTTCCGCGGAAGATTTCATCCTGAATTCGACAGGCATTGGTGAGCAGTTCCCTGATATAGCCGGGTACGAACGGCTGAAAGAGTTCCGCTTGGGCGACTATCACGCCGGACTGTATCGCGCTGCTCCCGCGCCGTTGACTTTCGCTGCCGGCCGACTCGTCATTTACGACCACGCGAACCGGCTGGTTTTTAGATTGGATACGCTGGAAGGCTCGAAAGACCCATGGTCGGCCCTTTATGATTTCAATGGCCGTCGCGGCCTTTCCATTTCGGGAAGTCGGGCACGTCCCTCTTACACTCGCGACCTGACCGGCCACGGGGTGCAGGATGTCATCGCGGGCCAGTATTCCGGCGGGGGCCACTGTTGCACCGTGGCGACGATCCTGGAACTCGGCAAGGATGCTGTAACGCCAATTGGCCGTATCGACGGGATCGACGGGTTGCCCTTCGAGGGCCTGGAAGTGCGCAGGCTCACCAAGGGCACGAGTTGGCAATGCATAGCCCATCGGCCGAATGCGACGAGCTGTGGAACTCATTTTGATGCCGCCGATGTACTTGCAGTCTACGCCTTCACCGGTGGTAGCTTCCAGGACCAGACCGCTAACTTCGGAGACTTCCTTCAGGAAGTCCTGCGCCAGGATGTGGCGAAGTGGGGGCAGGCAAAAAACCGCAGTATGACTTTGCTTCAAACCGTGGCCGTGGATTTTGCCGTGGTGGGCCAAAAGGATGCGGGTAAGCGTTTCTTTGCTCTGAACCTGAGCCAGTTTATGCCCAATCTTCAAAACAACCACGTAGATCCGAATGCCTGCCTCGAATCCCTGGAGAGCCTCATCGATAGCGAGCCCGTCGCCGGACCGTAAAAGCAGAAGGCGGTAGGCGGCAGACGGTAGGCAGCAACCTGGCAAGTGCGGCAGCCGGAAGATCTCATGAGACCATGTGATGATAAGGTAATCAGGTGGCTCTATGACTTGGAAGCGCATGTACCCTTGATCGCTCTTTGTTCACCCCATCACCCAATCATCGGATCACCCGATCAGAGAACTGCTTCGTCCCAGTTCTCCAGGATATGTTTGATCTTCCCCATGAATCGTTCCGCCACGGCTCCATCGATCGCGCGGTGGTCATACGAAACGGAAAGATAGACCATCTGCCGAATGGCAATCGCGTCATCGCGGACTACCGGGCGTTTCTCAATAACGCCTACACCCAGAATGGCCACCTGGGGCTGATTGATGATGGGCAAGCCGAACAACCCGCCGAAACTTCCCGGATTGGTTATGGTGAATGTGCCGCCCTGGACGTCATCCACGCTCAAGCGCTTGGTGCGAGCGCGGTCGGCAAGATCCTGGACGGCCCGCGCGATGCCCAGAAAATTCCTCTCGTCGGCGCGCTTGATGACCGGCACGATCAGGCCATTTTCCAGGGCCACTGCGATGCCGATATTTACATCGCGTTTGTAAATAATGTTGGGCCCGTCCACGGAAGAATTGATGATCGGCAACTCTTTGACGGCTTCCACCGCGGCCCGGACAAAGAAAGGCGTAAACGTCAATTTGATTCCGTTGCGCTGTTCGAACTCGTGCTTGTAGCGCTCACGCGCGGCGACTACACGGGTCATTTCCACTTCCACCAGCGTGTAAACGTGCGCGGAGGTGTGCTTACTCATCACCATGTGCTCGGCGATCTTCTGGCGCATGGGCGTCATGGGAACAACCTGCGCTTCTCCGGTGAATGCCGCGGCGTGTGGAGCTGGCTCTACCGCAGACGGCGCGATCGATGCGGGACTTGCGGCGGGCGTGGGCGGCGCAGGGGTAGCGCTGGCACGGCGGGTGTCGATAAAATCCAGAATGTCTTTCTTGCTGACCCGGCCTCCCAACCCCGTGCCCTTCACTTCGCTCAAATCCACGTTCTTTTCGCGAGCGATGCGCCGCACCAGAGGAGAAGTCCGTACTTCTTCTCCCTCGCCGCCTTCCCGCTCCTCAGGCGCCGTCGGCATAGCGGTCGGCGGTTCGCCAGCAGTGGCAAGTGCGGGCGGAGCTGGAGAGGAGGGCGCTTCCGGTGCGGGTGCGGCTGTCTGAGTCGGTGCTTGAGCCGTCGGACCTGTACCCTCGCCATCAACCACGGCTACCACGGTGTTGACCGCCACCGTTTCATTTTCCTTCACCAGAATCTGCGTCAGCACACCCGCGGCGGGCGAGGGAATCTCCGCGTCCACCTTGTCGGTGGAAATCTCGAACAGCGGCTCGTCGCGGTCGACGTGCTCACCAACTCTCTTCATCCATTTGGTGATCGTTCCTTCCGCGATGCTTTCCCCCATTTGGGGCATGATGACGTTTGTAGCCATCGATAACCTCTCTTAAGTCGAAGGTCCACAGTCGAATGTCGGACGTCAAGAGACTACCCACGCCGCAACGGCTTCAACTCTTGCACGTAGCCTCGACCCTCGACTGCGGGCGGTGGAGTTCAGTACGCCGCCAACTTCCTCGCTGCTTCCACTACCTTCGCCGCGTTGGGCAGAAAATAATCTTCCAGGGGTGGCGAAAACGGCACGGGCGTGTCGGGCGCGGTTATGCGCATGATGGGGCCGTCCAGGTCCTCAAACGCTTTCTCCGCAATCAACGCCGCGAGTTCGCCCGCCATGCCGCCCGTGCGCGTATCTTCGTGCAGCAGGATCACCTTCCCGCACTTGCGCGCGCTGGCCAGCACCATCTCTTCATCGTAGGGCAGCAAGCTGCGGAGGTCAACGACCTCTACGGAAATCCCCTCTTTTTTGAGCTCGCCGGCGGCATCGAGTGCGGTCCAGACCATGGCGCCATAGGTAATCACCGTAATGTCCGTGCCTTCGCGCCGCACCGCGGCTTTGCCGATGGGCACCACATAATCCTGCTCCGGAAGTTCTTCCTTGATGCGCCGGTAGAGGAACTTGTGCTCGTAAAAGATCACGGGATTATCGTCGCGGATGGCGGCTTTCATAAGCCCTTTTGCGTCGTAAGCGGTTGCGGGAGCCACCACCTTCAACCCCGGCGTGTGCACAAACCACATTTCGTTCGACTGCGAGTGGTAAGGACCGCCGTGCACGCCGGCGCCCGAGGGTCCGCGGATAACCATGGGCACGGCCGGTCCCCAGCGATAGTGCATTTTCGCCGCCATGTTTACGATCTCGTCAAACCCGCTGGCAATGAAATCCATGAACTGCATTTCCACCACGGGGCGCATACCCATAAGCGCCGCGCCGATCGCCGCACCCACGATCCCCGTCTCGCTAATAGGAGTGTCGATCACACGGTCCTCGCCGAACTTCTCGATCATGCCGGCCGTCACCTTGAACGCCCCGCCATATGCGCCGATATCTTCACCCATCACAAAGACGGAGGTATCGCGCTCCATCTCTTCCCAGAGACCCTGGCGAAGGGCTTCTAAATAGGTCAGGACGGCCACTACACATCTCCAAGAGTCGAATGCAACATTTGTACGGTCATTCGTCCGCTGTCCCCGGCCCTTTGTCCGTTGCAACCGACGAGGGACCACGCACTACCGACAGCGGCTTTCGCCACCAACAGTCGGGCCCACAGTAAACGCCCGCCAGCACCTCTTCCCCATGTGGCAGAGGCCGCGCTTCGGCATCGGCGATGGCACTATCGATTTCCTCGCGCACCCGCCGGCTGAGGTCTTCAACCTGCTGCGCCGTCATGATCTCGCGCGATAGGAGGAGTGTTTCGAGCCGTTGAATGGGGTCTTTCTTTGCCCATTCCTGCTTCAGTTTCTCCGGCACGTACTCGGCCGCGTCGTGCGCGGAATGGCCGGCCATGCGCAGCGTGACACATTCGAGGAAAGTCGGCCCTTCGCCCACCCGAGCCCGGTCGCCGGCGCGCTCCACGGCATCGTAGACAGCGACCACGTCGGTGCCGTCCACGCTCTCACCCGGCATGCCATATGCAGGTCCGCGGACGGCCAGGGACTTCACGGCAAATTGCTTTTCCACCGGGGTGGAATAGGCATATTGGTTGTTGTTGCAGATAAAGACCACGGGCAATTTCCCGACAGCGGCAAAGTTCATGGCTTCGTGAACATTGCCAAGGCTGGTGGTTCCCTCGCCGAAATGCACCAAGGCGACGTTTCCCTTGCCGCGTTGCTTCAACACCATCGCCACGCCGCAAGCCACCGGCAGCGTCGCCCCCAGGGGTGAGATGATCGGAATGATGCCCAGCTTCATATTTCCAATGTGCAGCGTGTTGTCGCGTCCGCGATTGGGCGAATCGGCGCGCCCCAGCCAGTTGGCGAAGATATCGGCAAGGGAGAAACCGCGAATTAGAAAGACTGAAAAGTCGCGATGGCAGGGAAGCGTCACATCGCCTTCCCGCATGGTCAGGGCTGCGCCTACGCCAATCGCTTCCTGCCCACGTCCCACATAGACGCCGCCCACAATCTTGCCTTGCCGGTAAAGTACATTCTCAATACGCCACTCCGCTTCACGCGTGAGCTTGAGGTAATAGAACATGCGCTCGAGCGTCGCGGCGTCGGGCTGCGTACTGAATTTCGAATTTTGTGCGAGACTGGGACTTGTCATCGGTCTCACCGAGGTTGAAGAAGTCGAAAACGTTAAAGAGTCGAAAAGTCACAAATCGGCTTGAGCCTTCAACTCTTCGACTGCCCTTACCTCCATCCCAAACACTGCCCCAAAGTGCTCCACCACCCGCTGCGCAACTGCTTCCATATCAACCATGTGGCCGAGTAACTTGGTGAGGGACGTCACTCCCTTGCCCTTAAGGCCGCAGGGAACAATCCATTCGAAATAGCGCAGGTCGGTGTTGACGTTCAGCGCGAATCCGTGGGAGGTGACCCAGCGCGAGAGGTGCACGCCCATCGCCGCCAGCTTGTCGTTTCCAACCCAAACGCCTGCTGCGCCCGGCGACCGCCCAGCTTCAATCCCATAATCGCGCGCCGTGCGAATGAAGACTTCTTCCAGCGACCGCATGTACCAGGAAATGTCGCGCCGGTGCCGGGCGAGATCGAGGATCGGGTACCCCACCAGTTGGCCGGGACCATGATAGGTTACGTCTCCGCCGCGGTCGGTGTGGACAACTTGCGCGCCGCGCGAAGCGAGAAACTCGGCGGAAACGAGCATGTTTTCCGGCTTGGCGTTGCGGCCAAGCGTGTAAACGTGCGGATGTTCGAGCAGCAGAAGCGTATCGGGAATGGCGTCGGCTTTGCGCTGTGCCACCTTCTCTCTTTGCAGCACAAGCGCCGACGCGTAATCCACGAGTCCGAGTTGTTCGAGATGGAGGAGCATGGAAAAGTGTAAAGTGTAAAGGATGAAGGGTGAAGTCATTTGCACTTTATCCTTTACACTTTACCCTTGCAGCGTCCCGAACCCCTAATCCCGATTCCCCGACACCTGGCACCTGACGCCTAAATGTGTATCGGCCAATCCACCGCGGCGTGCGCGGCTTCGCCCATCGCTTCGGCTAACGTCGGGTGGGCGTGGATCGTGTGGGCGATATCGTCAACCGTGCCTTCCAGGCGCATGGCCATGACGGCTTCGGCAATGGTTTCCGTGGCGCGCGGCCCGATGATATGCACGCCCAGAATCTCTCCGTAGCGCTCATCGCTCACGACTTTGAGGAATCCTTCGCGCACGCCCAGGATGGTCGCCTTGCTCACGGCCGCGTAGGGAAACTTTCCGATCTTCACTTTGTGACCGGCTTCCCGCGCCAGTCGCTCCGTCAGGCCCACGCTCGCAACTTCCGGCTCGGTATAGGTGCAATTGGGAATCTGTCGATGGTTGATGGGTTCGGCGTGTTTGCCGGCCGCATGGGTGACAGCCACGATGCCTTCCATTGAGGCCACGTGGGCCAGCAGCGGGCTGTTCGCCACAATGTCGCCGATGGCATAGACGCCCGGTTCGTCCGTCAGCATGAAACCGTTGGTCTTCACGAATCCGCGCTCCAGCTTGACGCGAGTTCTTTCCAGACCGACGTTCGCCGTGTTGGGCGCACGGCCCACAGCCACCAGACAGGTCTCAGCGTCCACTGTTTGCGTCTTTCCATCGCCCACCGTGTACTCCACAGTGACGCCACTTGCGGTTTTCGTAACCTTCGCAACTTTTGCCTGCGTCTGAAGGGCGATGCCCTGGTGTTTGAGCGATTTCTCGAGCTCGGCGGAAATCTCCTCGTCTTCCAGCGGCACGGCGCGCGGCAGCATCTCCAGCACCGTGACTTTGGTCCCAAAGCGCTGGAAGATGGATGCGAATTCCACGCCCACTGCGCCCGCGCCGATGATGATCATCGACTTCGGAATCGCCGGCAGGTTCAAAATCTCTTTGTTGGTCAGAAGGGTTTTGCCGTCCGCTTCGAGACCCGGCAACATGCGCGCTTCCGATCCCGTGGCGAGCACGATATTTTTCGCGGCAATTTCCTGCGCGGCGCCTTTAGAGTCGGTCACGCTGATTTTACCGGGGCCGGAAATCTTTCCGTAGCCGCGGATCAATTCGGCCTTGTTCTTTTTCAGCAGGAATTCCACGCCCTTGGTCAGCTTGGTGACGACCTTGGTTTTGCGGGCCAGCATCGCTTGCCAATCGAGCGAGAATTCCTTGCAGACAATGCCGAATTCCTTGGCGTTCTTGAAGTAGTCCAAAACGTCGGCGTTTAACAGCAGGTCCTTGGTGGGGATGCAGCCGACCTGCAGGCACGTTCCGCCAACCCTATCGTCCTTCTCAATGATCGCCGTCTTCAGGCCCAACTGACCGGCGCGTATGGCCGCCACGTATCCCCCCGGGCCGCTGCCGATCACTACCAGGTCGTATTTGGGAGCTTCTGCCAAGACCGCACCTCCAAGTGAAGTCACACGCCTCCACTATTTTGGATGTTCAAAACCGCAAACAATCATCTTATCTTACGAAAAATAGCGGCACAAGCACGGGAACGGATTTCGGGATTCGGGGTTAGGGATGCGCGATGCTCGCCTTTTGCCTTTTGCCCTTTAACCTTCGCAGTCCCCGATTTTTCCACTTGACAAACTAAACTACTCGTACTAATTAATTAGTATGAGAACTAAGAGCCGCACCCTTACCGAGCAAGAGCTGGAGATCATGAAGGTGGTCTGGGAGCTTCAGACCGCCACCGTGCGCGACGTGTACGAGGCGCTGCTGCTCCGGCGGAAGATCGCTTACACGACGGTCATGACCATGATGAACATCCTGGAAGACAAGGGCTACCTGAAGAAACGCGCCGAGGACAAGGCCCACGTCTACCGGCCTGCCCAGCCCAAGGCCAAGGTCATCCGGGCCATGGTGCAGGAGTTTGTCGAGCGCGTCTTCAACGGCTCCGCCGAGCCGCTGCTCGTGCAGCTCGTAAAAGACCGGCAGCTTTCGCGCGAGGAGTTGGAAAAGATCGCGCGCGCCATCAAGGAGAGCGAATGAGTCCTCCACTTTGGTTCGCCAACTCTCTTTCGTACTGCCTGCAAGTCATTCTGCTGGTCGTGGTAGGCTCGGCTCTTCCCGTGCTATTTCGCCTGCGCGCGCCGCGCGTCCTGCTGGCTTACTGGCAGGGGTTGCTGGCGATTTGCCTGGTTCTGCCCCTGCTTCAGCCGTGGAAGGCTCTGGCCGTCGTTTCTTCTTTACCAGACGGGACGGTGTCCATCAGTTTTCAGGGGGCAGCGGCAATACCGCCGGACCTACGTTCTTTGCTCTATCCGTTCATCGGCGGCGTGCTGATAGCGGGAATAGTGGTCCGGCTGGGGTGGCTGGCGCTCGGCCTCGCAAGGTTGCGGGCGATTCGCCGGGGTGCCCAGCCGTTCGATCCGCTTCCTGACGGTGTGCGCGAACTGCAGTTGCGGCTGCGCGTCTCCCCCGCGTGGTATCTTTCGCCCGGAATCGAAAGCCCCGCTACGTTTGGCCTCCGCCCACCGTCCATTCTTCTTCCGGAACGCTTCCCCACAATGAACGAAGCCTTCCAGCGCGCGATTGCCGGGCACGAGATGTTGCACGTCGTGCGACGCGATTGGATTCAAAACCTGGCGGAAGAACTCATTCTCACGATCTTTTGGTTTCACCCAGCCGTGGCCTGGGTGGTGAATCGCATTCGCCTGAGCCGCGAGCAGACGGTTGACGCGGAAGTTGTGCGCCTGATCGGCGCGCGCAAACCTTACCTGAGCGCGTTGCTGGAGATAGCGGGCGGCAACCCCGGCCCAGCACTGGGAGCCGCGCCGGCCTTCCTGAAGGAACGGCAGCTTGCGTATCGGATTGAGATGCTCGTGAAGGAGGTCACGATGTCGAAGGCGCGTCTATATCTGTCGCTCACTGCAATCGTTGGATTATCGACTCTGGCCGGGGTTGTAGGCGTTTGGGCCTTTCCGCTGCGAGCGCCCGCACAGGCAGCCGCTGGCAGCCAGCCGGCCGAGAAGGTAACCGATTCCGCTACCATCCAGCCGGTCACGCGAGTGAGGCCCGTCTACCCGCTGGAAGCAAAGAAGGCCGGCATTGAGGGGAAGGTAAGGCTGCGCGTCACCATCAACAAGGACGGGACCGTCATGGACATCGAGGTGCTAAGCAGCGGCCATGGCCCCGGCAAGGGCTCCGGCCTAAGCGGAGGCGTGGATGGCGGCATAGAGGGCGGCGTGGAGGGAGGGGAAAGTGGGGGCGTGAGCGGCGGCGTGGAGGGAGGGGTTTATGCCGTGGGCAACGGCGTCAGCTCACCCGAACCCATCTACAAGCCGGAACCTCCCTACACCAAGGAGGCGAAGGCCGCGAAACTGCAGGGCACCGTAGTGCTTTCGATTGTCATTGGAGTGGACGGGGCCGTGACCGATGCGAAAGTCGTGCAGGGATTCGACAAAGGGCTGACGCAGAACGCCGTGGACACCGTCAAGACCTGGAAGTTCAAACCCGCCATGAAAGGCGGGAGACCGGTGGCCTGTAGGGTCATGGTTGAGGTGAGCTTCCGGGTATTTTGAGCCGAGTGAGATTGACCTGCCTCGCAAAGGGACACTATCACACCCACCAGACAACCATTTTCCCGAACGCTGCCGTCCTACTCACGACCCATCTATCCGTCTGCGATGACGATAACGGGCCCATATCGTTCGGCTCATTTTTCCCGCCAGGTGAATCCTCCATGCCACACGGTTCGGACACTCGCAGGTCTTACGCGGGCTTGGCCGTAATCCTGCTCGCCCTTCAAGCTCATATTCTCAGTTTCGCCGAGGGTCGCAACGAGCCAGGTTTCCTCGATCCGACATTGGATATTTCAACGCCTACGCTCGAATCCACTTTGCACGCGCCTTTGCCCGAGCAATATATATGGGGTTCTCAACCCGGCGACCCAAGCGGAAGCACGTTTCTCTACTTCCGGAAAAGCTTTGCGCTAAGAAAGGTCCCGCCGGTGGCCACGCTCTATTCTGCGGGAGCAAACCTCATTAGGGTGTATGTCAACGGACGGCTGTTGGCCAGCGGCGACCATGATGCCAAGGAAAGAATTCGGCCCTACGTGCTGGGAATCGACGTGTCCGGACAATTGCGAGTAGGCCGCAACGTGGTTGCCGTCACGGCGTCGCAGGGAGACCGATTAGTCTTGAAAATCGTTCCCGCTGCGCTCCAGATCGCGAAACCCGCCCTGCTTGTGACCGACGCCACCTGGAAGTGCGATTTCCACTTTCACAACGGATGGGAAAGGCCCGGATTCGACGATCGCACCTGGCCGGGTGCAATATCGCTGGGAAGCATCGAGGAGCAGAGTAGTTTCTTTCAGGGTAACGAGGACGCGGGAATGTACCGCTGGCCGGGGTATGACGGTGTCTCACCTTTCCTTGCCCACGCATTTTTGAAGGCAACTGACTTGACCTACGGCTTCGAAGGCATGGGGGAATTCCACAACATTTCGGCGCTGCTGGAGAGTGCCACGTCCTTGTCTCTCCATCGGCTGCCTACGCCCGCCGGCAAAAGCGCGGTTCAAGGCGCCGACAACAAGCCTTCGATCTCTCATGAAGCGACAGTACTTCTGCCCGCCCGCAAGGTTCCGCCCTCGGAGGATCCTTACCTGGTGCTGGACTTTCGGAAGGAGTGTCCCGGTCGCATTCGCGTGATCTCCGACTCGCCCGCGCCGATGCGCTTGGAGGTCCAATATGGCGAATCCGTCGAAGAAGCTTTGTCCAACCCCTACCTTGGGGCCAACGAAATTTATGTGCCGCCCTACGGAACGGCGTACGGCCCCAAAAGCGCCTTCGAATATGCCCTGGTGAGATTTCTGGGAGGGGTATCGCCCCTGCGGTTCAAGGCGATCGACGTGGATTACATCTACTTCCCGGTGAAGCAGCTCGGTTCCTTTGAGTCCTCGGATCCCGAGGTCAATAAGATTTGGCAAGTGGGCGCCTACACCGCACACCTTTGCATGCAAGACGCCATTTGGGACGGACCCAAACGAGACAGGATTTGCCTGGCCGGCGGCTTGGACGTCAGCGGGCGCGTGATCGGCAGGGTTTTTGACGACCGCTTTTTGATCGGCAAATCGTTGAAAGGCTTGATCGACGACGCTGGGAAACCCGTGAGTAAGGACGTCAACGGAATCCCCGGATTCTCGGCTCTTTGGGTGATGTCGGAAGCGGATTACTTTCGGCACGCGGGAGACGTGGCGCATCTGGAATCCGTTCATGAATCTCTGCGAGGTTTGATGGAGTACATGGCATCGCGGATTGATGACAAGGGCGTGCTCACGAACCCAAACAATCGCTCGATGTTCGTCGATTGGTCTCCCGATTTGGACAGCGACTCCCCCGAAGCGCGCCGCGTGACGCTGATGGAATTCCTGCGGGCCTTCTCCGACGGCGCCTGGCTTTTGGAGCAAGCACGTGACTCTGCCGCTTCGGAAAGGTTCCAACAAGTCGCGGAAAAGCTGCGCGGCGATTTACTCGAGAACTCGCTCGATCCCACAAGAAATATATTTGGCGAACGCTGGCAGACGAACGCTATGGCCATCGACGCAGGCCTCGCCGACATGAACCAGCGCGCGGCGATATGGGAAAATATTCTCTCGCGCCCATACCGCTTTACCGTGACCCCCCACCTGAACTTCTACGCAATTTCCGCTATGGCGGAGGCCGGGCGCCGGAAAGAAGCCTTGGAATGGATCCGGGATTACTGGGGCCGAATGCTCAGGCCCGACACGACGACGTTTTGGGAAGGTTTTGACACGCGCTGGCCGGAAGAACACTTCCATGCACATCTCCAGACGGACCACGGCGAGGGTTACTTTGTGAGCCTCTGTCACGGGTGGTCGAGCGGTCCCACGGCTTGGTTGATGGAGCACGTTCTCGGCATTCAACCCGTAGCGGCCGGCTTTGCCAAGGCTACGATTCGCCCCGATCTTTGCGGCCTTCAGTGGGCGCGGGGAACCGAACCTTGTCCGCAAGGTCTTGTCAAAGTTGACTACCGGCACGACGATTCGGATTTCACAGCGAGGATTGAAATACCGGAGGGAGTGAGTGCCGAGGTTTCCATGCCGGTAAATCGCGGGGAGGGCTCGGTCCAGGTTGATGGGCGTGCGGTCTCAGGCGCGCCGGCAGAAGAGGGAACTCGCTTGACCGTCCCACTCAGAACCCCCGGGTTGCACGAGCTTCATTCGAATTTGAGCTTGCCGTAGCACTTCAGGTTATTTTGAGCCGGGCGAGGGCGACACTTTTTCTCTTGACAAATCGAGTCGATTGGTATAGGCTAGAACTGCGATGAAGGCCCGGCGCAGCACGGCCCCGGCAAAAGTCTCCCAAACCCACGAACGTACACCCAAAATCACCCAACGCAAAGAGATGTTAAAAATGAAGGTTGCTCCCACTAGTCTGTTGAAAACAAAGGGTAGAAAAAAGTGCTCCCAATAAGTTCATGAAACTAAACAGGTTAACGTGTTTTAGCCGTTAGTCGTTGAAAGCGCTGGAGATAGGGTAGGAAAGGATGAATGATGAAGGATGAATTATAAAGTCCTGGGACGCAGAATCGGATCATGGGCTCATCGCTCCGTCGGCTCATCGACAGACCACAGCGCGGCAGAGCCGCGACCAAACCGTGGCACGGCCATCTTGGCCGTGACCGGTCACGGGCTGGAAGCCCGTGCCACAGAATCTCCGCGTGACGCGAAGAAGTCTGGGAATAGCAGAGCAGGGTTGGTTTTAGATGACACGATTGTGAGCGCGGTGACGAATGAGGAGGAAGACTGAGTTCGAGAATCGCGGATCTCAAATCGCAGATCTCAAATCCCCGAATTCCTCAATCTCCCGATGACCCGATGAATCGATGCCCGATGTGTTTTGACAGTCGCCCGCCGCTGTGTGAAGATAGCGCGGGAGTAACCCCATGGAAAACAATCGTAAGATTCGAATCGTAGTAGCAATCGTCTTGTTCGTTTTGGTTTTCTTCCCCCTCCTTTCGAACGGCGTGAACCTGCTCGTGGATTGGCTGTGGTTCAATCAAGAGGGCTACCGCCAGATTTACCTTACCATTCTGAAATCCCAGATTAGCCTGAGTGGAATTGCGGGCATGGGGTTCATCGTGGTGGCCGGCCTGAATCTCTTCGTGGCCCATAGCCTGGCGCATCGGCAAGCGCCTCGGGTCTACAGCGAGTACATGCAATTCGCGCCCTTGGAACGGTTCGGCGCGCTTTTCCGCTGGTTGATCTGGGGAGGCGTGCTGTTTGCGGGATACGTGGTGAGTCAATGGGGCATGGGCCATTGGCTTATCTATGTGCGCGCAGAGCATGTCCCCGTAATGGGCCTCGCGGACCCGCTCTTCGGCCGCGATCTGGGCTTCTATCTTTTCCAATTGCCCTACACGTGGTTCCTTTACCATTTGGCGCTCGTCACGTTGATTGCCTGCCTGCTCAGCGCGACCTTCCTGTATCTGGCGGAAGGCGGCGTGTGGGTTACGCCGCGCGGTCCGGCGATTGCCCGAGCGGCGCGCGCGCATTTAATGGTCCTAGGCGGAATTCTCTTTCTCCTGATTGCTTACCGGTTTCGTCTCGGCATGTACGACCTGCTGTACTCGCCGCGGGGTATGGTGTTCGGCGCGGGCTACACGGACGTTCACGCCACCCTGCCCATCCTGTGGGCGCTGCTGGCACTTGCGCTGTTAACGGCCGGAATCTTCTTCCTACGCGCCGGCACGACAGACATTCGCACTCCGCTCTTCGGGATTGGCGCACTGCTGGTGGTGGGAATTCTGGGCGGATCGCTTTACCCGGAAATCCTCCAGCGGTTTGTAGTGGCCCCCAATGAGATGGACAAAGAGCGGCCCTACATTGCCAATACCATTGAATTCACTCGTAAGGCCTACGGGCTCGATCGGTTTGAGGAGCGCAGCTTCTCGGCGGTGGAGGACTTGACGCTCGACGACATTCGCCGGAACCAGTCAACCTTCCGCAACGTCCGCCTGTGGGACCACAAGCCGCTTCTGACCACCTTTTCGCAATTGCAGGAAATCCGCACCTATTACGATTTCATGCACATTGATAACGACCGCTATTGGATCGACGGCATCTACCGCCAGGTCTCGCTTTCGCCCCGCGAGCTGAATCCGGAGCGCCTGCCCGGACGGAATTGGATCAACGAGTATCTTACTTATACCCACGGCTACGGATTATGCATGGGGCCGGTGAACGAATTCACCAGCGAAGGGCTGCCGGTGCTTTTCATCAAAGACCTTCCCCCGGCATCCAATGTTTCCTTGAAGGTGACGCGGCCGGAAATCTACTTTGGCGAGGAAGGCAGCGATTATTGCTTCGTCAAAACGCACGCCCAGGAATTCGATTACCCCCAAGGCGACAAGGACGTCTACACCAATTACCAGGGCGACGGCGGCATTCCGGTTCAGAACTTCTGGCGGCGTCTTCTCTTCGCGATGGCTTTTGGCGAAAAGAACATCCTGTTTTCGTCGGACATCCAAACGGACAGCCGCGTCATGATCTACCGCCAGGTGCTCGAACGCGCCCAACGCCTGACGCCATTCATTCACTACGACCACGATCCCTACATGGTGATTGATGACAGCGGCGCGCTCTACTGGATGCTCGATGGCTACACGCTCTCGACGCGGTACCCCTATTCGGAACCCGCGCCCGATGGGGAGAATTACATTCGCAACTCCGTCAAGGCCACGATCAGCGCTTATTCCGGCCAGGTTCGGTTCTATATCAGCGACCCGGAGGATCCTTTCATTCAGACCTACGCGCGGCTTTTTCCGGGAGTCTTCCACCCGCTCGCGGAAATGCCCAAGGATCTGCGCGCCCACATCCGTTATCCGGAGGATATCTTTTCCATTCAGGCAAACATGTACGCCCTATTTCACATGACCGATCCGCGCGTGTTCTATAACAAGGAGGATTTGTGGCGCGTGGCCCAGAGCGCGGCGGGCGGTCCCGGCACCGCCATGACTCCCTACTACAACATCATGAAACTGGCGGAAGTGGGCACGCGCGAGGAATTCATCCTGATGGCGCCGTTCACACCCGCGCGCAAAGACAATATGATTGCGTGGATGGCGGCGCGCTGCGACGATCCGAATTACGGCAAGGTACTGGTGTTTACGTTCCCGAAGCAAAAGCTCATCTACGGTCCGCAGCAGATTGAATCGCGCATCGACCAGGACCCGGGCATTTCACAACAACTCACCCTGTGGGGGCAGGGCGGCTCGAAGGTCATTCGCGGTACGCTGCTGGTGACGCCGGTGCTCAATTCCGTGCTTTACGTCGAACCGCTTTATCTCGCCGCCGACACCGGCGGAGCTTTGCCGCAATTGCAGCGCGTGCTCGTGGCCTATTCGGACCATGTGGTGATGGAGCCCACTTTGGACGCGGCCCTGACCAAGATTTTCGGCGGTAATGTGACGACCACAGAGGCGCAGCCTGCATCGACCCCCGGTCAGCCTTCGCCCAGCGCCGGGGTTACCGCCGCCAAGCCCGCCGCGGCTGCCCTGGACACCCAGGCGCTCATTCACGAGGCGAATGAACATTACGAGCGCGCGCTTCAGCTCCAGCGCCAGGGCGACTGGGCCGGGTATGGGGATGAAATCAAGAAGCTCGGCGAAGTGCTGAATAAGCTGGCGGCGAAACAGAAGTAAGCAGAAGGCAGTAAGCAGTAGGCAGAAAACGGATGTAGCGCGGACCTGCTCTTTAGGTCCGCGGCTTTTCCCATTCCATCGGGGACAAGCCGCGGACCTAATGAGCAGGTC
>JBKQVI010000157.1:0-3014 GCA_052139985.1 Terriglobia bacterium
ACCCGTAGGGCCGAACAGCGTTCGGCCGAGTCAAGGCCGAGCGCTACTCGGCCCTACATCGCGTGCCAAAACGTAGGCCAAGAAACAAGGATTCAGGGTATTGCGTTATGGAGCGTGGCGCAGGAGGTCTTGAAGAGAAGCGAATCATAAACGCGACCGGGCGCGTGGGGTCAGCGACAGGTCGTTCCGTTCGCCCCGCCATCACGCCACGTTCAGGCCGGGGCGGCACGGCGGGAACTTAACACCGGCGAAATCGCCGCCAACCAATTTCTTTTCGTCCCACGCCCCGCGCAGCCCCGATCCATGGAGCTGCACGGGGAGCCGGACGTGGGGAATACCGGGAAGGCCTTGTAGCGGTAGGCGGAAGATTATGTCTGACAAAATTCTTTTCGTGGACGATGAACCGATCTTGCTCCAGGGCTACCATCGTCTGCTGCGGAAGGATTTCCAGATATCCACGGCAGTGGGTGGCAGTGCCGCCCTACTGCTGGTTAAGCAAGAGGGGCCTTTCGGGGTTATCGTCGCCGACATGCGCATGCCGGAGATGAACGGAATCGAATTTCTTGCGCGCGTTCGAATGCTCGCGCCCGACACGGTTCGCATCATGCTGACCGGAGATTCCGACCTTGGTGCTGCCATCCGCGCGGTAAACGAAGGAAACATCTTCCGCTTTCTCAGCAAACCCGCAAATAAAGAAACGCTGGTGAAAACCCTGACGGACTCACTGTCGCAATATCACCTGGTCTGCGCCGAAAAGGAACTGCTGGAAAACACCTTGCGGGGCACCGTCTACGTCCTCACCGAGGTGCTCAGCCTCGTGAGCCCGGCCGCATTCAGTCGCGCCGCGCGGGTGCGCAGATATGTCCAACATGTCGTCACCAAATTGTCGCTTGCCAGCCCGTGGAAGTACGAAGTCGCTGCCATGATGTCACAACTGGGTTGCGTCACCGTGGCCTCCACGGTAAATTTGTTCTAAGCGGGTCGCCATCGAGTTGTGATTGAGTTTTCTGGCGATTTTGGTCATTGCCCGAAGGGTTGTGGGAATGAGTTGCGGCCTGCGCCGATGGAGAGGCCCCGGTGGGTGGCAGGAGTTGCTCTGCGGCGGGGGGACGTCACGCAAGGGGCGAAGGTTGTTTCCTGATGACGCCTAATTCGCAGGGCGGCAGGGACAGGAGTTTTCGGTCATGCGCAGATAGTCGAAGACCAGGCGCACGTTGCGCGTGAGTTGGCGCATTTTCTGGGCGACGCTCCTCGTCCCTCGGGATTTGATCACGCCGATGGCGAAGCGGCGCAGACGGGTGATGTTTTCCGGGCCGTGGCCCCTGCGGATGCGGCTGCGGTCCTCGTCAAAGTTCCAATCGAGAACGTAGTGGCAACCGTTCTCGATGACCCAGTGTCCGCGGTTAACCTGGAGCACGCGTCGTGGGTTGGCTTCTTGGGGGGTGCGACTGGTGAGGCCATAGGCGATGTCCAGAGAATATTCACCCGTCTTTTTCTCGATCACCTGCCGCTCGATGAGGAAGGCTTGGCCCACGTGCGGGAAGTCGAGATCGTCGTTGAGTTCGGTGGTGGTCCAGATTTTGCGGGTTTCCAGGCGGCCGTGATCGGGAGGCGTCTGTTCGACGAAATGCGGTTGGCCCCGGTGTTGGAAGTAGAACTGCAGGTCTGCCAGCAGTCCGGGTTGATTGCCTTTGACGGTGAAAGAGTAATGCGCCTGGCGCTTCTCGACCAGATATTCGGCGAATTTGCGCTGCGTGCGCAAGGCGTCGGCGGTGATGTCCTTGCCGGCAATGTCGATGGCCTCCAGCAGCGGGATGGCCATCTTGATCTCGTTCGTGCGTTTGACTTCTTCCCGGCCTTCTACGGGCAGGGTGCCGACTTTTTTTGGGTGTAGCAGGTCTGGGTCTGGTGACCGACGACACTCATTACATGCGTCGGGTGACCCTCCGCATCGAGGGCGTTGCACAGGGTCTTGCCGTCGAGGGCGAGGCTTTCGTCCTCTCCGGCGTAGGCTTCGTTCCAGCGTTGCAAGGCGCGGTCCAAGCGCGCGGGGTCGACGCGGATCAGCACGTTGCGGAGGATCGACTCGCTGGGCACGATGTAACGACCCTCTTCGCGACGGCAGCCGAAGCGCTCGCGCGCTTTCGGTCCGAGACTTTCGGCCCCATCGGCGATCGCCTTGTAGCCGCGCATGCCGCACAGGACGGCTCCGGCGGCGATGCCCAGCACGGTGGACAAGCCATGGCGCCGGCCTTGAGCGCGGCGGGGGTCGGGAATCTCGCGGAAAAACGCGGGGAGCGATTGCATCTGCGCGGCGCTGAGCATGATTTTGGAACCTCCGCTTTGATAAGGAGGAGGAAGAACGGCTTGCGACAGCAACGAGCGGGCGTCCGCCCGCAAAGGTTGGACGAAGACCAGCTTGGGGGATTGGGGCGTCGCGGTGTACCCCCGGCGAGTGCGGTGAAATCCCTTCGTGTTCCCGACGTACACCCAGTTCGCCGCCCGATACACAGTCCCCCGAAAACGCTGTGGGTCCACAAAGGTTTCCACCAACACCACCCCGTGACCGAACCTTGCTTCCCAGTCACTCGCCAGCCGTCCTCGGCAGAGCGACAGAACCCGCGAGCCTAAGTTCGCCCGATGCCAGTCGGGCAGAATGAGAAAGCGGCTGTTGTTGACGATCAGCTTCAAGCGGCTGTAGCGCTGGCGAAAGTTCCAACCGATCCAATCATCGCGCACGGCGCACTTGAGGGCCGCGGCGGAAAAGCTCAGCAGCGCCACCCATTCCTCCCGCCAGGTGGCGACGTACCAGAGCGTCTCGCTGATCTTCGGTAGAGCCCCCAGGTAGTGGTGCTGCCCCATCAGTTCTTGGTAACGTGGCTCATCACCGGAGCGAATAGGCCGCACCACGATCTCACGCAGATCCAAGGGCAAATCCCCCTACCCAGCACACCTGAAACCTACCCCGTGCTTCCGAGGAGCATACAACGCCGTGCGGGGCTTGTCCAGAACAA
>JBKQVI010000158.1:0-4349 GCA_052139985.1 Terriglobia bacterium
CTGAGTTCTTGAGTGTAATATAAGGTTATGAGCAAACAGTTTCGGAATTGCGATCTCAATCAGGCTTACCTGTTGCCCCCGTCGTTGCAGGACTGGTTACCGGAAGGGCACTTGGCGCGGTTTGTGGCGGACCTGGTGGAAACGTTAGACCTGTCAGCGATTTACGCCCAGTACGCGGAGGGGGACGGTCGGGGGCTGGCGGCGTATGATCCGCGCATGATGGTGCGGCTGCTGATTTATGCCTACTGCCGGGGGGTGCCGGGTTCGCGGCGGATCGAGCGGGCGACCTACGAGGACGTGGCCTTCCGGTATTTGGCGGCCGACCAGCACCCGGACCACGACACGATCGCGGATTTCCGCAAGGAACACTTGGCGAACCTCGCGCAACTGTTCGTGCAGGTATTGAAGCTGTGCCAACAAGCGGGGCTGGTGAAGCTGGGGCACGTGGCGCTGGATGGGACGAAGGTGAAGGCCAACGCCTCCAAGCACAAGGCGATGAGCTACGAGCGCATGGGGGAGACGGAGGAGAGGTTAGAGGCGGAGGTGCAGGCGTTGCTGACGGAGGCGGCGCGGATCGATGCCGAGGAAGATGGGAAATATGGGAAGGGGAAACGGGGCGACGAACTGCCGGAGGAATTGGCGCGGCGGGAGAGCCGGTTAGCGAAGATTCGCGAGGCGAAGGCGGCGCTGGAGGAAGAGGCGAGAGAAGCTGCGAAGAAGAAGCAGGCGGAGGTGGAGGCGAGATTAAGGGAGCGGGAGAGGCAGGAGGAAGAGCGGGGGCGGAAGCTGGGCGGGCGGCCGCCGCAGGCTCCGGACCCGGAGCAAGCCAAGCCCGAGCCGAAAGCGCAACGGAACTTCACCGACCCGGATTCGCGGATCATGAAGGACGGAGCGACGAAGGAGTTTGTGCAAGGCTACAACGCGCAGGCGGCGGTGGACAGCCAAGCCCAGGTGATCGTGGCGGCGGCGGTGACGCAGCAAGCCAATGACAAGAAGCAGTTGGTGCCGATGCTGGAGGAAGTGGAAGTGATGACGGGCAGCCAGCCGGAGCAAGCGACGGCGGACGCGGGGTATTTCAGCGAGCAGAGCGTGACGGATCCGAAGTTAGCGGGGATCGATTTATTCGTGGCGCCGGACCGGCAGAAGCACGGTGCGGAAGTACCCGGCGCGACCGGGCCTCCGCCGCCCGAGGCGGGAGCAGCGGAGCGGATGCGAGAGAAGCTTCGCACCGTGGAGGGACGGGCCGTTTATAAGATGCGCAAGGCCGTCGTGGAGCCGGTTTTTGGACAGATCAAAGAGGCGCGAGGGTTCCGCAAATTTCTGCTGCGGGGACTCGAGAAAGTGCAGGCAGAATGGAAGCTCATCTGCGCCACGCACAACCTGTTGAAGCTCTTCCAGTCGGGACGGAGCCCCCAAAGGGCATGAACAGGCCTGCCCAACCCACAAAAGTCACTCCTCGGGCAGCCTTGAAGAAGTAAAAAGGTCGGAGTCCCGCTCTCAGAGGACGGCGGATAACAAAAATGCAAATCTCGGCGACCGTATCTCCGACAGGCTCCTAGGCGACCTTGACTTCTTGCGTCGACTTGCGAGCCGCGGCGTTGGACGAAGAGAATCCATTGGCAAGGGTACGCCGTCTCGGTTCAGGGCAACGATTTACGAAGTTCTGGAGTTAGTCAATAGGAAGGACATGCTGCTTTGCGATTGACCGTCCGGAACGTTAAGCGACTTTTACAATGTTGGCTGCGAGATGCGTAACCCTAACCGGATGATGGACGTCTTGATAGCTTATGGACTCCCCAAATATCACTGACACCGGTAAGGCTGGGAAGATATCACTCCGCCTGCTCAGGCCGTCGCTTATCGTGCTATGCGGGCCTGCGGCGTGCGGAAAATCCACATTCGCCGAACGGCACTTTCGCGCCACCCAGATTATTTCTTCGGATTGGGCGCGCGCCCGCGTTTCGGACGACGAGCGTGATCAGCGCTTCAACGCGCAAGCCTTCGCCCTCGTTCATTTCCTGGCGGAACAGCGGCTTACGGCGAACCGGCTCTGCGTGGTTGATTCGACCGCACTGACCGCGCAGGCCCGGAAAGACTTGCTCGACTTGGCCAAAAGGTGCCAGGTTCCGAGCACGCTTTTGATTTTCCACGTGCCTCTCGCAACCTGCATCGAGCGTGACGAGAAGCGTGAGCGCACCGTGGGGAGGGCCATCGTTGAGCGCCAGTACCAGGCGTTCAAGCAGAGCCAAGAGGGGATTCACCAGGAAGGATTCGATCAAGTTGTGGAATTTCACGACGCCGATCAAGAGCGAGTTGAGATCGAAATCCTATTCCGTCCTATCGCGCGCGCCGCGCAGCGGCCCGAGCCTGGCGTTGCTCGAAAGTTTGAGGGGCCCGGGCATTCGTTCCGGCCACGGGCAGGCGGTCGGGGAGGTAACGGCCATTCCGCTTGGAACCCCTCTGCTCTACCGGCAGCCCGGACAGAACCGCCTAGGCCTGCCACTTCTTTTACGCCCGCATCGAATGCGAATGTGGCGGAGCCGCCGCCGGCTACTTCCGCACGGGCCGCGCGGACGCCACCCCCACTGGTTGCGCCTCAACCCGCCGCCGGCAAACCGTCGCCTTCCGTCCCGTCATCGGCTGTTCCGTCGGGAGCGGACGCCAAGGCAAGAAGCTAGGCCTTACGGGAAGTGCGCCGGGGACGCGTGATGGCGTTCAGCTATATCTAGAGGCTACAACAATCTAAGGCAGAAGATTCGCCAGGGTGGGCCGGGTCGCTCGGTTTTAAGGGCTCGCCTCAACGGTCCGGGCGCCCGTCCAGGCGGTCGTACACGGTCTGCGCGTTGGTGGTTCCCAGGGATTCGTTGTATAAGCTCTTCCGCCCCAAGATGTAACGCACTTCTTCATCGAAGCGGTGTAGCAGTTCCAAATCGACCTTGCGAATAGGGAAGCGCTTGCCGTCAGGCTTGGAAAACCAGAACTTTTGATAGCCCCGGTCCTCCAGTTCACAGTTGATGCCATGGACGACGAAAAAGGGTGGGCCGGAGTATATCCAATTTCCCCGTTGGTTTTCCAAATAGGCCACACAGCCGGACTTCTTCAGTTCGATCCTGCCGGGCTGAGCGCCGGTGACGACAAAGCCTACATTTTCAAATTGCTTTTGGACGTCTTGCGCCGCTGCGGTTTCGGTTGCCATAAGTTCCTGCCCACGCTTTCGGATTCCCACGGTCAAGGTTTTACAGGCGGGTTGACACAATTTGAAACCTGCCCATAGAATAAGAAGTCTATTGCAGTGATGGTAGAAAACGCAAGGGCGGCAACCATTCAAAATCCAAAAATGCTTCGCGGTCCGGCAAAACTGCTGGACCTGATTGGAAATACGTCACTTATACGCCTGGCGCGAATCCGTCCCGCAGCGCCGGATGTAGAGGTGTACGCCAAGGCGGAATGGGAGAACCCCGGCGGCTCGGTGAAGGACCGCCCGGCGCTTAACATCATTCGCGAGGCGGAAGCGGCCGGACGGATGTCGCGGAACAAAATCCTGATCGACTCAACCTCCGGGAATACCGGAATCGCCTACGCGATGATTTGCGCGGCCAGGAATTACGGCGTGAAACTCTGTATGCCCTCCAACGTGAGCATGGAGCGCAAACGCATTCTCAAAGCCTATGGCGCGGATATTGTTTATACCGACCCGATGGAAGGCTCCGACGGCGCCATTCGGCGGGTGCGCATTCTGGCCCAGGAGAATCCCGGCCTCTATTTCTACGCCAACCAGTATGATAACCCGGCCAACTGGCGTGCCCACTATTTGACGACCGGCCCCGAGATTTACGAGCAGACAGGCGGCCGCGTGACGCACTACGTGGCAGGTCTCGGCACCAGCGGCACGTTCATCGGCACCGCGCGGCGGCTGAAGGAGTTGAACCCGGCCATCCAATGCCTGTCATTCCAGCCGGACTCACCTTTCCACGGTCTCGAAGGCATGAAGCACATGCCAAGTGCGATCAAGCCGGGGATTTACGATGCGGATGTGGCCGTCGAAAACCTGGAAATCGCGACGGAAGATGCCCACATTATGACCCTGCGACTGGCGCGCGAAGAGGGCCTGCTGGTAGGGGTTTCCTCCGGTGCCGCCATGGTGGCCGCACTCAAGGTGGCGAGTCGACTAACCAGTGGGGTGGTGGTGACGATTTTCCCCGACAGTGGCGACAAGTATTTGAGCGAGAGATTCTGGGACGAAGGACGGTAGGTGATCGGGTGATCGGGTGATCGGGTGATCGGGTGATCGGGTGATCGGGTGATCGGGTGATCGGGTGATCGGGTGATCGGGTGATCGGGTGATCGGG
>JBKQVI010000159.1:0-29820 GCA_052139985.1 Terriglobia bacterium
TGCTGCGTGGGAATGCGTGCAGGCATCGAGATATTATTTATATAATATCTATAACATGTCAAGAAAAAAATGCGCCCCCAGAGAGATTTCTTTCGCCCTTTCTCAAAATTACGTGAGGATCAGGGCCCACCTACACGTCATGCGCATTATGCGCTATACTGAGGTTCTTACTGACAGTAACGGGGCCATAACAACATCGAGTGGGCGTTCGGCCGGAGGACTGGAACCAGTCATGGCTGAGGTTCATCTAACGATTTACCGAATGCTACGGGGGTAAGGGCTACCCCCCCTTTTGATCCTTTGGGACCCTTTAGGACCATTTGTAAAGGATAAGAGATGGCAAAGCCCGTCCTACTGACGGTTGATGACGACCCGGAAGTTTTGCGTGCTGTCGAGCGTGACCTGCGGCGGCGGTATGCCGAGCGCTACCGGGTGATTCGCGCGGAGTCGGGCGCGTCGGCGCTGGAAGCATTGCGCGGACTCAAGCGGCGGGGCGATTCCGTGGCGCTGCTTCTGGTCGATCAGCGGATGCCGCAGATGACCGGTGTGGAATTCCTTGGACAGGCGATGGAGCTTTTCCCCAATGCCAAGCGCGTTCTGCTGACAGCCTACGCCGACACTGACGCGGCGATTCGCGCCATCAACGACGCCAGAATCCACCACTACTTGCTAAAGCCGTGGCACCCGCCGGAGGAACACCTCTACCCTGCGCTCGATGATCTGCTGGACGATTGGATGGGATCGTTCCAGCCTCCGTTTGATGGGATTCGTGTTCTCGGCACGCGCTGGTCTCCTCACTCGTATGCGATTCGCGATTTTCTAGCGCGCAACCAAGCGCCGTATCAATGGATCGATGTGGAGACGGCGGAACGCGTGGCCGAGGTGCGCCAACTGATGTCAGCGGTCGGCGCTGAGCCTTCCAACTTGCCGATTGTACTCTTCCCGGACGGTACCTCCTTGGCGAATCCGAGCACGGCCGAGCTCGCCGAGAAGCTCGGACTGCGCGTACGCCCCGATTTGAAGTTTTACGATTTGGTCATCGTGGGCGGAGGCCCGGCGGGCTTGGCGGCAGCCGTTTACGGTGCATCGGAAGGGCTCAGTACCGTAATGGTCGAAATGGAAGCTCCGGGCGGTCAGGCGGGTATGAGTTCGCGCATCGAAAACTACCTCGGCTTTCCTTCCGGTTTGAGCGGCGGTGACTTGGCGCGGCGTGGTGTGGCCCAGGCGCGGCGCTTCGGAGTTGAGATCCTCGCCCCCCAGCAGGTAACCGGCGTCCGCGTGGAAGGCCCGTCGCGCGTCGTCAAGCTGGCGGCGGGGAATGACATCGGTTGCAAAGTGTTGCTGATCGCTACGGGGGTTTCTTATCGCAAGCTGAATGTGCCGGGAGCCGAACGCCTCCAAGGGTGCGGAGTATACTATGGTTCCGCCATGACCGAGGCTATGGCGTGCCAGGGCGAAGACGTTTACATTGTGGGGGGCGCGAACTCCGCCGGGCAGGCGGCGATGTACTTTTCCAAGTTCGCGCGACGAGTCGTCATGCTGGTACGGGGTGCGTCGCTCTCCGTTACGATGTCGCAGTATCTTATCGACCAGATCAAGAAGACGCCGAACATCCAGGTGGAAACCCACTCCCAGGTGGTCGAGGTTCACGGAGAACAACACCTCGAATCGATTTCCATTCACTGCGGGGACAGCGGGAAAATCGAAACGGCGTCCACGAACTTGCTTTCGATCTTCATTGGAGCCGAGCCCAACACGGATTGGCTCTCGGGTGTGGTGGAGCGCGACGCGCGCGGTTTCATCCTTACGGGAGCGGACCTCGTGCGCGACGGAAAAAAGCCACAGGGGTGGCCGCTGCAGCGCAACCCATATTGGGTAGAAACCAGCGTGCCCGGCATCTTCGCCGCCGGTGACGTTCGTTACGGTTCAGTGAAAAGGGTCGCTTCGGGCGTCGGCGAAGGCTCGATCGCCGTGCAGTTCACCCATCAGTACCTCAGTGAGGTGTGACTTGGCGGACAACCTTTCCGGTGTCGCAGGCAAAAGCTTGACCGATGATCTGCGCAATATCGAGGTCTTCGCGGACCTGCCCCAGGAACAGCTCGCGTGGCTGGCGGAAAATCTTGAGGAACGGCGGTTCCAGCCCGGAGAGATGATGGCACAAGAGGGTGATCCTCTTGACCATCTCATCGTGATCCTCGATGGAGAGATTCGGATACAGCGGGGAAGTGGTTCGGACGAGCTGATCTTTACGGTGTTCGCCGGTCAGGTCACGGGCCTGCTCCCCTACTCGCGTCTGACGCATTATGGCGGTACCAGCCGAGCCGTGCTCGCGACCCGTATCGCCAGCCTCCACCGAAGCCTCTTCCCTGAAATGCTCAAGCGCATGCCTCTGCTCGGGCAGCGTTTGGTTTCCATGATGGCCGACCGGATCCGCGAGACGACTCGGATCGAGACTCAGCGCGACAAACTAATGGCCCTGGGCAAGCTGTCCGCGGGTTTGGCACATGAGCTGAACAATCCAGCCGCCGCCGCTCAGCGAGCCACCGCCAGCCTCCGCGAGACGCTTGAGACTGTGCGGGATGCCAGCATCCGGCTCTCTCGTCACGCGCTTTCCCAGGACCAGCGTAATTTAATCACCAGCTTCGAGCGGAAGGCGGGGCAATACACGCCCGCAATTCCCGTCGATCCCTTGGCCCAAAGCGATCGTGAAGAGCGCATCACCACGTGGCTCGAAGGGCGCCACGTCCCCGATGCCTGGAAGATTGCGCCGGGACTCGCCGACGCCGGTGTGGATGTCCCCAAGCTCGAAATCCTCGCGGGCCAGGTTGGTGACGAGGTGTTGTGTGACGCGCTCATCCGCATCGCATCACTCCTCACCATCGCCAGACTGATCAACGAGATTGAGATCAGCACGAAACGCATCTCCCATTTGGTCCAGGCAATCAAGGAGTATTCGTACATGGATCAGGCGGCTATGCAGGAGGTCGATCTGCATCCGGGGCTGGAGAATACCCTGACAATTCTCCACCACCGCCTCAAAGGCGGAGTCAACATAATCCGCGAATACGGTGAAAACCTTCCACGAGTTTGCGCTTACGGCGGTGAGCTCAATCAGATCTGGACCAACCTGATTTCCAACGCTATCGAAGCGATGCAAGGGAAGGGTGATTTGCGGGTGCGAACCGCGCGTGACCTTGACCGTGTGCTGGTCGAGATTGGAGACAACGGACCGGGAATCCCCGCCGACGTGCTCCCACACATCTTTGAACCGTTTTTCACGACCAAGGGAGTTGGTGAAGGCACGGGCCTCGGATTGGATACGGTTTGCAGAATCATCAGGAATCATCACGGTGAGATCCGCGTAGTTTCGCACCCGGGCGACACTCGCTTTCAGGTTTATTTGCCTGTCACTCAGCCGAAGGCCCAGCTTTCGGCGGAATAGAGGAGCGACGCGATGCCGGAAACTTGTTCACATCTGGAGCAGATACAAAACCCATCTCCCCACACCGATGGGTGCGAGGAGTGCTTAAAGATGGGAGATTCGTGGGTGCACCTGCGCCTTTGCGAGATTTGCGGCCACGTCGGCTGCTGCGACTCCTCGAAGAACCGGCACGCCACAAAACACTTCCGAGCGACCAAGCACCCCATTATGCGATCTCTTGAGCCCGGCGAGGACTGGGGATGGTGTTACATCGACGAGGTCATGATTGAGCCGTTCTCGTGAGTTGCTTGGCGGACCGACATATGGCGACAATACAGAAAATACTCTTTCCCGTGGACTTCTCGCCCGCCTGCGACGCTATGGTCCCTTTCGTTAAGAGAGCGGCAGCGATGTTATCTGCCAAGGTAACCCTCCTTTACGTGCTGGAACCGTCTGCCTCCGGATTCGAGCTGTTGACGCGGCCAGTACCCGAAGCGGAAGAGGATCACAAGACTGTAGCTTGCGCCAAGCTCACTGCATACCTTTCGTCGGCGTTTCCCGTGCACGAATGCTCCAGATTGATGGTAGTGGGAGACGCGGCGTCTCGAATCGCGGCGGTGGCAAGGGACCGCGGCTTCGATGTAATCGTCATGCCCACGCACGCTGGCCTATTCCGGAGAATGCTCCTCGGTTCTACGACGGCGAAGGTTTTGAACGACGCCGATTGTATGGTGATGACGACGCAACATGCGGAGACAATATCTCCCCGTGAGCTTGGGCATCGAGAATGGGTCTGCGCAACCGGCTTAAGCGTGGATTCGGAACGCGTGCTGCGCATCGCCAGCCGGTTGGCGGAGACCGTGCATGCAAATCTCTCGCTCATTCACGCAGTTCCCGCTGTCCGGCGTCGCTCGCCCGTTCAGTTGGACCTCGAGGAACGCGTGCAGTCCATGGAGAAGGAAGCTGCCCGCGAACGCGTGGTTGAATTACAACGGGTCGTGGGCTCACACTGTAGCGTAAATATCGCCGTCGGGCCCGTGAAATACGCGCTAACGGAGACCGCGCGCAGGATGCACGCGGATGCGCTGGTGATTGGGAGGAGCTCGCAGCCGGGTTCGCAGGGCCGTTTGCGGGATCTCACCTACGCAGTGGTTCGCGATGCTCCATGTCCAGTAATTAGCGTTTGACGCGAGGACCGCCGGGTGTCTCTCGCTCAGTTTCGTACGAAGATGCGCGTTACGCTGGGGTGGCGCAGACCTGTTCTGTAGGTCCGCGGCTCGCCTTCTGCGGGCGCGCGAAAGCCGCGGAGCTACGGAACAGGTCCGCGCTTGCTTTCTGCCATCTGATTCCCAGGGCGTTGTTTACTCAAAATCGCTGAATATCGCCGGACGTCCAAGTGGACGCACGAGAACATGGCCGACAACCCTGAGGGCCCCGCCAACTCGCGACCCGAGGTCCCCTCCAGCCTTGGTGGGATTCCTCCCTCCGAGCCTTGGCGGCCCAAAGCTAACATTTGGGTGATTGGTGTCGTAGTCGCCATGGCGGCCTTCATGGAAGTACTCGACACCAGCATCGCCAATGTTGCGCTTCCTTACATGGCGGGCAACCTGGGCGCAAGCAACGATGAGAGCACCTGGATCCTCACTTCCTACCTGGTTTCCAATGCCATTGTGCTGCCCATCAGCGGATGGTTTGCCACTGTCCTCGGTCGCAAGCGATTCTTCATGATGTGTCTGGTGATCTTCACCTTGAGCTCCCTTCTGTGCGGGATTGCCCCCAGCCTCGGGGCCATTATCTTGTTTCGCGTCATCCAAGGCGCGGGCGGGGGCGGCCTGCAACCTATGGCCCAGGCGATCCTCGCTGACACCTTTCCGCCTCGATTGCGCGGCGTTGCCTTCGCACTTTATGGCATCACGTCCATCGTCGCGCCGACGATTGGTCCGACATTGGGTGGTTGGATTACCGACAACTACACCTGGCGGTGGATATTCTTCATTAACCTGCCGGTGGGCGCTGCGGCTGTGCTTCTAGTTTATCGTCTGATCGAAGATCCACCCTGGGTGATGCGCGCCAAAGGAGCGGGGATCAGGATCGACTACATCGGTGTGGCGCTGCTCACCCTGGGCGTGGGCGCATTGCAGGTGATGCTCGACAAGGGGCAGGAGGACGATTGGTTTGGGTCGCACTTCATTCTTACGCTGGCTGTCGTTGCCGGTGTTTGTCTCGTTTCACTCGTCATCTGGGAATGGTTCTATAAGTCTCCGATCATCGAAGTTCGTCTATTCAAGAACCTGAACTTCCTCGGCGCTAACGCCATGATGTTTATTCTGGGAATCATGCTTTTCTCCAGCCTCGTGATGATGCCCCAGTTCCTTCAGACGCTCATGGGTTACACCGCCGAGTCGGCCGGTCTGGTGCTCTCGGGGGGCGGTCTGCTTCTGCTCTTCCTTATGCCCGTGTCGGGTCTGCTGACGAGCAAGATCCAAGCGCGTTACGTCATTGCTTTTGGCTGGCTCATGCTTTCCATTTCCATGTACTACACCACCCAGCATCTCGACCTTGACATCAGCTTTGGGTCGGCCAGCTTGCTCCGCGTGGCGCAGGTATTCGGTCTGGGCTTCCTGTTTGTTCCCATCAACCTGGCTTCCTACGTGGGAATGCCCACCGAGAAAAGCAACAGCATTGCCGGCATGGTGAACTTCATGCGCAACATCGGGAGCAGCATTGGAACGTCGATGGTAACCACGCTGATCGCGCGCCGGGAGCAGTTCCACCAGGTGTATCTCGCGGCGCACACGACCGTGGGGAGGCCGACCTTCACGATGGCGGCCAAGGCTCTGGCGGCGCGCCTGGCTTTATCGGGGCTCGATATATCGCGAGCATCGAGCCAGGCCTACGGGCGGATCTATGGCGCGGTGATCGGCCAGGCAACGACCCTCGCTTACATCGATACTTTCTGGGTTTTGTCCGTGGGAGCGGCCATCATGTTCATGCTCTCCTTCGCGCTCAAGAAGAATGAGCCCGGTGGGGGCGGGGAAGTGGCCATTGGGTAGAAGTCATCAGTCGTCAGTTTTCGGTTGTCAGGAAAACCGGCCCCGTTCTTGGGCTCTTGCTCAGGACTGAAGACTGGCGACCGTTTGAGAGGCATTCACGATGATTCGAGTCATCACTATTGAACGGGAGTATGGAAGCGGCGGAGGCGTGATTGCGGAGAAACTCGCGGCGCGCCTGGGCTGGAAGCTCTGGGACCAGCTACTAACCCAGGAAATCGCCCGGAGGATGGATTGTGATTGCCGCGCCGTGGCGAACCATGAGGAACGCAAAGACCCCACGTACTACCGACTCCTTAAGGCTTTCATGCGAGGCAGTCAAGAGGGGAGCCAGAACGCCCCGCGATTGAAGATGGTGGATACCGAGTGTGTCCGCGAGGTCGCGCAAAAGCTCATGCCGGAGATCGCCAAGGAGGGAAACTGCGTCATTGTGGGAAGAGGGTCGGCTTACTACCTATGCAGCCGCTCCGATGCATTTCACGTTTTCATTTACGCGCCCTTTCACGAAAGGGTTCGCCGGCTGCAATCAACTGGCAAGAGTGAAAAGGAAGCGGAGGAACTTGCGGAGACAGTGGACCGCGACCGCGCGGACTTTATCAAGCGATATTTTGAGGTCGATTGGCCTGCGCGGCATTGTTTCCACCTGATGGTTAATTCCGCGATCGGTGATGAAGTGGCGATCGATATCATTGTCGATGCCGTGGCACGGTATTCGAATCAGGGAGCCTGACCGTCGGCCCCTACTTCGAGGAGGAGGTGCAGTTTTGGCGAATCGACGCGCTCGGCATTGGCTCGTCTCCGTTCTTTCTTTGGCGGTGTTTTCCGTTGTATTACCACGGTCGAGCGTGGCGCAAACGCGTGGACCGTTTCTCGGAAGCGTGCCCACGGGCCAGGCGACGGGAACGACGATCGACGTTTCTCTCCACGATGCGTTAGCCCGGGCGCTGAAATACAACCTAGGGGAGATCGAGAGCAGCCAAAACACCCGCGCCGCGCACGCTGTGCGCCTGCGCAGCTTGAACGCCCTGCTGCCCAACCTTTCGGCGCGCCTCAGTGGCACAATTCAACAGCTCGATCTGCCCTCCGAAGGACTTACCCTGCTGCCTCTTCCTATTCACCTCCCGGAGACAGTGGGACCCTACGGGATTGCGGATGCGCGTGGCTACCTTTCCCAGGAAATTTTCAATTGGTCTGACATTAAGAATTTGAAGTCGGCGTCGGCGAGCGAAAAAGCGTCGGAGTATACCTATAAGAGCGATCGCAACCTGGTGGTGTTCACCACCGGCAACGCCTATCTCCTGGTGATTTCGGATATAGCTACGGTGGAATCGGTTCGCGCCCAGGTGACGACGGCGCAGACGCTTGTCCAAAATGATGTGGATCTCAACAAACATGGCTTGATCGCCAGCATCGATTTGCTGCGCGCCCGGGTGGAGTTGCAGACGCAGCAGCAGCGGCTGATCGCCGCTCAGAACCAGGTGGCGATCGACAAGCTCACCCTCGCGCGCGTGATCGGACTTCCGAGCGGCCAGGAGTTCCGGTTGACCGACTCGGTTCCCTACACAGCGCTGGATGGGATTACCCAGGAGCAGGCGCTCCAGCAGGCCCTGGCAACAAGACCCGACTACCTCAGCGCCAAGGCGCAGGTGCAAGCGGCGGAGTTGACTCGTCAAGCTGTCGCCGCGGAAAATTATCCCTCGCTCACCACGGACACGAATTATGGGGACATTGGCAGCCCGAACTTCGGCTCCTCGCATGGCACCCTCGGGTTCGCTCTCACCTTGAACGTTCCTATTTTCCAAGGGAGCCGGGTGCGGGCAGATAAGTTGCAGGCCGATTCGGCGCTGCAACAGCGCAAGGCAGAACTCGCCGACCTGGAGGGCCAAATCGATAACCAGGTGCGCACCGCCTTTTTCAACCTTACTTCCTCGTCCGAACTTGTAAAAGTGGCCGAGAGTAACATCGATCTCGCCAACCAGACCCAGAGCCAGGCGCAGGATCGGTTCCGGGCAGGGGTTGCAGACAACCTCGAGGTCGTCCAGGCGCAAGAGTCTGTAGCCGCGGCGAACCAATCCTACATCAACAGCCTTTATGCTTTTAACCTGGCGAAAATTTCTCTCGCGCAAGCCCTTGGCGTTGCCGAGCAATCCACGCTGAAGTACTTGGGAGCAAAGTAACTATGGCAACCACAACCACATCCACGCCAGAATCTGGCCGCCCCGGCGAATCGAAATCAAGCGCCACCAGCTTGGGCCCGGGCCGCCCTTCCGCGCGACGGGGGAGGCGAGGCAGGGCAATCGTATTTGCGGTGCTCGGCCTCGCTGTAATTGTGATTGCGATTGTGCTGTATCACCATTACTCACAGTGGGAATCTACGGATGACGCCCAGATCGATGGCTATATCTATCCAGTTAGTTCCCGCATTACCGGTTACGTGACCCGAGTGATGGTGGATGACAACCAGTACGTCAAGGCTGGCACCGTGCTGGTGCAACTCGACCCTAAAGACTACGCGGTGGCCCTCGCAAACTCCAAGGCGACCCTTGCCAATGACCGGGCCAGCGCCACAGCTCTCCGGACCAACGTTCCTATCACTTCGGTGAACACGTCCAGTGAACTTTCCAGCGCCGCTGCCGATGTCGCGAACTTCACGGCCGGGGTGATTGCCGCCCAGCGGCAGTTTGACGCCGCACAGGCCACCCTGCAACAGGCGGAAGCCAATGACTTGAAGGCGCAGGACGACGTGAACCGGTACAAGCCCTTGGCGGCGAAGGACGAGATACCGCAGCAACTTTACACCCAGGCTGTGGAATCGCAGGAGGCGACCGCGGCGGCTGTGCAAGCGGCCAAAGCATCCGTTGCGGCCGCCGAACAGGCGGTCACTCAAGGGCGCGCCAAGGTTGCGCAGGCCCAGGCGCGGATGCAGGCCGCCGAGACCAGGCCGCAACAGATATCCGTGCAACGCTCCCGCGCGGAGGCGGCGGAGGCGGAGACCCAGCGCGCCAGCGCGGTCTTCGAGCAAGCTCAACTGAACCTCCAATACGCAACCATCGTTGCGCCGGTTGACGGAATTGTGGGGCAAAGATCGGTGCAGCCTGGCCAGAACGTTACTCCAGGCCAGCAGCTTATGACGATCGTTCCGTTGGACAGCCAGAACATCTGGGTGACGGCCAACTTCAAAGAAACACAGATGACCCTTATGCGGCCCGGCCAGCACGTGGAGATTTCCGTGGACACTTATGGGCGGACTTACGACGGGCACATCGATAGTATTGCCGGCGCCAGCGGGGCACGTTACAGCCTGCTGCCTCCGGAAAACGCCACAGGGAATTACGTTAAGGTGGTGCAACGAATCCCCGTGAAAATCTTCTTCGAGAAAGGTCAAGATCCTCAACATCTTTTGCGGCCGGGGATGTCGGTGGAGCCTGATGTGAAAGTTCAATAGTGGCAGGTTGGAGGTTGCGACAGACCGAAGTAGAGCTCCAGGGGCATGTTACTGCCGCGATGTCGTCACCCCATCCCCGCCAAAGGCAGAACCAAAACCCGAGTTCGAGCATCAACTTACACTGGGCGTCATTTTCAAAGAAGGGCTGAGACAATCGATTCCAGTTCGGAGTCGAAAGGGGGCAAAATCGAATGAATGCGACGGCAACCCAACTGGACAAGCGGGACCAGCTCTTGGCGCGCTTGGCTGAATCGCGGTCTGTGACCGACGACTTGTTTCGAGTGGTGCGTGCGGATGGGCTGTATGATCGGCCGATTCCTGAACGGCACCGAATCGTTTTCTATATCGGGCACCTTGAGGCGTTCGACTGGAATTTGGTTGCAGGTGAGACGCTGAACCTTGGCGCCGCGCACAAGGAATTCGATCGCCTTTTTGCTTTCGGCATCGATCCTGTCGGCGGTGGCCTTCCTACGGACCAACCCGCTGACTGGCCCCGGCTCGCGGAAATCAACGCCTATGTCCGTCACATTCGCGAAGAGCTTGACCGGATCCTCGACGACAGTTCGCGTAACTCCGACAGCCACTGGAAGTATCCGCGCGGGGCCGTGCTGAACGTGGCGGTCGAGCATCGGCTGATGCACGCAGAGACCTTGGCGTACATGTTTCACCAGTTGCCGGCAGCTAAGAAAATTGCGCCGCCCAGCTATCGGGCTCTGGCGTCGTCGCTGGCTGGACCGTCAATCTCATCGAGCATGATCGATATCGCGGCAGGAACAGCGACACTAGGGATTCCGCGAAAACGGGAGGGATTTGGCTGGGACAACGAGTTTGAAGAGCATTCGGTCGAAGTACCGGCCTTCGCGGTTGGCGCCTACAAAGTCACGAACGGCGAGTTTCTCCAGTTCATACGCGAAGGTGGATACGACAATCGGCGTTTTTGGAGCGACGCGGACTGGGCCTGGATCAAGGAACAGAATATTATCCATCCACGTTTCTGGCTTGAGCGCGATGGTAAGTGGTTCTATCGCGGGATGTTTGAAGAAGTGGCGCTGCCGCTCGACTGGCCGGTATACGTCAGCCATGCGGAGGCCGAGGCTTATGCACGTTCTGTAGGCAAGGCCCTTCCTACCGAAGCTCAATTCCATCGCGCCGCATATGGCACTCCGGAGGGTGTGGAGCGCGATTATCCCTGGGGTGATGCACTTCCCAGTTTTGAGCGCGGCAACTTCGACTTCCAGCGCTGGGATCCGATTGCAGTGGGGAGCTATCCCGGCGGCCGCAGCGCTTTCGGACTGGAGGAAGCCCTCGGTAACGGCTGGGAATGGACCGCTACTGAGTTTGCCCCGTTCCCAGGCTTTGAGCCCTTTCCCTTTTATCGCGGCTACTCCGCCAACTTCTTCGACGGGAAACATTACGTCATGAAGGGCGGCTCGCCCAGGACGGCGGGGTGTATGCTGCGCCGCGCATTCCGCAACTGGTTTCAGCCGCACTATCCGTTCGTTTACGCGTCGTTTCGTTGCGTGACTAATTGAATGGAGCGGGTATGCTGATTCGTGGTGGTACGACCCAGACTGTGAACTCGTTTGCGGAAGACGTGCGGGAGGGCCTTGGACGACCCGGGCAAAAGGAACTGCCGTCGAAGTATCTTTACGACGATATTGGCTCTGCGCTGTTCGAGGTAATCACCAAGCTTCCTGAGTATGGGGTAACGAGAGCGGAAGAACAATTATTGCGGCGGTACGCCAGCGACGCGGCGGAGCGGCTATCCTCGCACGGAATTGTTGTTGAGCTGGGCAGCGGCAGCGGGAGGAAAACGCGATGGATACTGGAGGCGTTGGCCCGGCATCAGCCCACGATGTATTGTCCCATTGAGGTCTCCCCGACGGCTCTGGAGAGCTGTGAGCGCGAACTCGATGATTTGCCCAACGTTAGCATTCTAGGATTTGAGACCGAGTACCTGGACGGCTTGAGAAGGGCGCTGGCTCGCCGCGAACGCGGGGTGGCAGCCCTCGTACTCTTTCTCGGGAGCTCGATCGGTAACTTTGATCGCAGACCAGGCGAGAATTTCCTGCGCAAGATTCGCGCAGAACTTGCACCGGGCGATGCATTGATGCTCGGGACGGATCTCGAAAAACCCCATGAACAACTCATATCCGCGTACGATGACTCTCTCGGCGTAACGGCACTGTTCAATCTTAATGTATTGGGCCGCATCAACCGTGAGCTCGGAGGTGACTTTGACCTGTCCCGCTTTGAGCACATGGCGCTGTACAATGGCAGGGAGCGGCGCGTCGAGATGCATCTCCGCTCGCTTGATGCCCAGGATGTCTCCATCGAGAGCGCAAAGTTCATGTTCCAGCGCGATGAGACTATCTGGACCGAGAGTTGTCATAAATACGGACGGCACGAAGCCCTCGAGATGGCCGAGCGGACCGGCTTCGCGTGCGTGGCGCAATGGGTGGACCACGAATGGGCATTCGCCGAGAACCTGTTCTTCGCCGTATAGGGGCCAGCGGCGCTGGCTTGGTGTTGAACGCCGTTCGGCCCTAGAAAGCAGGTCCGCGCTATACTTGCTCTCGCCGTCTCGGCCATCTCATGAACGAATCGTCCGAAACCGTCATCGAATTCCGTAATGTGTCTTGTCGCGCGGCCAATGCACACCAGCTTCTTTCAGACCTGACTCTAAGTGTCCACCGCGGCGAAACTTTCGTCCTCCTCGGCCGCAGTGGCTCCGGCAAAACCACTACCCTCAAACTTATCAACCGCCTGCTGGAACCGAGCACCGGCGATATCCAGGTCGAAGGACGCTCGACTCTCGCGTGGGATCCGATTCGCTTGCGCAGAAGCATTGGCTATGTCATCCAGGAAGCGGGACTCTTTCCCCACTTTACCGTGGAACGTAACGTTGGCTTGCTGCCGCACTTGGAACGCTGGCCGCCGGAGAGAATCCACGCGCGGGTTTGCGAGATGCTGGAGCTGGTTGGATTGCCGCCCCGGCATTTTCTTACCCGCTACCCACACGAGCTTTCCGGCGGCCAGCAGCAGCGCGTGGGAGTGGCGCGGGCGCTGGCCGGCGATCCGCCGCTCCTGCTGATGGACGAGCCGTTCGGCGCGCTTGACCCGTTGACTCGGGTTGAGATCCAGCGCGAATTTCAAGCGCTCCAGAAGCGTCTCCGGAAGACCATCCTCTTTGTGACCCACGACATGCGCGAAGCCTTGCTGCTGGGCACGCGCATCGCGCTCCTGGAGTCTGGTCGGTTGGTGGGCATCTTCACGCCTGGTGAATTCCTGCATGCTTCTGAGCCGATCGTCGCCGCTTACGTTGCTGCGTTCCGGGCAAGCGACGGCAATACGCAATTGTGAATCGAGGCTGCGGATGGATACCGTTAACTTCTTCATCAAAAACCATGCACAAATCCTTCAGCTAACACTCGAACACCTGTGGCTGGTGGGTATCTCCATGCTGCAGGCAGTGGCCATCGGACTGCCCCTGGGAATTCTGCTCACGCGGCGGCGGGCACTGAGCAAACCTGTTATCGGCGCGGCAAACATTGTGCAAACTATCCCCAGCCTGGCGCTCTTCGGTTTCCTCCTGCCGGCTCCCTGGCTGGGCGAGCGCGCGGACCGGCTGGCCATTACGGCGTTGACGCTGTATGCGCTATTGCCGGTGATTCGCAACACCTACACCGGAATCCTAGGCGTTGACCCCGGTGTGCGTGAGGCCGCACGCGGCATGGGGATGACCGACCGGCAGATGCTCTTTCAAGTCGAGCTGCCACTGGCCATGGGCGTTATTCTGGCGGGCGTGCGCGTGGCGACGGTCATAACTGTGGGTGTGGCGACGATTGCTGCCGCCATCGGTGCAGGCGGCTTGGGTGAATTCATCTTTCGCGGAGTGGCAATGGTGGATAACCGGGTGATTCTGGCCGGAGCCATTCCGGCTGCGTTACTGGCACTGCTGATGGACCTGCTCCTAGGACTTCTGGAGCGCAAGCTCACCTACGCGCGCTGATCATGGCAAACCAAGAGGATCTCACCACGCTAGCTTCCGGAATGGCCCTTTGCTTTCTGCTTACGGCCCTGTCCTCCCCGGCCTGTGGACCCGCGCGGCAGCAAACGCTGGTAGTCGGTTCAAAAAACTTTACCGAACAAGCAATTCTGGGCGAAATGCTCGCGCAGCACCTGGAAGCGAAGACAGGGCTACAAGTGGAGCGGAGGTTTTATCTCGCGGGTAGCTACATCTGCCATCAGGCGCTGTTGGCGGGGCGAATCGACGTTTACGTGGAGTATACCGGCACGGCACTTACCGCCATTCTGAAGCAGCCGGTGGAGAGTAAGCCAAGCAGCGTGTACGACAAGGTCAAACGCGAGTATGCCACGCGCTTCGGCCTGAACGTCATGAACCCTCTGGGCTTCAACAATACTTTCGCCATGGTGGTCCGCGGCGAGACCGCACGCGGGTTTAACATCCACACACTTTCCGAGGCCGCGCCCTACGCTGCAAAGTGGCGGCCTGGATTCGGCTACGAATTTATGGAACGCCCCGACGGCTATCAGGGGCTCGTGCGGGCTTACCACCTGACCTTCGGCCAGCCGCCGCGCATCATGGATCTGGGTTTACTCTACCGTTCACTGCTAGAGAGGCAGGTGGACCTGGTGGCGGGGAGCGCTACCGACGGCCTCATCGCTGCGCGCGACCTTGCCGTACTGGAGGACGACAAGCACTACTTTCCACCCTATCAGGCCGTGCCGGTGGTTCGGAGCGAGACGCTTAAGCGCCATCCGGCGGTTGAGGAAGCGCTCGATCAGCTTGCCGGGAAAATCTCCGATCGGGAGATGCGACGGCTAAACTATGCGGTGGACGGTGAACACCGCGACCTCGCCGAAGTGGTCCGCGACTTCCTGCGCACCAAGCATCTCGATTAGGCGCTGGAGGGCGAGGCGACAAAGCCATGGCTCAAGGATCCCTTCCATGGTATTTTCTTTGTTTCGCAGAATTTTGAGCGTAACAACTTGTCTCGAACCCGGGGACAAGTCCAAGTACTGGCCAGCTTGTTCGATCACTTGGCTCCCGGGATCGGCCGAACTGTACCGGCCAGCGAGCCTTCTGAGCCAAACTCAGGCAAATTCTTAACTCGAGAGGTCCTATGGACCATTCCATGGCCGGAGTCCTGCCCAACGCACTTCCAGACTCCGGCCTTACAAGTCGAGCTGCAAGGTACTGGCGCTGGCGTATTTTCGTCATCACCTGGATCACTTATGCCGGGTTTTACCTCTGCCGCAAAAACATCAGCGTGGTCATGCCGCTGCTCCAGCAAGACCGCGGGTACACCAACGCCCAGTTAGCGAACTTTGTCTTTGGCTACAGTCTCCTCTACACCGTTGGCCAGTTTGTTTGCGGTCTGCTTTCCGACCGCTTCGGGACGCGCGTGGTGGTTGGCACAGGGCTCTTTGTGGTTGTCGGCGCGAACATTTTTCTGGGCTTTGGGTCGTCGCTGGGGTGGCTGATCCTGCTGGCTTGCCTGGCCGGCGCCGGACAATCCACCGGCTGGTCGGGATTGGTGAAAACCATGGCCTGCTGGTTCCGCCCGAAAGAGCGCGGGGTGGTGATGGCCTGGTGGTGCACCAATTACGTGCTGGGCGGATTCCTCGCCACCGTCTTCGCCACGTACGTCGCCACCAGCGTGTGGTTAGTTCCGCGCTGGGGATGGCGGCGGGGATTCTGGATGCCCGCCCTACTGCTTCTGGTTATTACCCTGGTTTACGTCTTTTTCGTGCGTGACGATCCCTCTGACGTCGGCCTGCCGCAGGTAGAAGACGGCCCCCTGAATCCGGCCTCTGGCGTGGACGGATCCGATGCATCCAACACCATCGGCGCGTCTCGATCGGCCGTGCGTGAGGTCCTCACGGAACCCACGTTGTGGCTCATTGGGTCCATGTATTTCTTCCTCATCCTCACGCGCTACTCCTTTCTTTTCTGGCTGCCCCTTTACATGACCCAGCATCTGAAGTATTCGGTGCAAGACGCGGGTTACACGTCATCGCTTTACGAACTGGTGGGTTTTCTCGGTGCGATCGTCGCCGGCTATGCCTCCGAGAAACTTTTCGATTCCCGCCGCTTTCCGGTGGGAGCGATTATGATGTGGGGGCTTGCCCTGACCAGTCTGGTCCTGCCGAAACTCAGCGCCATGGGGCATCTCTGGACCGCTGTCGGCATTTCGCTGGTCGGCATCATGACCTACGGTCCGGACACGTTGATGTCGGGCGCGGCCGCTCAGGACGTGGGTTCCAAAGAAGGGGCCGCCACCGCTTCAGGCTTCATCGACGGCGTCGGACACCTGGGCATGATCGTGTCCCCGTTTGTCGTCGCTTTCGTCACGGCACACTACAGTTGGGATATTCTGTTTTACGTGTTCGTGGTGCTGTCCTTGATTGCCGGTGCGTTACTGGCGACGCGCTGGAATTACAAACCGCGAGGGGTGATGGCAACTTGAGTTATCGCGATCAAAAGCCATTGCGCTGCGGGGACCTCGAAGAGATCCAATGCACAGCAACCGGATGCGCCGTTCCAACGCGTAGCGAGGAGATAAACGAACATGCCCAGCGCAAACGACAACCTTGCGAGGTTCAAGTCAGAGGGAGATTTGAACATCTCTCCCCGACGAAAGGATTGGGCGCGCAAGAACATCGACGCCGAGACCGAGCAGTGGCTCGATGAAGATGCCAAGTACTTCCTCCATCAGTCGCTCTCCACTCCCTGCCTGAACGTGCTTTCTCATTGTGATGGAATTTATATCGAGGACCTCCAGGGGAGGCGCTACATGGATTTTCACGGGAACAGTGTGCACCAAGTGGGCTTTCATAACCAACAGGTGATCGACGCCATTAAGGCCCAACTGGATGAACTCCCGTTTTGCACCCGCCGGTATACCAACATTCCAGCGATCAAACTGGCCAAGAAGCTGGTGGAATTGGCGCCGGGAGATCTGAATCGAGTTCTCTTCGCCCCTGGGGGCACCGTCGCGATGGGAATAGCTCTCAAATTGGCACGCGCTGCCACTGGGAGATTCAAGACCATTTCCATGTGGGATTCGTTCCATGGAGCATCCCTGGACGTAATATCCGTCGGGGGCGAGGCCATTTTTCGGAGCGGTATAGGTCCACTGCTTCCCGGCACCGAACATGTTCCGCCCCCAGACCCTGTTCATTGCCCGTGGGAATGCGGAAACGAATGCAATCTCAAATGCGCCCGGTATATCGAGTATGTACTCGAGAAGGAAGGCGATGTGGGAGCGGTTATCGCGGAAACCGTACGCAGCACGCCCTACATCCCACCGCCGGAATATTGGCAGGCGATCAGGGCGGCATGTGATCGTCACGGTGCGTTGCTAATCCTGGATGAAGTCACCACCTTCCTGGGGCGGACGGGAAAGATGTTTGCCTGTGAGAATTATGGCATCGTCCCCGACATGCTCGTCATCGGTAAGGGTTTGGGCGGCGGGATATTCCCTCTGGCCGCAGTGATCGCCCGCGAGGGACTGAACGTGGCCCCCGATCGTTCCCTGGGCCATTACACGCACGAGAAAAACCCGGTCGCTTGTGCGGCAGGTTTAGCAACGATCGAATATTTACAGGACCAAGGCCTTATCGAAAATGCCAAGGAAATCGGCGGCTACGCTCTGGACCGGCTGCGCCGCATGATGGATGCATACGAGATCATCGGCAGCGTTCGAGGACTGGGATTGCTCCTGGGGGTGGAACTGGTCAAGAACCGCGAGACGCGCGATCGCGCCCGGGAGGAAGCGGAGCAGATCATGTACAGCGCCCTCTCCAAGGGGCTGAGCTTTAAATTAACCATGGGAAACATCATCACCCTCACGCCACCCCTGACCATCACCAAGGCGGAAATGGATAGGGCGCTCGATATCCTGGACGAGTGCCTGGAGGAAGTGGACAACTAGCGCAGAAGTTCCAGGAGAGAGTGACCGCAGTGAACGACAGGAATAGGAGTCGCACCTGCACGTAGACCAACTGCGGGTGGGAAGTTGCTTGAGTGAAACAGAGATCGCCATCGGGTGTGATTAAGGAGCTGCCCGGTTGGTCGTGCAGATTGGATCCGCCAGGCTAAAACCAATAAGTTGCGGACTCTCGCAATGGCTACGGCAGTTTTGACGCGAGAATCCGCAGCGTAATCGATTCGTGAGGCTTCAGGCTCACTTCCACGGAGTGGCCGTTGACTCTGAGTTCCTCATGGTTTTCCTCGGCGGCATCGGCCAACCACACTCGATCGATCTTGAAGAGCGGCAAACTCAGACGCGCAACGGCGGCAGTGCCCCCGGTTTCAAGCAGGCGCATCACGGTTCCGTTGCCGTCCTCTGCCACTTTCCAGTTGTCGACGGTCACATTCGCGGCATCCACGGTGAGGAAGCTGGCCGACGCAGTCGTCAGTTGCCGGTCGGGATTCCCGAACTTGTCATTGTTGGCAAGGTGCCCAATCTCCAGAGGAGTCATGGCCGCGCGACCGAGCCTCGCCAGGTCTCCGGAATTGAGTTCGCGCCCGCTGGTCAACACGTAGCGGAAGACGAAATCGCCGCTCTGCACACGACGGAAGTTGGTATGCCAATAATTGTTCAGGGCGTACGAGAAGATCGTGCCACTCTTGGGCTCAAACCGTTCCGGCCAGGTGCCGCGAACGATGTCGCCGAGGGTCACCAGCGGCGAATCCAGAGGCACCAGGCCCACGCTTAAGTCAGGTGACGCGACCTTCACCCAATGCTGCACGGTGAACCACGCAGAGTTTGCACCTTTGAGCAGATCGTGAGCCGGGTCCACCCACCCGTTCTGGATTTCGTAGCTGAATTCCGGCGGAGCGGCGGCAACTGGGAAGGCAAAATAGACGGCCTCCTTGGTGTCGACCGGGTCCTTGTGCAGCCGATTGATGAACTCAATCTCTTTCTCTTGATCGAAAAGGATGATTTCCGTTTCGATGGAGGGCGCGTGCGGTCCACTGGTTTCGTAAGTTAAGACCTGGCCGTACGAGGTCTTCCGCACCCGAGTCACGCGTCCGCCACTCGAACCAGTAACGGTCAGATTCGCGAGGGGCAGCGACTTGCGCAAGTAAACCAGTTGCGTCTCCCCATCGCCGCCGGAGACGTAGAGATACTGATTAAATCGGTAAGGGCTTGCGTTATCCACCAATTCGCGGCTGAGCTGCTTGTCGTAGACACTCTTCACCGCTCCCGCCGTCAGATCGACCTCAATCCGGTAGTACCCATTCTCGATCACGTTCGAAGTCGGCAATGCCTCCTCCCCCGGAGGCGCTGGTGCTTGGTCTTGCCGGTTCTCCACTTGGTAGCAACGGTAGCCGAGCGAAGGCACGTCACGGGCGAGAAACCTTACGTGATCGTAATCCGCATGGTGAGCCAGAAGTTCGATCGGCACCGGCCTGCGGTCGGGATAATCGAGAATTACATGCCCGGCATCGAGATCGGTCTCGACCAGCTCACTGCGCGTCCAGCTCAGCGAGTTGAACACCACCATGGCGGTAGCGGCAACATGAATCTGGTCGGCCAATTGGCTCAGGGATTGATCGAGAATCGCGTTAACACGCTCGCGTCCGTCAACGGCAAACTGGTCTTTCGTGGCGAATTGGCGAATCGTTTCCTCACTGTCAGGCCGTGAGTATCCGCCCCAGGAGGTGAATGTGTGCTCGGCGTAGAGAACCAGGTCGTCCCACATGCGGCGAACCTGCCCGGCGGGACCCGAAACGGTCGGATGTAGAAAAGTTGCAATGGTCGCCAGCTTCTCCGCCGAGGGCGCTCGCTGTTGGCTCGAACGGTCGATGGCCAGGTAATGCGCGTCGGTGCCGTACCCGTCCTCCCAGTACGGGCCTCCATCCCCCACGACGGTGGGGAGTTCGGAGCCATAGTGCTGATCAACGTACCGCATGTAATCCGGGAAGGTCGCGAGGATCATCCTGGGATACGCATATTTCGAGTTCCACTTCTGTACGAACTCGGGTTCACCGGGAATAAGATCGGTGTTTTCGATCTGGCTGCCAAACATCAGGACCGCATCCGGTTTGTACGAAGGCGACTCGTACTGTTGAAAGAAAGTAGGGAGCGACTGCTGGCACGCCGCTTCTTGGGCCGGCACGCCGCAAACAAACGAGAGCTGGAAATATTGCCGCGAGTAGGACATCAAAACCTTGCTGCCATCAGGCCCCTGCCACCAGAAGGGGGACTGTTCATTCCACCGTCCGTAGAGCAGAATCGGCGCCCGATCGTTGTTGCTGGCTGCCAAGAAATACTTGATGCCGAGAGCGTGCAGAGCCGAGGGGTAAGACCAGGTATAGCTGGGAACGTCCGTGATATTGACGTAGTCGAACGGGATTTTTTCTTCCCGGTGCAATTGGCTGGAATAAGCAGTGGAGCGGATCAGCTCTTCCATGGTCGGATAGCCGGTCATCAGGTTGGCAAGTTGGGCGGGAACCGCAATCTTGCCGTCGCGTACGAAATTGAGGAGACGGGCGCGCGCCTGCGCGTTGCGCGAAGCAAGATACTCGCGAACAATCCAAGAGCCGTCCAGGCTGAAGCGCATTTCCGGATGAGCGTCAATCTCATCCAACAGTTTATCGACGTTTCGATTGTGAATCTCCGCCACTTTCCCCTGATAGTCCGTAAAGCCGATGTCAAGGTGGGCATGGGGAACGACATAGGCCGTCCACTTGCGGCGCGGGACCAAAGTGAGGTGGTCGGTATGCGTCTTGCCGTTGACGTGAATCGCAACAAGGGCATCGGTTGGGCCCTTTAAGTCGGGGATGGCCAACTCCTGCCGCCACTGGCCGAAATCAGCCCCCGTCGCGATGGAGCTGCGAAGGTCGCGGCCTGCTACCGAAAGCGCGATATCGCCTTTACGGACTGGCCCATCGAGAGTAAGGGTAACGGTCGCGAGCTCTGCCAGGCCCCCATCGTGCTGGGTGTAGAAGATCGTTGGATCAATGGTGACCTGAGGCCGAACCGCGGGCTCGCCGGCCGGGTACTGGATCAGCCGGAGCGCGTCATAGGAAAGCCAAGAATCTGCCTCTCCCTCTTGGGGATCATCCACGGCGGTAAGGACCAGCTTGTTATCCCCAAGCCTGAAGACACGAGTGGGGATCTCCATCTCCTGCCGATCACCGCCGTAGATGGGGGAATCCGCGCCATCATCACCGGGGTAGTAGCTCACTTTGCGTTGGAAATAGAACAATCCCGATTTGCCGTTCAGCTCGACTTGAAGAGCAGGCACTCGTGAGTGGGAAAGGATAACCGACACGTCCAGCCGATAGATACCGCTGGGCGGCTCGCTCAAGTTGAATATGATCGTGTAAGGATGCGGTCGTGTTCCCGCATCTTTATTCGCGGAGCCGGGCTGATCGGCCGGCCAATCCTTGGCTGGATCGTTCTTGCCGACCGTGAAGACGGGGTTGACTTGGGGGTTGGAAAAATCAACCCGTCCTTTGAACTCCACGGACGATTGGTCGAACTTGCCGATCTCCCACACGTTGCGGTCCGCCGCAGCGAGCGGTTGCATCCCAGACAGCACAAAAACTAATGAGAAGAGCATTCCAGCTTTGCAGTTATGACGCATGACGATCTTCCTTGGGTCGATGAGGACCAATTCAAGCACATTGGACGAGGGTGCGATCTTCCCGTGCGAGGCATAAGCTCGTCGCAAAGCTCTGGCTGTGCTACTCAAAGGGGATGATAGCTCGCCTCGCGCAGGAGCTCGCAAACAAAGCCCATCAGTCCGCTGATGGCTGCAATTTCATTCGCACTTCACAATCGAGCCGCTATCAATCTCGTGACCGCCGGGGCTATTCGGGCCGGACTCACCTGGAAAAGGCCAATTCACATTCAGCCAAAGTTCTTGTTCGCGGATCTTGGCTGGTACTTTATCGACCCGCAGGTTCTCTAGCCAATGCACCCCCGTCTTGCCGGCGACAAGGATATCCTGGTCGCCATCGCCGTCGATATCGGTCACAATGATTTGCGTTCCAATTTCGGCGGTGCCGTTATAGCTGATGGGGAAACGCGTGAACGTGGCGGTGCGGCGGTCGATCTTGTAATAAAAGATGCAGAGCGGGTCATACAACCCAGGGTCGGGATCGCCCCGGTAGCGCTTGCCGGTGATCAACTCCAACTCCCCGTCACCATCGATATCAGCCAGTTTCAGCGCGTGCGCCTCCGAAAAGGAATCGTCAATCGTGTGACGGACCCACTTCCTGCTGCTGCCACTCACCTTCTGCTCAAGCCAGTATAGGCCGAAGCTGTGTCCGTGGCCGTAAATCAGGTCCATCTTGCCGTCGCCATTCACGTCGTAGCCGATAATGGGGAAACCGGCTTCCTCTAACTCCCACTCCGGATGCCACGTCCACTTGTCGTGATCGGCGTCCACGTTTTCGAGCCATCCATGAACCGAGAGGAGATCCGGCTTGCCATTGCCTGTGATGTCCGCCGCCCCGCATCCATGGCCGTCGGCCGTCTTGCCGCCGACGAAATGCGCCACGGGCTCCTTTCCCGCGAAGTTGATCCAGATCAGGTCGGCAGGCTCGTAGTGCGATAGGATGACGTCAGGCACGCCATCCCCATTCACATCGGCGTAATCCCCGCCTTCGGTCGCTTGGGAATGGCAGATGAAGTGAGATTTCCAATCGCCCCTGGGATTCTTAGGATTTTCATACCAGTACACGCCGTCTGTCTGCCATGCCGCGGTGACAATGTCCGGCGTGCCATCGTGATTCACGTCCACCACGAACTGCGCGCAATCCGCCACAAACTCGATTTTCTTGTCCCCGGTGATTTCAAACGGCCAGACGCTGATGTCGCGCCATTGGTGGCGCTTCCATACGGCGCCCAGCGCTCCGGGATTCTCGTACCAATAGGCGCCACTCACAATGTCTGGCCGCCCATCGCCATTCATGTCGAGAACGGAAAGGGACTCGGCGTGGTCGGTACCGATCCGGTGGGAGAGGAATATATCGGCGCGGCGCGACGTTGGGGTAACCGCCCCCTTCGTCTGCGCCGGCTGGGGTGAAGCGCCCAGTGGCGCAACCGCGGCGGCAGCCAGTGCGGGCGCCGCGGCCGCGTTCAATCCTAAACTGAGAAACTTGCGTCTGTGCATAAAGCCTCCGTGTATGTGCTATCAGCTCTCACGTCGAATAATCTCTCCGCTCGCTGGCGGTTGAACGCTGATTGACGATTACTGCCTCTGTATTCCTTCTTGCTCTTAACGGGTAATCCTTTGGGTGCTTGCGTCCCACACTGCTGGGGCCTTTTGAAAATACGAGTAGTTGGCCATGTGGCAGCCCAGAGCGGTGTTGTTGCCGAAGATGGGATCTTCCACGGACGGTTGACGGGTCCTTACCGATTGAAAGAAGCTCCAAAGATGTTCTCGGAATTCGCTGTAGCCGGGCGGGTACTGATAGGTTTCTCCTGGGACAAGCTTGGAAGTTCCCAGTTGCGGATCGTTTTCCTGGTGCCAAGCTTTGTCGTAGGCCGCTCGCATTCTTGCGGGATAGCTTTCGGTGTAGTAGCAGGGATCGTGGTCCTTGCCGTCTTGCGGAAATACTCTCACGTGGTCGCCCTCGCCAGCCACTTCGATGATGCCGTGGGGGCCGAGAAATCGGGTTATTTCGTCCTCATCCGTGTTGAGGGTCATAAGAACAGCGGCACGAAAACTGGGGTATTCATAGAACGTCGTCTGCACGTCGGGAAAGTCTCGCCCATCTTTGAACCGGTAGAGGCCTCCCGTACTAAATGCTCGTTGCGGCGGCGCCTGAACGCCCATCACATAATGAATCCCCGTGAGCGAGTGCACGTACAGGTCGCCCGGCAAGCCTTCGCCATAATCCCTGAATGCCCGCCAACGAGCGAAACGGATCGGGTCAAACGGGCGCTTGGGGGTGTCACCAAGCCATGTCTCCCAGTCCAGGTTTTGCGGTGACAGGTCCGGTGGAGGAGGGTAAACCCACGCGCCGCAGGGACTGTTGCGGCCGAGGATCGCTTCCACCAGACAGACGTCGCCGATCGTGCCTTGATCCACCAATTCCTTCGCTTTGGCAAATCCAATCGAGCTGCGCCGCTGGCTTCCAATCTGCACGATGCGGTTGGTCTTGCGCGCGGCATCGATGATCTCGAAGCCTTCCTCAACCTTGTGGGTCATGGGTTTTTCGCAGTAAACATCCTTGCCGGCGTTGCAGCCGTCAACGACGATTTGCTTGTGCCAATGGTCTGGAACCGCAACGACAATGCAATCGATCTCTTTGCTGTCCAGCAGGTCTTGGTACCGGCGCGTTGTGGGCACCGTTTTGCCGGTGACGCCGCTGATAATCTCGTTGGCAAGGGTGTGTCTTCCATCGTAAAGATCGCACGCCGCCACGCATTCGACGCCGGGCAATTCCACGGAAGTTTTCAGCACCCCCGCGCCCTCCATCCCGATGCCAATCATCCCGAAATGAATTGTGTCGCTTGGCGGCAGGGCATGCTCGGCCGCTCGAAGCGTGCCGGAGTCTAACAAAAAGGAATTCGCGGCCAGCGCTGCGCCCGCTCCTGCCGACTCGCGAATAAAATCGCGCCGGGAAATGCCATCAATTCTCATATGACAAACCTCCGTAAGACATTCGTCCACGTGACCAACATTTCATGCTAGTACCCTTGACCGTTTGGAGCAAGACTCGTGATGGCTGCGGATCGGTGGCGAAACCGTTATGGAAGCATTGCGTTGAGGCGTTCGGGAGAGCGGCCTACTTCCATTCCCCTCCGATCTTCCAGTATTCGAGGGCCGGGCCTTTAAGGCCTCCGGGACCTGCCGTGACGGCGAGTTTTGCCAGATCCTCCATTTCCTGTGAGGTGTACGGCTTGAAGTTCTGGGCGATACGCACGTCGTCGTCCAGTTGACCAACGGTGCTGCAGCCGACAGTGGCGCAATGAATAGGCAAACTGAGGGCGTATCGCAGGCATTCCTCCGGATTCAAAACGCGCAATAGGAACGCGTTGGCGAACACCTTCATGGCTTGAATGCCGACGCCGCGCTCCACGGCAAGGGGCAGGGTAGTTTTCTGAAAGCTGAGGTAGGCAGGATCGGCGGCATGAAGCGGCATCAAGATGGAGTCCCACTTGTCGTAAGCCTTGAGCATCGCCACGTGCGTATTCGGATCGTGGTGCCCGGTGAAACCGAAGAAGCGGCACTTGCCGGCCTTTCGTGCGGCTTCGAAGGCTTCGATGGCGCCTCCGGGCGCGAAGATCTTGTCCACATCGGCTTGGTCCTGAATGCCGTGCATCTGCCACAGATCGATGTAATCCGTCTTCAAGCTTTGGAGTGAACTATGCAACTCCTCCTCGGCTTCTTTTTGCGTACGCTTCGTGCACTTCGTGGTAATGAAGACGTCCTTGCGAACGTCCGCCAGCACGTCGCCGTAGACCTCTTCGGAATGTCCGTCCCAGTAAGCGTGAGCGCAGTCGAAATAGTTCAGGCCCAGATCGTAAGCGTGGCGCACCTGAAGCCGGGCTGCCTCCTTGGTGCGGGTCAGAGCCAGGCGGGCGCCACCCTGGCCGATGACCGTCAGCTTCACTCCGGTCTTCCCGAATTCCCGCATGGGAATACCGCCGGCTTTCGGTTTGGGCGGCCGGGCGCTGAGGCCCGTGATGCTTAATCCGGCAAACACGGTCCCCACGAATGTCCTGCGGCGTATGGGCTGGTTGATGCTGTACATAATGGTTCCTCCCCTAGAAGACGCAGACGGCTGCGCGCCGTATTATCGCGCTAATGGGATGAAAAACCCAGTCGGAGTAAAGCCATGGCCAGAATGGCCATGCCACAAGCACTTGAATCCAGCTTTCGCGGGAATGACGGGCGTTTCGAACGGGTTTCCAGACACGGATGCACTGGCCTTTGTAAAGTGTACAATTGAAAGCCCGGCTGATACCATCCTCGCCCGAAAATCTCGAGGCGCGCTTGGCGAAGGGTTCCAGATCACGGGTGGCAGGCGTACAAGCACGAGCATATGCGGCGCGTCCGTCATGTTACCAAGGCAAGGAGGAACAAAAATGGAAATGAATCGTCGCGAGTTTATGGTGCTGCCGGCGGCGGCGATGGCGACGTCCGTGTTCGGCGCCGTATCGGACGATCCCTGGCAGCGGAAGATCCGGCGCCTCGGTCAACTGAATATGACCGAGCACGACCCGGTGACGCTCAACGTCGAGCAGTGGGCCGATTACTGGGCCAGCATGAAGGTGGACGCCGTTCTCGTAAGCGTTACGGGCATCCTCGCTTACTATCAGACGAAGGTGCCGTTTCATCGCAAAGGTAGGTATCTCGGCGACCGCGACTTTTTCGGCGATTGCTGCTCCGCCGCGAAGAAGCGCGGATTGCACGTGATCGCCCGCCTCAGTCCGGACCTAAATTGGAAAGATGCGCTGGATGCACATCCGGAGTGGTTCGAGCGGGACGCAGAAGGCAATCCTCACGTCCACAACGAGGACTCGCGGCTCTTCCGCACCTGCATGTTCTCGAGTTACATGACCGATTACATCCCGGCCATCATGCGTGAGGTCAATTCCCTGTACGCTGTGGACGGTCTGTTTACCAACGCGTGGCCGCCGCTGGGAACGCTTCCGGTCTGCCATTGCGCGATTTGCCGCGAGCTGCCGCCAATTGGGACCATCGAGTATTGGGACAAGTTCAACGAGCGCACCGTTTTTCTCTGGAAACTTTATGATTCCATTGCCAAGGAGAAGCGCGCGGGGAACTTCTATTTTGCCAACCTGGGCGGCGGAATCCGCTGTTCGGCCAGCTTGGTCGAGCTGGGGGAGTTGTGCGAGTGGTTCCAGGCCGACAACCAAGGTCGCGGCGGAGAGGATGCGCCGATTTGGGGATGCGCAATGCAAGGTAGGGTGTGCCACGCCGTGCAGAAAGGCAAGATGGCAACCAATGTGAACGCGGGATGGTCCACGGGGCCGGTCCGCTGGCGAGGCGTTTCCAAATCGGAGGCAGAATGGCGCATGTGGGCGGACGAAACCGTGGCCAGCGGCATGGTGCCGTATCATCACATCGTGGGCGCCGAAAACGGTTTGGGCGAAGACCAGCGCTCGCTGGCACCGGCCCGCGAATTCCTTAATTGGACCGCGAAGCACGATTCGCATTTCATCAACAAGCGTTCCATTGCGTCGATCGGCGTGGTCATGGGGCAACGCACGCAGTTGTTCTACCAAGCTCCTCATGGGGCTTCGGCAGGGCAGTATATGGAGGGCCTGTATTATGCGCTGCTCGAGGGGCGATTCCTGTTCGACTTTGTACACGAAGAAAAGCTTGCCCTGGACGACCTGCAAAAGTACTCGGCCCTGTTGTTGCCCAACATCGCCCTGCTTGGCGATTCTCAGCTCCGGCAATTGCGCGAATATGTAGAGGCTGGAGGCTCGCTGCTGGCGACCTTTGAAACCGGTCTCTACACCGAGCGCAACCAGAAACGGACGGATTTTGGTTTGGCCGACGCTTTCGGAATCCGCAAGGCGGGCGAGATCATCGGCACGAAAGGCAACGCCTTCTCGGCGCGAATCGAAAAGCAGCACGCGATCCTCGAAGGGCTGACCGGCACGAACTGGATTGCGGGCGCAGAGTTTCGCGTGCCGATCGCACCGGTCGAGGATCCGATTCTCACCGTCGTGCCGGGCTCCGTGGCGTATCCTCCCGAGCTTTCGTATCCCGACCCCTCGCATACCACAGAGCCGGCGGTGGTTCTTCGCGAAAAGGGCAAAAGCCGCCTCGTGTATTTCCCCGGCGACATTGACCGGACCCTGTGGCACTCCGGCCACACCGACCTCAGCCGCTTGCTGCGGAATTCCATTCGTTGGGTGGCGGGTCGGGACCAGCCGGTCGCCATCACCGGTGACGGTCTCATTGAGACATTCGCCTGGGAGACTCAGGCGGGTTTCGCCGTCCATGTGCTGAACTATACAAACCCGCAAGTGCACCGGGGGTGGCTCCGGGAGTTCTATCCCATCGGCGAGCAGCACGTCCGAATGCAATTGCCGGAGGGCCGAAGGGTATCACGGGTTGAATTGTTACGTGCTTCAACTGGGGTCCCGTTCCAGATGGCCGATGGAGCGGTCACCTTCACCATTCCCAAGGTGGTCGATTACGAGGTGGCGGCGATGTATTCCAACTCATGAGCGGCGAAAGCCTTCGCCAAAGGTCTCGCCGTCGGGTGCAAGATGAGCGCCGGTGAGACAGTCGAGCGGCTTCTTTACCCAGTGATCGCGCAACTGATCGTAGTCGGAAACCAAAGTGATGTTGTCGATGGCGTCGTGACCGGTCTTAAGATCGAGCCGCCAGAGGCCGGGGCCCCATTGATAAGCGACGCGGCCATTAGGGTCTCTACGTTGCGCGCAAGGCCCGGGCGTTCCAGACCTGGGAGAAAGATTCGCGTTGCGCGCCTGTTGGCGTGGGCGGATGCTTTCACGAGAGCGTAGACTAAATGTCATCGAATCTTAACGCTGGGTTGCTAGTGTATTGGGAGCTTTGGATGCAAGCCAACTTTGTGGGTCAACTTCACCTTGAGAGGAGATCTCTGAATGATGAATATGGCTTTCCGACGGCACTTACGCTGGCAGACACTGGCCCGAGGCATAGCGCTGGTTGCATTGAGCGCCCTCGCCGGCAATATACGAGCGACTGCGCAAGATTTCGACTCAGGCAAAGGCCGGCAATTCGAGCCCGGCAACTTGGTGGTCAGCCGCAGTGCATATGACAACAAGGCAAGCAACGTGACAGTGGGCCAACCACTGCCACCCAATTGTGTGGCCGCCTCCGGTGGGTGCGGTGGTATGGCCGGATATAATGGGCTGTTCCCGTACGTTTTCAACAACGACAACGACGATAGCAGCTTCGGCATCACGGCAAAGATTTACCTCGACCAAATCACTCCCTTCGGTTGGTTGATTAATACCCTCGAGGTACCCAACAGTTCCCAGCGGGGAGTGACCTCCGAGAGCGATCAGTTGGTCACCAGCTTCAGCTCCAAATCCGAGTTGTCACTGCACCTCTCCACCGACGGCCGCTACGTCACATTTATGGGCTATGTCGCGCCCATCAATGCGATCGATGTGTCCGCCTCTAACACTCCGGGCGTGGTCGACCCGACGAACCCGGTGGGGCTGTATGTTTACCGCGCGGTGGCGCAGGTGGACAAGAATGGAAAATTCCACTTCACGGAAACCAACGCCTACAGTGGCGACAATGGCCGCGGCGCAGTCCTGAATACGATTAACGGCGCCGACTATTACTACACCACGGGCAATGCCGGAAATGGCGGAAACCCTGAGCCAACCGGGATCGTCCTCGGTGCGGGCGCTCAGATCGTGGATCCCTCCGATGAGCCGGAAAGGGTGCAAGCTCCCGGAACCCCCACGCCGGTCGGCACGTTTAACGTTACGGACTTGGGCGACAAAGCAGATAAGTACGGCAAGGATGACAACTTCCGCGGCATGACCATCTTCAACAACGTTCTCTACTACGCCAAAGGCAGCGGGAGCAACGGGGTTGACACGGTCTATTTCGTTGACACCACGGGCACGGCGTGTCCCAACGGTGTAGGCCTTCCCTCACCTTCGGCGGTCCTGCCCTCCAGTCCCGACACGGCTTACAACCCGGCGACGGGCACTCCCACCAATATGTGCATCCTGAAAGGTTTTCCCACCGTGTTGGCCAAGAGCAGCAGCTCGGTTCATTATCCGTTCGGCATATGGTTCGCGAACGCCACCACGCTCTACGTTGCCGATGAAGGCGACGGCTACACCGGCGGGACAGACCTTTACACGCACGCTGCCGCTCAGCCCTTGGCGGGACTCGAGAAGTGGGTGTTCGATTCC
>JBKQVI010000160.1:0-9050 GCA_052139985.1 Terriglobia bacterium
CTTACCAGCCAAGCCATCAAAAACCGCAACATGATGCCCAAGCATTTGCGAACGGCTACCAGCTTTGGAGAGACGGATGCGGCTCTTTCGGGAAACAGTTTGACCTGAAATGTAAGGATTGATATCCTTACAGTAGGGATGGAGGGTAAGGAAATGGCAGATTCCAGCGTCATCAGCACCAAGGGGCAGGTCACGGTTCCGAAGAAAATTCGAACCCGGTTGGGTTTGCGGGTGGGGGATCGGGTGGAATTCGTCATTCAAGGAAACCATACGATCATCCGGCCGGTTCGACCTGCCGGAAACCCGTTTGAGAAATATGTTGGAGCCGTGCCCGCGTTTCCGGGCGGCATAAAAGAGATTAATGCATGGGTTCGCTCCATGCGGGACGAGGAGTGAGGCGAGCGGTGCGAACTGCCCTCGATACCAATATCATCTCGGCGATTTGGTCTGGCAGCGCCCCCGCCGTTCAGACCGCCGGCACGCTGGCACGGGCTGCCAATGAAGGCGCGCTGGTAATTTGCGCGCCAGTCTATGTTGAACTCAGGGCGTACCCGAACATGACCGCCGAATACTTAGAACGATTTCTTGCTCATACGCGCGTGGAGGTCGATTTTCTACTTGACGCACCCGTGTGGCGCGAAGCGGCCCAGCGGTTTGCGAATTACTCTCATCGAAGACGGAAATCAGGCGGCGGGGAGGCGAAGCGTCTGCTGGTTGATTTTATCATTGGTGCACATGCATCCCTGCACGCTGACCGCCTGTTCACGCTTGACCCCCATCGCTTTACGAAGGATTTCCCCAATCTTCTATTGATCTAGGAAGTGAGGCGCACGATGAAAGAAACCGTCATCATCTCAGCTTGCCGAACAGCTATCGGAAAATTTCAGGGTTCGCTTACACCGTTTTCCGCGGTGGATTTGGGCGCGTTCGCTGTCCGCGAGGCGGTGCGCCGGGCGGGCATCGATCCGGCGCTGGTGGATGAAATCATCATGGGCAACGTGGTGGCAGCGGGCCTCGGGCAAAACCCCGCGCGGCAGGCGGGCCTGAAGGGTGGGCTCGCGAATCGCGTCGCCGCCATGACCATCAACAAAGTCTGTGGTTCGGGACTCAAAGCCGTCGGGCTGGCGGCGCAGGCGATTCAAACCGGCAATGCAGAAGTCGTGGTGGCGGGTGGCATGGAATCGATGACCAACTGCCCGTACCTGCTGCCCCAGGCCCGCGCGGGGATGAGGATTGGGCACGGCAAAGTGCTCGACTCCATGATTACTGACGGCCTCTGGGATGCCTACGAGGATTTCCACATGGGCATGACGGGCGAGCTGGTGGCGGAAAAATACGGCATCACCCGCCAGCGCCAGGATGCGTATGCGGTAGAGAGCCATCGCCGCGCCATCGCCGCCATCAAAAACGGCCGCTTCCAGGACGAGATTGTGCCCATCTCCATCAAGCAGAAGAAAGGCGAACCTATCCAGTTCGCAACCGATGAATCCCCGCGCGCGGACACGTCGCTCGAAACGCTTGCCAAGCTGCGGCCCGCCTTCAAACCGGATGGCACGGTGACCGCCGGGAACGCTCCGGGCACAAACGACGGTGCGGCGGCGCTGGTGGTGACGTCAGTGGAAAAAGCGCGCGAGTTGGGGAAGACGCCAATGGCGCGAGTTGTTGGGCAGGCCGTGAGCGGCGTCGAGCCCAAGTGGGTGATGATGGCCCCCGTGGACGCCGTGCGCATCTTGCTCAAGAAGCTCGATTGGAAAACCGACGAAGTGGACCTTTTCGAATTAAACGAGGCCTTTTCCGTCCAGGCCATCGCCGTCATACAGGAATTGGGCCTCGACCCCGCCAAGACCAACGTGAACGGTGGCGCGGTGGCGTTAGGCCACCCCATCGGCGCCTCCGGCGCGCGCGTCCTCGTCACCCTGCTCTACGAAATGGCCCGGCGCAATGCCAGGCGCGGCATAGCCGCGCTGTGCCTAGGTGGCGGCAACGCTGTGGCGCTGGCAGTCGAGCAAGCGGGGGGTGAAAGATGAGTACAAATACTGGTGAACACGAAAGGCGTTATTGGGTAGTTTCCCCAAACGTCAACTGCATCGAGAAAACCGTTCCCGCTTGGGGACGAGCTTCGATCCTCGGTCGGGCGGCGTTCATGGGATGGGAGCCGAACCATTTGCACATCGGCCATAAGTTCGCCTACGAGATATTGCCCGGACACGTTATTCTCATCGGGCGCCGCCACAAGGGTAGCCCCCAGATCTTTGGCTTCGGGGTTGTTCGGGGACCGCATACGAAGCGCATCAATCACGCGGAAATACCGGAGGGTGGAGAGTTCGGAGCGGCACGCAATCTTAGACCGTTCGTTAACCTCACGACAAAGACGATCCCTAGGCGCATTCCCCTCATAAAAGCTCTGACTCATAGTTCGGCACTCGCCGAACTCCACCCGGCCAATAACAAGGATCACCGTCGAGTCTGCGAATGGCTGGAAGGGCAACTTTCCTCAAAGAGAGAGATGGGTCGGGAGAAGAACAGGCCTAACACTGACACCCCGCACCAGAAGAATGCTCCCGTGACACACGTTTCAGCGCCCCCCGGGAACTACCAGCTCGATTTCAAGGTTCACACGAAGAGTCAAGTTATAACAGCGAAGAAGAGCGAAGCGCGTCTCCTCGCTCGATACCGTCAATGGCTGAAGTGGCAAGGCCGGAGGCTGCAGACATTCAAATGCAATAAACTTCAGTGCGACGGCTTTGAGGAACGCCGGCGGAACTTGATTGAGGCTAAAGGGACCACTAGCCGCGAGCATTTGCGGATGGCGGTAGGGCAGGTCTTGGATTACGCCTATCAGTCCAAGAAGGAATTCGGCGCACTCAAGAAAGCGATCCTTGTACCGAAGAAACCCGACGGCAACTTGGAACAATGGCTTCGCAGCTTGGATATTGGTCTCATCTGGCCCGAAAAGGGAACCTTCCGAGATAACGCAAAAGAGGATTTCACGTAGGGCGAGGGTTCGTGGATGGCGCATAGATGGAAAGCAGGCGTAACGCGGACTCGCCTGGTAGGTCCGCGGATTTTCGTTGGTAACCAGGGACCGGGCATAGACTCTACAAAGCGGTCTGCGCCTGTTCGGGACGACTACGTTGAGGGGTTACAACAATCAAGCTGACACTCACTTTGCGGGGCACGGGGCGATATCATGAATAGGAAAAATCAAAATAGAAAGAAGGCTGAGGATCTCGAAGCGCTTGGCTGGGAGGCGCTTGAGTTCCCAGGGCCGACTTTGAGTTCGGGTATGCACTCAGCGGAGGACTACTTCAGGCAGGCGCTGGCCCATGATCCAGACCTCGCGGACGCTTACAACGGGTTAGGCACTGTCTTCTATTCAAGTCACCGACTGGCAGAAGCCGAGGCAATGTTTCGTACCGCCTTCGAGAAGGCACGTGCTGAACTAGGCACCGATAAGCCCCAGGCATTCACCTGGTGGGGAGAGATTAGCACCCGCCCGTACATGCGCGCGCGACACAATCTTGGCTTGGTCTACTGGCGGCAAGGCAAGTACCCCGAGGCAATTCACGAATTCGCCGAACTCTTGAGGAGAAATCCATACGATAATCAAGGCATCCGCTACCTAATCGGCGGGATGTACCACCTCTCGGGAAACCTCTCGAAGGCCACTTCCTATTATAAGAAAGCCGGGGCTGGTAGGTTTGGGGAGCGCGACCCCGAAACCGAATTCAATTACGGGTTGGTCCTGTTCCAAACCAATAAACACACCGAGGCCATATTGCAGTTCCGCGTTTCATTTTTCCTCAACCTCTACCTGCCACAGATTGTGCTGTTTCGGACTGTTAATCCGCATAGTATCTGGCACGGTAGCAACCTTGCTGAACCGCAATATGCTCTGGACTACGGGGAAAACTATTCCAAACTTTGGGCTAGACGCCAAGATGCCGCAACCTTCCTGGGGCTGGTTTACAACGATGAAACAGTCCAGTCCGAAATCCGACGTTTCGTAGAACTTCGTGCAAAATTGCTTGTCGAAAAGGACGTTCTAGCACGCGGTCCAGTGGTTGATGAGGGGTTGCGGCTTCAAAGCCATGACCGCTTGGAAGCGACGAATCCGGCGATCGCGTCATCGGTACTCCCCAGATTCAGGCAGTGAAGCAAGCGCGGCTCGGACCGGTAGGAATCTCACCGTCTGCTGGGGTTTTGGTTAGCGCCAGTCCTGCGCGCCGTATCAGATGTAGAGGATCTCGGCGACGTCATCCTTGAGGCGGTAAACGATAACGTAAGGTGGGCTCTGCAGTTCGCGGGTTCCTTCGACTTCCTCGCCGGGGCGGCCAAGGCGGGGGAAATCCTTCAGGTCCGCAATACGGCCAAGAATCGTGCGGGCAACCTTACGGGCGGCCTCGGGGTTGTCCTTTAGGATGTGTTTAGCGATGCCCTCAAGCTGGCCGGCGGCTTCGGTTGTCCACCGGATGCAGGTCACGACTCGAAGAGCCGGTCAATTCGACTGACCACTTCCTCGTGATCGATCAGGTCGCCGCGATCGGCGGATGCGATGCCGCGCTTTACGCCTTCCACGAAACGGGCTTGCCGTTCGAGCATGCTTACAACCGTCTCTTCCACCACCTGCGCGGCGTCCTTGCCTTTGCGGGCAGCAAATTCCTTGAGCTGCGCTTCGGTATGAGGAGTGAAGTTAACTTCCATGCTTGCTAGTTTAGAAGCTTGTGGGATTGATGTCAACGGCGGTGCCCCCGCATGACATCGGCCCGGAGGGCGACAAAGCGTGAGCAGGAAGCTTACTTCCAGCAAGCCAACGTAACGCGGACCTGTTCGGTAGGTCCGCGGCTTTCACTGGTAATCAGGGACCGGCTGCAGACGATACAAGACCGGCCTGCGCCAGCCCGCCCGGATTCGCTGGCACCGAGCCGCACCCCGGTACCAGCCCCTTAAATCACGGGCATTTAGGGTAAGAATCGGGTAGACTGGGGTCATGGAAAAGGTATTTCAGGCTGTGTACAAGGACGGCGTGCTTCGGCCAGAGGAGCGATTGCCGCTGGAAGAAATGCAGCGGGTAACCGTCATCATCACTAATTTGCCTGCCATCGATGGCGATGTGGCCGGATACTTTACACCTGAGGAATGGGCTGCTGCCGCGGTCGATCCCATCTCATGGGACGGCGTGAAACGGGCTATCGCCGGAATATCCGGATCCTTGTCTGACGCCGTCATCGCCCAAAGGCAAGAGCGCTAATTGCCAAACTACTTTGTCGACACGAGTGCGCTGGCGAAGGTCTATCACCAGGAAGCAGGGGCAGAATTCATGCGTCGGATTATCTCGGACCCTGCCTCTCGATCCTTTGTTTCTCATTTGGCGATAGTCGAGATGGAGTCCGTTCTTTCCATCAAAGCGCGCACAGGCGAGATCGACGAACGGCAGGTCGAGACCGCCAGGCGATGCCTCCGAGCCGACTTGAGCCAACGTCGCTTATTGGTTGCCCTGCCCATTCAGCCAAGGCATTTCCACGCTGCCCGGCTCTTGCTCGTGAAATATGGGGCGGCTGAAGGTCTTAGGACTTTGGACGCCCTTCAGTTGGCGGTAGCCCTCGATTTGAAAGACACTGGCCAAATCGCCGTGCTCATCGCCGCGGACCAAAGGCTTTGCCGCGTCGCCACATTGGCGGGCTGTCCCGCAGCAAATCCCGAGCAGCCGAGCCCCACACTAATTTGACGCATTCCGAGTTTGGATTTGGCAACTGGTTGGCCCATACGGATGGCAACGAGGTGATCCGAATCATTTCGGCCCGTAGGGCGGCAAAGCATGGGCAGGAAGCTTACTTCCAGTAACAACCGTAAGGGAATTCGTCCAATGACGCCAAGCGCTATTGAACGCGCTGCGCTTGCTGATCCTGATGCGCAGCCCTTGACCGCGGCCGACCTCAGGCGCATGAGGCGAACGCCGCAGATAAAGGTCATTCGCCGCGCTTTGGGTTTGACACAGGGGGAATTTGCCGTCCGGTATCATATTCCCCTTGGCACTCTGCGCGATTAGGAACAGGGGCGGGCCACTCCCGATCAGCCAACGCAAGCCTATCTAACGATCATCGCTCGCAGCCCGGAAGGGGTGCAACGGGCCTTGGAGGGTTAATTCTCCCTCAAGGCTATCGCCGTGATGGACAGTTGGGGCTCGACCCTAAGTATGCGTAGCAGAGCTGTTTGGTAGGTCCGCGGCTTCTCGTGGGTAATCGGGGACCGACCGCAGCAGGTAGCACAGCGCGGCGTGGCCATAACCAAACACGGTTTGTAGGGGCTGGGCTTGCCCTGCCCAAGGGCACCCCGAGGGGTGCCCCCAACAAATGCAGGCATGCGCTCGCGCGACTCACTTTGTCATTGACAAAGCCTAGCCGTGTGAGTATATTTGATTGTGAAGCCTGTGCCTGGGAATGAAAGGCAGCGCCCATGCCGAGCCGGGAAGGCTCCAACCTCCGCCTGTTGTGGCGATTCCGCCACGTCTTAAACCAACAAGAAGTCGACTGCGGGGGGAAAGGTCCGCCCCAGAGATGTTAAAAATGAAGATCGAACCGACTATGTGTATGAAAACAAACAAGACCGCGACAACATGTCATGCGAAGAGTCGGGCATTTACCTCAAAGTAACACGGATTTTGCAGAGAATTGCGGATTTGAAAGGCCGATTTGCCGCGAATGGTGTCTTAGGGCGCGCGGTAAAAGGTCCGGGTCCGATGCAAGAGACCCCTCATCCGCTTCGTGCTTCAGCACCTTCTCCCCTCGGGGAATGTTAAAACTAATCAGCACTCTGCTCGGGGAGCTGAGCTCTCCATGGTTTCCCTCCATTATGTTCAAGAAAATAAATACACTTACAATTTCTGGAAGAATTTCGCAAAGACGCATCACATTGAATACAAAAGAGTTATTTCGTTGCGGGGGACCGCAAGCGCCGAATCCCTCCATTATGTTAAAGAAAATAAATGAGTTACGGTTTTATTGAGGCCGCGCCAAAAATATGGATGTAATTGATAATAAAACAGTTATTATACTTCAGCGTGGCGGGTCACAGAAAAAACGTGGGGGGCAAATATGAAGGTAACCTCCATTATGTTATTGAAAACACGTGTAGAAAAAATGTCGCTTTTCGGCCTCTCCATTATGTTGTTGAAAATAATGATACTTACCCATGGCTCTCCATTATATATATGAAAATAAAGAATATATACCATAACTGTCTTATCGCTATGAAAATTGGGATTTGCAAACCTCTAAATCGCGAAATCACCCGGTCATAGGTCGCCCTCATGATTCGACTCAAAAATCACCAAATCGCGGGCGGTACCAACATCGCTTCTAAATGCACAACAACCGCTTCAAACTTCTCCCGTTGGCGGCGAAGCGGGAGGCTGCGAGTAAATGATCTGTCGGTTTTGGCGTTTTCCTTGTGGTTCATGGTGAGCTGTGGATCTTATAGAGTTATTGAGGATTGGGAAGTTCCCAGCGGGTATCACGGTTGGGTGTTAGTGGAACGAGCAAATCCAAAATGCCCTCCCGCTGTGCTTACATTCACCAGTGTTGTTCTCAAGGTTGATTCGTCTGGCCGAGGTTGTACATCCACCGCCCTTCCCAAGGGGCCTCAATTGCTGCGCTTCCGGGGGGTGGATGCCGAGGGTGCTAGACACGCACTCCTACTGGGCCGTCCCGGAGTTGGTGGCCAGATTTGGGGATACGCCCCTGGTGAGAGGTCAAATGAATTCATATCAATTCGGCAAGCAGTTGAATTCTTCGTTGGAACTGAAGCGGAGTTCCGGGGTGGCCAGAAGACACGTCCCAAGTGGTGGCTGGAACCTAATCGTACTGACTCAATCCCAAAATGACGGGGCGATAAGCTTTAGGCGACCAGGTAGCCGCGCGTGGTCCCGACATTGCTCTTTGTGCCAGCGACGATTAACAAGTCAGGACGAGGCAAGTTGAGAGCACACGGGCGTGTTACTGGGGCGCATACTTGGAAAGCGATTTGTGCGCCACCCGAGAGCGTTCGTGGAAGAGAGTAGATTATGGAAATCAAAACTGTCGGAGTCGTTGGTGCGGGTCAGATGGGGCATGGGATTGCCCACGTCATGCTGCGCGCGGGGCATAGGGTTTTGTTGCTCGATACCACGGAGAATTTTGTGGACGCGGGTGCCCGGCGAATATCCAAGCTCGGCATGAATCACCCCATGGGCCCGCTGGAACTCGCCGACCTGATCGGCCTGGACGTTTGCCTCGACATTCTGAAGGTACTCTACGAAAGCCTGCGCGACCCGAAGTATCGCCCCTGCCCGCTGCTGGAGAGGTTGGTCGCTGCCGGGTGGCTGGGGTGCAAGACGGGACACGGGTTTTACGAGTACCCTAAGAAGTAGGCAGTAGGCAGAAAGCAGGAGGCAGTGGGCACTGGCCAGGAGGCAAGGCTAGCTCGTAGCGGCGAGTTCACCTCGCCATATGGCGGCGTGCCGATCAGATCGGCATGAATTCCGCCGCCCCAACTTCAAACCGGACCGGCGGTGGAGATCCTTGCATTTTGTACATGCGATGACCGGAATTCAAGGATGGTTGCCAAAGGCTGGCTGGGGTGTAAGGCAGAGCTGGGGTTTTACGAGTATCCGGGCGGCTAGGGGTAAGGTATGATGGTGTTCGCTGCGCCTTGCAGTTGTCCGATGGAACTTTGCCTGAACTTCGAAGAGGTCCAATGTCATTAGCCGTGGGTGAAAACCGCGGAAATGATACCCGCGACGGGTTACCAACCCCGAAGGGGTTGAATGTGGTTTGGCGCGCAACGAGGAGACAAGAGGTTCGACCCCTCCGGGGTCGCGAGGCATTTTAGTTGGGGGGACGCTGTCCGTGGGTTTCACCCACGGACATTGTTCCCCTTCGGGGAACACTGGCCTTTGGCCCTTTGGGGCTCAGGCGGTTGCGTAGCAGACAGCGGAGGCGAGGGGGAAGTCGCATTTCTCCGGCTTTATGGTAGGGGTGGGGGCAGGCGCGAAGCCGGAGAAATGGTCGAGA
>JBKQVI010000161.1:0-24144 GCA_052139985.1 Terriglobia bacterium
GTGTTTACGCCATCCCAGCGTATCGAGCACGATGATGCGGCGAAGATGTGGATTGCCGTTAAGCAACAACGCGTGCCGTTTTTCCACGACCCAGTGAATCTGCGCTTGCGGAAAAGTCTCCGCCAAGGCTGCCGCGGAGGGAAGCGCGTGGACGATGTCGCCAATCGAGCTCAGACGAACAATCAGAAACCGCTGCGCGGGTTCCGTCATCCCTCCTACCTGAAGACTTCTTTGGCGTTGTAATGAAGCGGCGCTAGTCTCCTCGCGCGCGGCGGGAGATCTCGGCCAAAAGTTCCCGCGTAGAATGATTCTTCGGGTCGCCCACAATTCGCACGGCTCCTCCGAAACTCTTTACTACTTCACGTTCCGGAACCGTCGCCTCGGAATAATCGGTGCCTTTGCAATGTACGTCCGGGAGCAACTCAAGGAGGATCTCCGTCGCCGTCAGCTCGTCGAAGATCACAACGTAATCCACCGACTCAAGCGCCGCCACCAGTTCCGCGCGGCCTTCCGCCGGGAGAATCGGACGCCCCTCGCCTTTCAATGCGGCAACGGCACGGTCGCTATTTACACCCACCACCAACACATCGCCCGAGCGTCTTGCCTCTTGAAGATAGCGCACATGGCCGACGTGGAGAATATCAAAGCAGCCGTTAGCGAAAGCGATACGCTTGCCTTCCCTGCGCAGGCGCTCGCCGAGGGCTCGTACTTGTTCCCGAGGAACCAGGGTAGCGCTCATGCGTTGCGGATCGCCTCCGTGATTTCGCTGAGGGAGACCGTGGCGGTGCCGCGCTTCATGACCACTATTCCACCGGCGCAGTTGGCGATAAGAGCGGCTTCGAGGAAGCTTGCCCCGGCGGCCAGTGCCAGAGTGAACGTAGCGATGACCGTGTCACCCGCTCCTGTGACATCGACGGCTTGGTCAGGGCCGAATATCGGAAGGTGTTGGGGCTGCCGGTGTGGCTCAAACAAGGCCATGCCATCGCGCCCGCGTGTGACCAGCAACGCCTGAAGTCCCTGGCGGCGGAGGAATTTTCTTCCCAGGGTATGAAGCCGCTCCAGATCATTTCCGATTGATTGTCCGAAAGCCGCCTCAAGTTCGGGTTCGTTGGGTGTGGCCGCAGTCAGATTTTTGTATGTCGGGAGGTCATAGCGGGAGTCGATCGTGATGGGCAACGCACGGCGGCGAGCACTCCGGCAAAGCGAATCCACTTCCTTGGCGTTGGTGGCGCTGTAGCCGTAATCGGCCACCAGTAGAGCTGCCGACGAGTCGAGTAATGCCGCCGCCGCCCGTGTCAGGCGGCTGCGCATTTCCGCCGTCAGGGGGTGGGCCGGCTCCCGATCGATGCGCACGATCTGTTGACGCTGCCAGTGTGACAATCCGCCTAGAATCCGTGTCTTCGTGGGAGTCAGATAATTGTGGATGCGGGTGATGTGCCGAGTAGAAATCTGTCTCTCGCGAAAATAGTGGAACAACGCGTCGCCGGACTGGTCATCTCCGACGACTCCGACGGGAGTGACAAAGGCGCCGAGCGCCGCCAGGTTGTTCGCCGCGTTCGCACCTCCTCCGGGCGCTACTTGTCTTTCGCGCTCCTTCAGGATCAGCACCGGCGCTTCGCGCGACACCCGCCTGATTTCGCCATAGACCGACTCATCGGCGACGAGGTCCCCCAACATAATGACGCGCTGGCGCGGAAAGCGCTCGATAAGGGCAAGCAACGCCGTGCGATCGGACTGGGGCATCGTCATAGTTCGGGCTTAAGCGGAATAATCATGGGTGATGTTCCAGCGCTTGACGAGTTCCAGGGTAGTTCGAAATACCTCTTCCACCGAGAGGTCTGTCATGCAGCGGAAATCGATCGGGCACACGCGCTTCCCACAGGGGCTGCACACAACACCGTGCTTGACAATGCGGACGCGGGCACCCAACGGTCCCGTGGCGCGCTCGTCGGTGGAGCCGAAAATGGCGACCAGCGGGATTCCCAGCGCCCCCGCGAGGTGCATTGGACCCGAGTCGTTCGTCACGATCAATCTACACCGCGCCATGAGCGCCAACAATTGCCGCAGGGAAGTTTCCCCCGCCACAATCGTGGGCGTGTGCTTCATGGTACCGGCAATATCCTCCGCCAGAGGCCGCTCCGCTGCGGAGCCGAAGAGCAGCACGTCGGCATTCAAGGCACCGATCAAGCGATCGGCCAGTCCCCCAAAGCGCTCGGGCAACCAGCGCTTTGCAGGGCCGAAGGCCGCTCCCGGAGCGATGCCTACAACGAATCGCGGGCCGCTTAACCCCAGGGCCTCCATTTTTTTCGCGGCCCAATTCTTTTCTGCCTCGCTCACCCGAAGGCGGATTTCTTCGACGGGTTGAGGCTTGTCGATCAAGCCGGCGCGAAAAAGGAGCTGCAAATAATAGTACACTTGGTGACCATAGGCGGCGGGGAGGGGTGGTGCAACCGCCTTGTGGAGCAGGAAGCTGCGGCCTTCGTGCGCGTACCCGATGCGCAGGGGGATGCGCGCCCGCCAAGCCATCCAGGCCGCTTGAAATGCGTTTTGGAAAAGCAGGGCGACATCAAAGTGCTCGCCTCGCAACTCGCGGATGAGCTTGGCAAATCCCAGCGGCCCGCGATGTTCATTACTAGGCTTATAGATGATTTGGCGGTTCACCGCCGGATGGTGCCAGTAGATTTCACTGACCCAGGGTTTGGAAAGCAGGACGATTTCCGCTCGGGGGAAGCGGGCGCGCAACGCTTCCAGCGCGGGAAGTGACATCACCGCGTCGCCCACCCAGTTGGTGGATCGCACCAAAATGCGTTGTACGTGAGCAAAGCGACCAGGAATCGCCATTAATCTGCCTTTCCCAGATAACTCAGCAGGACTCTTTCGAATTCCGCGCCGTCCAGGATCTGCGCCTCGATACTGCATGCCAAGATGGGCAATCGCAGCATTGAATCCAGGGATAGCTTTACCGCATCCTTCTGGGTTGTCAATAAGGCGACGGCGCCGTTCCTGCGGGCGTCCGCCGCCAACCGTTGAACCTCCTCGCCAGTGTATACGTGATGGTCGGGAAATGCATCCTCCGCGACCAGGCCGAAACCCCAGCGGCGGAGGTCGCCAAAAAACGCCCGTGGGTTGCCAATTCCGCAGAATGCCGCGACTCTCTGACCACGAATTCCCTCGGCGGAAATGGCCGCGCCACTCAAAACGTCTGTCCAGCCTAACAATCCCGTCCGGCTGCGAAAGACCTTAGCGGTCGGATGGACGGCCAACACCAATTCTCGCAGAGATTCTGCATCGGCGGAATCCGTTCGCGTGAGCACCACGATCTGGGACCGGCGCAGGGCAGAAAGCTGTTCACGCTGACGGCCAGCGGGGAGCAAGTGCCAGTTGGAAAGAGTTTGTGTGGCATCGAGCGCCAGCACGTCCACGTCGCGGGCGAGCGCCAAATACTGGAAGCCGTCGTCGAGAATGTGCGCGTCGACCTGGAACTGTTCTTCTGCCGCCCGGCCGCCCCGAAAGCGGTCAGCACAGATGATGACGGGAACTTGTGGAAGCGTACGAGCCAGAACCGCCGGTTCGTCGCCGATCTCCTTTGCATCTGTACAGCGGGTTGCGCCAGGCGCTACCACGAGGAGGTCTGCCTTGCTGCTGCGGCCGTACCCACGGGTTAGAATGCTGGGCTTCCAACCCCGACGCAGCAATATCTTGGCGATGCACGCCACGAGGGGCGTCTTGCCGGTTCCACCAACGGTCAGGTTTCCGACACTCACCACCGGCCGCATTAGGCGAGAGGTTTTGAGCCAGCCGCGTTTGTAGCCAGTCTGGCGCCAGACGACGCCGACCCGAAATGCCGCCGAGAGTGGCAGTAAGAGTGGGTTCACTTGGCCTCGTGGGAGAGCGGTTCACGGCTTTGTGCGTGGCGGTCCAGATATTTGCGAAGGCAATCTAGTGTGCGTGCGGTCGCGCCGGAGTTCTGCTCCAGAACCTGTCGTGCGCTCGCACCCAGACGTTCGCGCGCCTCGCGGTTTTCCAGCAGCCAGGTTGCGTGGGCGAGCTCCTCCGGGTTACGGACTTCGATGGCTGCCCCAGCGTCCAGAAACAGTCTGGCAATGTCGCGGAAGTTCTCCATGTGGGGTCCGAAAGCAATGACCTTTGACCAATACGCTGCCTCAAGCAAGTTATGGCCTCCGGTGGGAACCAGACTGCCGCCGATGAAAACCAAGTCAGCCACTTCGAAAACTCCCGCTAATTCGCTGATCGTGTCCAAAAGGAGAATGGCCGTGGCGGCCAGTTGCTTCGATAATGCCTGCTCTTCAACTTGCAGAGTGGTGCGACGCACATATCCGCGCTGGGTGTTAACCAGGTCCTGGCCGACCTCCTCGAAGCGGGCGGGATGGCGCGGCGCGAGAATCAGAAGCGCTTGGGGGTAACGCGTCCTGATCAGGTCCCAAGCCTGGAGCACCAGAGGTTCCTCACCCGGCATAGTGCTTGCGGCCACCAAAACCGGCCCGCGCTGAGCTTTCCGGAGCGCGGCCTTAAGGGCGCGAGCGAACTCTCCAAGATGAGGTGGTTGGGCGTCAAATTTCAGATTTCCAACCATCTTGACGCGCTCCGGCTTGGCGCCGAGCTGGCGAAATCGCTCCGCGTCTTCTTCCGTTTGCGCGCAAATCTCGTCAACGTTGGCGAGCACGCGCCGCATGAAGGGCCGCGCGAACTGATAGCCGCGCAGCGATCGCTTTGACATGCGCGCGTTGACCATGACCACGCGTGCCCCCGCCTCCTGAGCAGCGCGTAAGAGATTGGGCCACAGTTCGGTTTCGACAATCACCAGCAATGACGGACGAATGCGGGCCAGCGCCTTGCGTGCCGCCCGGCGCCAATCCAAGGGAACATAGAACCGGCCGGCGACTGCGGGCATTCGCCTCTCCCCGGCTTCGCGCCCCGCCGGTGTCACGTGGCTCAGATAGATCTTGTGCTCGGGAAACGCTCGCTGCATTTCCTGCACCAGCCCGGCAACTGCCAGCGTTTCTCCGAGGGAGACGGCATGGACCCAAATTGCGCCGGGAGCGCTCTCTTGAAACGGGATATTTCCGAACCGCTCCGCCCAGTAGCCCCGGTGCTGCCGTGGGCCTTTTCGCCACCAGTAGTACGGTGCTGTCAGTATCGCACCCACCGAGAAAAGCATGCTGTAAATCAGATACATATCGGGAAGGTCTGCGAGCAGGTCTCGTGAACACCGGCGGAGCCGAAAAAGATTATATGCTGAAAGCGTGACGCGGACAATGCCCGGGGGGCGTGGAAATTCCAGATGCAGATCCCTGTCCTATCAAGATCTCGACTTTTAGATTCCAGATTTCATGAGTGCCTCTGTGTGAACTAACCCGCTGATGAGGTGAGGCTAGCGGGTGCGTCCGCTCGGCGCTTCTTGGGGATTCCCTTCGTGTGGCAATCCACACACTTTACGAAGTGGATGTTGTGCGGGCTTGCGGTGGACTTGAAGGTTGTGTCCATGGTCTCTACATCGAGGCCACAGTTCGACAATCGGGGATGGCAAGTGGCGCAGGAGGCATGGGTGCGCATGGTGTGGTTCTGGTGGCAGGCGAAACAACTAAGGCCTTCATGAACACCAATGGGGGTGCGGTCGTCGCCGGTGTGCAGCATGCGCGTGGCGTCCGGCCCATGGCACTGGTAACAGAGCGCTTGGCGTTGGTCGCGGCTGATCTTTACTTCTCGTTCCCCCTCACGCATCGCGGGCAAGGGTAAATCGGCCAGGGGAATGGATAGCATTTCGCGCCGGTCAAACAGCGCGAGCGATGGCCGGCTCAATTCCTGGGTCGTGCTCGTCGATGGTTTTTCCGCCGGCCGCGCCAGGGGATCGCCGTGGTGATGCATCGTGTGGCAGTTCAAGCAGACGATGACAGGCCGGTCCGCAATGGCGGGGTCGCGCAGTTTCCAAGGGCCTTGAGTATTGATGGGTGTCACCAAGTCGCGAATGCTGCCGTCGTAGTGCGTGCCGTGGCAACGCAGGCAATCGTCCATCAGGAGACGGCGATGGTTGTGCTTGGTGTCGAGAAAAACTTCCTTGTACGCAGCATGGTGCAGGCCCGACGCCCACTCGGCCCACTCCTGCTGGTGGCATTTCTGGCATCGTTCGGCCACACGGAAAACATCGCGCGTCTGCAATCGCACCTGTTCTGGTACGCCTCCGCTAAGGTGGTTGAAGACCCGCCGCATGTTATTGATGTGGAAACCGGCATCCAGCGTGAAGACGTTGCCGTGGCACGCGCCGCATGGGATATTGCGGTGTGTCGAGCTGTGCCAGTCGGAGTACGGCTGCCAAATCTCATGGCAACGCGCACAAGCCCTTCCTCCTGAGTACTCGTAGTAGATGCTGGTGCCGGGTAACGCGAGAATCACTGCTCCCAGAGCAATCAGCAAAATTATTAGGTGGCGGGATTTCGGTCGTGGCTCAGGCATATTTCCTTCCGGGGTCAGGGCGCGGCGTTGGGTTCTGGGGTCGGGGTGCTGAGGAGGAGCCGACTCGGCGCCGGATTGTTCATTCCGTCAATACTCGCCAAGCCTCGCACCGCGCTCCGGTCTAAATCCGTGGGCTCCAGCACCCAGTCCCTAACACCCATCCCCCCGTTCTATCCGCGCATTTGAGTACCCTTCCAGGTCTCGACTAGGTGCTGCGACGCCATATAGGCGATGGCCATGAGCGTCAAGGCGGGATTGAACCCGCCGTTCGTAACGTGCACGCTGGCATCAATAACGAACAGGTTCGCGATGTCATGCACCTGGCAGTAGCGGTTCACCACCGACGTCTTGGGGTCGTCGCCCATGCGGCAGGTCCCGGCCTGGTGCTGCCCGCCGCTCAAACCTTTGCCGGGAAACTTCTGCCAAGTCGTTGTGGCGCCGGCTTCCTTCAGCCAAGCGACTGCCTTTCCGGAAATAAAGTTCGCTACGTCCAGATCGTGGGGATGCCGGGCGCCCGAAAGACGCACCACCGGAATTCCCCAATCGTCCACCACGCGCGGGTCCACTTGCACGCGCGCATCGAAGACCGGCATTTCCTGCACGGGGCCTTGCACCGCAATGCAGCGCTTGAAGAAGTTGCGCATGAATTCCTTGCGCGCGGCGCCCCAGCGGGGAACACTCGGCGGCGAGAGGGAGGCGAAATGGATGGGAAGGCGGATGAACTCGTTGCAAAGCATCGCTCCGCCCACCAACCCCGGATTGCCATGGTTGTAATCACTGATGGCAATGGAAGCTCCGGGGCCGAGGTCATCGTAGGTGTCCGTTTCCATCAGCCCGTAAGCGCCCGTGTAAGCGTGGCCCATCAGATTGCGGCCTACCCAGTCGTAGCGATTGCCGAGCCCGTTGGGAAAGTGGCGGCTGGCGGAATTGAGCAGCAGGCGCGGGGATTCCGTGGCCGAGGCGGAGACCACCACCAGGTCGGCAGGTTGCTCCTGAAGCTTGCCCCGCTCATCGAAGTACTCGACCCCTGTCACCCGGCCCTGATCGTTGGTTACGATTTTTCTTACCACACACTCGGTGCGCAAAGCGCAGTTGCCCGTGGCGATGGCCCGCGGGATCACGGTGTTGTGCGTGCCGCATTTGGCGTCAACTTCGCAGGCAAAACCGACGCACCAGCGGCAGCGCATGCACCCGCCCCGACCATTGTATGGAACGGTGTTGCGCAGCATAGGAATATCAAAGGGGTGAAGATGGAGGCGCTCTGCGGCGGCCTGCAGAATTACGTGCTCGCGGCTGTGGTGTAAGGGTGGCATGGGCAGGGGCCGGCTGCGTGGCCCTTTGAAGATATTGTTCGTGTCGTCGCCGGAGACGCCGATTTCCCACTCCGCCTTGGTATAGTAGGGCTCAAGGTCTTGATAGCTGATGGGCCAGTCATCCAGCGTGCTGCCTGTCACCGCACCGTAGGTGGAACGCATGCGGAAGTCTTTTTCGAGAAAGCGCCAAGCCATGGCGCCGTAGCTGAAAGTGCCTCCGCCCACGCAGGCGGCGTCGTTGTTGTACGCGCCGTCGCTCGGCAATACCACTTGCTCCGTGCCGTTAGCGTCCACCACTACACGCCGGTTGCGGCCGTCGTCAGGCCCAAACGCGCATCCCAACACAGAGGTTCGCTGGTTCCGAAGGTCGTCCTTGCGGCAATCGTAGGCGGTGTACCATTTGCCGCGTTCCAGGAGCACGACCGTCAGGCCGGCCTCGGCGAGTTCTTTGGCCACAATGCCACCGCCCGCTCCTGCTCCGACAATTACCGCGTTGACTCGTGGAAGTGTCATTTAGATGAAACCACCCATCGTTATGCTCTGTTGCTACGACACCTTCGTTACATCGGCCTGCAATCGCCCACGCACGGGAGGGTATGGCAGGCGCAGCATTTTCCAGCTCACCCGATCGCGGTTGCCGCCGTGCCGCGGATCGCCGTAGAACCCCTGCATTGTGTGGCTGACTACAAGGTCGAAGAACGATTTGGAGGAAACCTGCTTCCAGTACTCTCCTCGCGCCTCACCTTTGTCCATCGCCTGCAGGACGGTGTCCTGCTGCGGCGGGTCGAGTTCCACGAAGGGCTTGGAGAACATGGCGCGGCTGGTTCCGTTGGTTCCGGCGATGCCGAGAGCATAGGTCTTTCGAAACCTGCGATACGGGCCCAGGAGCTGCCGATCAATAAAGGTGACGACCCCGGCCCACGCGGCCCCTGGGTCTTGGTCCGCTGGTATGATCCGCTCGCAAAGGGCTTCCAGCGTGCGCGCCTCCTCCGCTGTTAGGCAACGCCAGGGAGTACCGGGTCCGAGGCACGATGCCAACGGCCCCGCCGCAGTGGCAATCGCGGTAACTTGCATGAACTTCCGTCGGCTAAATCTCGCACTATGGCTCATAGGGAAGAAGACTAAGCAACCGAGAGGCCATCCTCACGATGTTAGGATGGACTGATAGGACAAATTGTCAGAATGCCAGGCAAATGGACCAGCTCTCTAACTTGGGACTTTTCTGCGGAACACCTGCCGCTCGCCCTTGGCCGTGATAGCTTCCGCAGCCGCGCAGTCGCCTTCCCCCAAAATCCTCTGCTCAACTTCCTGGCGATCTCTAGCAAGTTCATTTGTTATCATCAACATAGCGAGATAAGCCGCATAACTCATTTCATTTCAACAATATCGTGAGAAGCCCGAAAACCACGATTCTTTCCCCACGTGTTTTCAACAACATCGCGAGACTATCCTGCATTTCTCGTCCCCGCGTTGTTGGAATCCAGTCCGAGGCGAAGCGCGCAACTGATTCAATTCGATAGCTTGGCGATTTGGTCGGTTCACAGGAAATTCCTCTAACTATATATATTTTCATCAACATCGCGAGAGAACGGGAGATCATTGGAAATTAATCGATCGTCGGTAAGCGTCGAACGAGGAGCATTCAGGGTTGAGTCTGGCGCGTGCGGTGGGGCTTACTCGATGCCGGCCGGGTCCCGCTCCTGATTCGCGGCTCATTATGGGAGCCTCCCATATTAGTCTATATTATTTTGTAGCTTTTGTAACAATGCGTTAGGCTATATAGTACGGCCTATGTTTAGGTAGAAATGTCGAGAAAGAAAACCCCAATGAGCAATCCCGGAGGTGGGATACCAAGACCCTCCAGGCGAAATCCATGCGCCTATGCCCGCGCGGAGGAGCGGAAGGAGAGTGGTTTGGGCATCTTCCCGGCTTGCTAATCTTGACCAGCGTCGAGCACGAGCGCGTTGCGGCGGAAAATACTGTCACGCTGCGGCAGAAGCTTGCCTGCATGCCCTGGGGATGCACGCGGACAGCCTCGGTGGGGCGGATTCTAGCTTTCACCGGAAAGGCGACCGTGCTATTATCCCGACCCGCCACGGGCAAACACCCAAGTATCCCCTATGCGATGTTTGCATCGTCGGCCTAAAGCTTGGGAGGAGGTTGAGTATGAATCTGCCCAAAATGACCCGCCGGGAATTTAACAGATCGACAGCGCTGGGTGTAGCGAGTCTGGCTCTTTCCGCCGGGCCTGCCGTCCGCAATGTGCTGGGGGCCAACGACCGCATCGGCATCGGCCTCATCGGCAGCGGCAATCAAGGCCGGTTTGACCTGAGCTCGATGCTCCGGACCGGCCAGGTGGACGCCGTCGCGGTGGCGGACGTTTATGATTTGTGCGCTGCCACGGCGCTTGATGCCCCAGGTATGTCGAGCAAGACGAAAGGGTACAAAGATTTTCGCCGGCTGCTGGAGCATAAAGACATTGATGCCGTAATCGTTGCGACCCCGGAGCACTGGCATGGCATTCCGATGATTATGGCCTGCCAGGCGGGGAAGGACGTCTACGTGGAGAAGCCGATTTCCCATACGATTTACGAAGGCCGAAAGATGGTGGAGGCCTCGCATCAGTACAACCGTGTCGTGCAGTGCGGCACTCAGCAACGCTCAGGTGAACATTTTCAGAAAGTCGTCGAAATGATTGCCGGAGGGAAGATCGGTACCGTGACCTTTGCCGAGGCCTGGCTTACCGGCGGCTTCACGCGCGAGCAGAGAAAGGTGGCTCCTCCCGCCGATACCGATCCGCCACCGGGATTCGACTGGGATTTCTGGCTGGGGCCTGCGCCCTTCCATCCGTATAACCGCAGCCGTCGCGGATTCACCGGCTTTTGGGAAACCGGGGGCGGGGAAATGACCAACTGGGGACCGCATTTGATCGACGTCATCCATTGGGCGATGGGAGTGGACGCTCCGGTGACGGTCGCCGCCTCGGGGAGCCGATACGCAAGTCAAGGCATCTACGAGACTCCCGACACGATCGAAGCCGTTTATGAATACCCGCCCTGCGCGATCAGCGATCACGGTTTCGCCGCCCGGTTCAGCCAACACTTGGGCCGAGGACCGGACGATCACTCCTACGGCACGCAGTTCTACGGCACGGACGGAACCCTGTTCGTCAACCGCGAAGGGTATACGATTTGGCCGGTCAAGGCGACCCAGGACGTGTGGGAAACCTTTGGCTCTACGCAGGTGATCACGGGCGATGGCACAGCCCAGCACCAGCCTCACGTGGTCAATTTCCTGGATTGTGTGAAGTCGCGCCAGAAGCCGAACTCCGATATAGAAACCACGCACCGAACCACCAGCGCCTGCCTTCTGGCGAACGTTTCGCTTCGTCTTGGCCGGAAGTTGCACTGGGAGAGCAAGCAGGAACAGGTTATCGGCGACGCCGAAGCCAATAAAATGCTTAACGAAGAGCGGCGCAAACCCTGGAATGTGATCTAGCGGGGAAAGGAGGAATATGTTTTCCTTCAACAGCAGAATGTTCGAAATGGTTAAACGCCCGACGACTCTCCTGGGTCTGGGACTCCTCATCCTTGCTCCTTGCTCGCTGTGGTTTGCGGGCCGAATGTTAGCCCAGGGTTCGGATGAAATCCCTTTCCACAAACATACTCTTGACTTGGGGCAGAGTGAAGGAGTTGCCGTTGCCGATGTGAATCGCGACGGCAGGCTTGACATCATTGCCGGCGAGAACTGGTATGAGCAGTTGGCGCCGGGCAGTGAGGGGATGCGGTGGATCAAGCATAAGTTTCGCAGCCTGCCCTTCACCGACGGCTACTTGGAAGATTTGAGTGATCTGGCGATCGATGTGAACGGAGACGGCTACCCCGATGTGGTCACTTGTTCATATTGGAGCAAGCCCCTGACGTGGTGGGAAAACCCCGGGACCCGCAACCAACCCTGGGTAGAACACCTCATCGAGACGCGCTCGCCGGTGGAATTCGTGTTCCTGGTTGACATCCTGAATACCGGCAAGCCTGCGCAACTCCTGCCCCAATTCGGTGATTCGAATTTCCCCCTGACGTGGTATGAGATCGAGGGCAAAGGGAATGACGCCCATTGGGTGGGTCATGTCGTCAGCCCCAAGAGCTATGGCCACGGCATCGGCGCGGGTGACGTGAACGGGGATGGGCGCACCGATATCATCACGCCCAAGGGATGGTTCGAAGCTCCCGCTGACCCTCGCCATGGCCAATGGATCTTCCACCCGGAATTTGATCTCGGGGCCACCGGGTTCATCTATACGATGGATGTGAACGGCGACGGCCTGCCGGACCTTGTGACCACCCTGGGCCACGACTACGGAATTTTCTGGTACGAACAGAAGAAGGACGCGCAGGGCAATAGAACCTGGATAAAACATGTCATTGACAACGCCTGGTCCCAAGCTCACGCGCTGACGGTGGCTGACCTGAAGGGCGACGGGCAGCCGGTACTGGTGACAGGGAAACGCTACTACGCACACGAGCATGACCCTGGCGCGAACGAACCACTCGGCGTGTACTGGTACGAAAAAATCCAGTCTGGCGGGCGGCTGCAGTGGCGGCGCCACATCATTGATTACGGCGGCCGAACCGGGGGAGGCATGCAAATTCCGGTGGTTGACATCGACGGTGACGGCGACCTGGATATCATTGTCGCCGGTAAGACCGGGCTTTTCCTCTTCGAGAACTTGACGAAGGGCCGGACCGCAAGAGAGGGCGCGGAGCCTTAAAGATGGGAAACAGTATGATCCTCAGATGTTCGCGAGGCCCGTTTGCGTGCAACCCTGAACAATTCCGGCTCGTGGTACAGTTTGACGTACAGGCGGCTTGACGCCGCCACTTGGCGAGGTAAACTTGCCGCTACAACATCCAGAATCCGAATACGGATTGAAACCACTATGAAGAAATCGTTGCTTATCCCCCTCCTCTTCGTCAGCAGCCTTAGCGCCCAAACTTACCAACCTACGTGGGACTCGATCGACCAGCGGCCCACGCCGGCTTGGTTCACGGACGCCAAATTCGGCATTTTCATTCACTGGGGAGCTTACTCGGTACCCGCCTACGCGCCGGTGATTCCGGGAAAGCTCGCCTACGCGGAGTGGTATTGGAACGCGATGACCAACGGTAGGGATGACGCCCACGCGAATCCAATCCAGACAGGCACCTGGGCCTATCACCAAAAGATGTACGGCGCGGCCTTCCCCTATCAGAATTTCGCGCCGCAGTTCCGCGCGCAATTGTTCGATCCCGATCACTGGGCAGACGTCTTTGCGCGATCGGGTGCCAAGTACGTTGTGCTGACCTCGAAACATCACGAGGGATTCGCACTCTGGCCGAGCAAGGAGGCCTCCGCCACATGGGGGAGGCCTTGGAATGCGGTCGAAATCGGGCCGAAGCGCGATCTGTTGGGCGACCTCAGCGAGGCAGTACGGCGAAAGGGTCTGCGCATGGGTTGCTACTATTCGCTCTATGAGTGGTACAACCCGCTGTGGCTCGCGGACAAGCCCCGCTACATTCGGGAGCACATGTTCCCGCAGTTCAAAGACCTGGTCACAAACTACAAGCCTGCCATCATTTTCAGCGACGGCGAGTGGGATTTGACCTCGGACGAGTGGCACAGCCCCGAACTGCTCGCCTGGCTGTTCAATGAGTCTCCGGTGAAGGATGATGTCGTCATCAATGACCGTTGGGGGAAGGACACCCGCCACAAACACGGCGGCTATTGGACCACGGAATATACGCCTGGTATGACGGGCATGGACCACCCCTGGGAGGAGAGCCGCGGCATGGGCTTCAGCTACGGTTACAACCGCGCGGAGCGTCTGGGCGACTACCACACCGGCCGCGAACTGGTAATCATGCTTGTGGATCTGGTCAGCCGCGGCGGCAACCTGCTGCTTGACATCGGACCCAACGCCGACGGGAACATCCCTGTGGTGATGGAGGAGCGCCTCCAGCAAATCGGCGACTGGCTGAAGGTAAATGGGGAAGCGATCTATGGCACGAAGCCATGGAAATCCACACGGCAATGGAGCGCCGGAGAAGTTCCCAAGGTCGATTACAACAAGGAGTTTGAGACCGCCTACGACGTGACGAAACTGGCGGCAAAGCCGGAGCCTGGCAAGGCGGGCATCGAAGCGTTCTTCACCACGAAGGGCGGCGAACTGTTTGCGATTCTGCCGCGCTGGCCAGGCCGGACCTTTTTTCTCAAAGACGTGACGGGCGCGAAGTCGGTCACTCTGCTGGGGTTCACGACACCGCTGAAATTCAAGGTGACAAGGGGCGGTGTATCGGTCCAGCTTCCTGATCTTCCGGAAGGGCTGCTGCCGCAGGCGGCGTGGGTGTTGAAAGTGAGTCAGTGAGGAGACTCATGATCGTCCTCTTCCTGCTGGCTCAACCTGATGTGGAGGTGGTGTTGCGCCGCCATATGGAGCGGAACATGATGGATGAGCACGCTGCTACAACATGAATCCGACCTATTATCTGAGGGAACAAGCCGTTACATTCGATCGGAACGCTGTGGTAAACTGGGCTTGCTTCGGGCGTTGGCGCGCCGGCCAACGCCCTTCGGCATATTCTGCGGCACGCCGATGTTTCCTGATTCGACATGCACGACATGGCTGTTGGCCAAAGCGAAACGAAAGCAGGGATGACGGAAATGGAGAGCTTGCGGGCAGGGGATAAGCAAACGCCAAACGCCGAGCCGTCTCCAAGTTAAGGAAAACGAAGGCACGGGCCCATAGCTCAGTTGGTTAGAGCAGCGGACTCATAATCCGTTGGTCGAAGGTTCGAGTCCTTCTGGGCCCACCATTTCAATTACTCATCACATTTGTCTGCACGGCCAGGAGATCGCTGCTCAATTCTCCTGTTAGACCGTGTTCCGTACATTAGCCGGCCAAACGCTGTAACCCGGTTCCGCCGCGAGTAACGGAAGCACTGCGCCAAGACACATCTTGACTACGTGCATCAATCTATCTATTCAGGCGGTGAGTCCAAAGCAGAAATTACCGCCCGGGTTGCCCCTTAGGCTCTTGCACTGGTCCAATGTCAGACTCCACTGTTCGATGCGCGTGGCCTTGGGCGTCTGCTCGGGAGTCAGGGCGCTCTCGGTCTCGCCGTCTAGCAGCAATTCCGTGGGGACCCTACATCAATCTCCCATAGAAATATGCTCCACAACGAATGAGCTTAAACCGCAAAGCTTACTTATATAAGAGAAATAAGTTGTTGACAAGTTCCCATTTCCCTTCTATCTTACGCTGTTTTCTTGTGTGCTCTATGCCAAGAAAGCGGTCTCGCTAGAGAGGCAGAGTGCCTGGGTCGCGCTGAGGTCACTTTGGTTCCCACCCTCGACGTGAGGGCGCTCGTTTCCTTCCTTTTTGAACTACGCCGGGCATGAAGGTGCGGTGATCCGAATGGCACAAAATGATCTTTCCTCAATACTGCCCGGGCGGCTGGCGGCGGGTCCAACGGCTATGCAAACCTTACGAACAGCACTTTCCTAAGGCTTTTTCGGTGATCGATGCGCTCAAGATACATACGGGCGGCATACCCATGGTCACGCAAGTTGGCTTCCGGGACTTCCGGTCCGCGTTCGCGGCTAGTCGCCTCCCCCGCGGCGTTCTGGGCAAGTACGATTATTAATGGAACCGGCAAGGGCGGGCTCTGCAGGCTGCAAAATGGCGCCATTCATTTCGGGATCCTGGCGACGCCAAAGAGCGCCCGATTCAAGCTGAGTTCGGTACGATAGAAAACGTACCAGGAGGAGAATAATATGCGAGTACTGGCGGTAGGGGCGCACCCGGACGATTTGGAATTACTGTGTGGAGGAACGCTGGCGAAATATGCCCAGCAAGGACACCACGTTACGATTGCGGTCGCCACGAATGGTGAAGTTGGTTCGATGACGCTGCCCAAGGAAGAAATCGCCGCCATGCGAAAGGCGGAAGCTGCAGCGGCAGCAGCGGTGATAGGAGCGGACTTTGTCTGGATGGGCTACCCGGATGAATTTCTCTATTCAACAGAGGAGACGCGACTAGCGTTTATTAACCTGATGCGACGGGCGCGCCCGGACGTCGTGATTTCGCACGCTCCTTCGGATTACCATCCTGACCACCGTACCACCGGTCAGATCTGTTGGGACATCCGCGTGATGACCACCGTCCCGAATATCAAGACCGAATATCCCGTGTGCGAAACGATCCCCGAGATTTTCTACATGGACACGGTCGCCGGCATCAATTTTCAGCCGGAGCAGTATGTGGACATTAGCAAGAGCTTTGAGGCGAAGAAGAAGATGTTGGCCTGTCACCGAAGCCAGGGGGGCTGGCTGGAAGCTCAGTACGGAATGACTTACCTCGAGTTCATGGAACACGTGTCACGCTTTCGGGGCTTGCAATGCGGCGTGCAATACGCGGAGTGCTTCCAGACTTCGCCCACCTTCCCGCGGTGGTGCAAGCCGAGCTTACTGCCCTGAGCCGGCCTGGGCGTGGCTGGTTGGAGTTGACATGACCCACGGAATTTTGCTCGCCCTGGCGGCGGCGCTGGTGTATGGCTTTCTCGGGGTAAGTTACGACATCGCGGCGAAGCGGCATTACCAAATCTGGGACGTGCTCCTGTACATGCAATTCACCGGACTCCTAATCGGTCTCGCCGTGACCATGTTCTTCGGGCTCCCGTTCTATAACTTGCGGTTGCTGGCGATGGGTCTCCTGGGTGCGGTGACCTTTGTGGGCGGTTTGGCCTGTTACCTTCAGGCGTCGCGCGAACGCGACATTGCCGCCAATTGGACCATCGTGAACCTCTCGGTCGTGGTGCCGATTCTCGTCTCCGTGTGGTGGTTCAACGATGCCTTCAGCCTTGCGAAGGGAGTGGGCCTGCTGCTCACTTTGGCCTCCATTGTCATCATCGGAGGAGGTTTCCAGCGGACGGGAGCGGCAGGCCGCGCCTCTCGCTGGTTCATATGCATCGGGCTGGCATTTTTCCTTAACGCCTGGCTCGTGGTGCTGCTTAGGTTTGTCCCGGCCGGCCAGGGACCCGTCTTCACCGCTTATCTGTACGGAATCGGATTCCCGATTGTGCTGGGGTACAAGCTGACCAGTGGCCAGCGCCGGCCGGCGGAGGGCGCACTGGTGGGGATCAGCGCCGCGGCGGCGGTGACGCACTGGTCAGGACTCATGTTCACAATGGCCGTCCTCGCGGTGGTCGGCCGCGTCAGTTCGCAGGCGGGATTGGTGGTTTACCCAATCACCAACGGCTTGGTTATTCCAGTGGCGGTTGTTTTGGGCGCCCTGATCCTAAAGCAAAAGACCAGCATTCGCAGCGGGACGGCAGTCGTTTTGGGTATGGCCGCTATGGTGTTATTGTCTTTCTCGTGAAGGAGTCTTGCAGACAAGAGCGCAAGATTGCCGTGTGCAACGCCGGCTATCATGCCGTGCAGTCCCCGAGCCTGCGAGCGGGAGGGCTTGCCGGGCGGGAGGAAGTGATGATCGAACCAATCATTGGTCCAAGGAGGGGAATATGAAAAAGGAATCATCCGTTATGGAGGGCGTAACCAAGTCGGTTACCAAGCTCGGACCATATCCCACTAAAATCGGCCGCGAGGAACTCTGGGAGATCATTGACATGTGGGATTTCAGTCCCGGAAACAAGGAGAAGATCAAAGCGCTTCTTGCGAGCGACGCCAATATTCAGGGGCCGCATCTTTTCCGATATTACAATCCCAAGCCCAGCCGCGTGGCAGCGGCCGAGCAGGCCATGCGGGAACTCGTTGGGGTGAAGCATTGCCTGGCGGTGAACTCCTGCACCTCGGCACTGGTGGCAGCTTACCGGGCGCTGGGCATCGGCGCCGGCGACGAGGTGATTGTCCCCGCCTACACATTTTTTGCCACCGCGGCTACCGCCGTGGCAGCGAATGCCATCCCGGTGATCGCAGAAGTCGATGATTCTCTCTGCCTCGACCCCGCAGCCGTGGAAAAGGCCATTACTCCCCGGACCAAGGCTATCGCCGCCGTACACATGCGCGGCGCGCCGGCCCAAATGGACGCCCTGCTCGACTTGGCGAAACGCAAGGGGCTGCCCCTCCTGGAAGATGTGGCGCAAGCCGGGGGCGGGTCTTTCCACGGCAAGCGCCTGGGGAGCCTCGGAACGATCGGCTGCTTCAGCTTCGATTATTACAAAGTGATCGTCAGCGGGGAGGGAGGTTTTGTGACCACCGATGACGAATGGCTCTATACTCGCGCCCAGAGTTGGCACGACACGGCGGCCTGCTGGCGGCCTGACCGCTTTGCCCACGAGCGGCGGGAAGGCGAACTCTTTGCGGGTGAGAACTACCGCATGAGCGAACTGGAAGGCGCGGTCGCCCTGGCGCAGATTCGCAAGACGGATGCCATGCTCGCTGACTACCGGCGGGCCAAGAAGTTGATCAAGGAGGGGATCGACAAGTCACCGCACGTGCAATTCCGCCGGATTACCGATGAGCAAGGCGACACAGCCATCTGCCTGATCCTGTTCCTTCCCAACGCCGACGTGACTCGCCAAGCGATCGAGGCCTTACATGCCGAAGGCGTTCCGGCGGGGGGTGTGTACGATTCCAAGGTGCGCGACTGGCATGTCTATACTTATTGGGAGCATATCTTAGACAAGAAGACCGTGGCCAAAGACGGGCTGCCGTGGAGCGCAGTGCCAGCGGCGGAACTGCCGAAATACTCCCGGGACATGTGTCCCCGCACGCTCGACCTGCTAGGAAGGTCGATTCACATTGAAATCAACCATAACTATTCCGATGAAGATTGCAATGCGATTGCGCTAGGTATTAACCGGGTGCTGCGGCAACTGCTTCGTTGATGCCGGATTTCGGTGGTCCACTTCAGGCCGGCGATCCCTGCCCCTGAAAGCGTTTTTATTGTACACATCCTGCTGAGGAGGATTCGCTATGAAACTAGGTCTATGTTTGGAAATGGCTCTGACCAGCCTGCCGTTTGAGGATCGCGTGAAGACTGCGGCGCGCCTGGGGTTTAAGAACGTCGAGATATGGTGGGTGGATAGTGTTTTCAAGGGGCCGCCGGACCAGTTGGCGAAGTTGGCGCAGGCCAATGGCGTAACCATCACCAATACGGTTATTAACTCGCCGGATGGCTCGGTGGCCGGCGGCCTGACGGACCCGCGCAAGAGCAAAGACGCATGGCTCAAGCGCGCACAGATGACGATCAGTTACACGAAAGAAGCGCAAATTCCCAACACGATTTTCCTGACGGGCAATCGCGTACCGGATTTGACCGACGAGCAGATGTTGGATTCAGTTATCGAGTGGACCAAGCCCGTTGTCGATATGGCGGAGAAAGCAGGTGTGACCCTACTCCTGGAACCCTTAAACGATAAGTACGACCATCCCGACCACTGGCTTACCAGCAGCGATCTCGGGGCGGAGATATGCCGGCATATCGGTTCCAAACGCCTGCGCATACTGTTCGATTGTTACCACATGCAGGTTATGGAAGGCGACCTCGTCAATCATATCAAGCGGAATATCGACGTGATCGGCCACTTCCATTCGGCGGGCGTGCCGGGTCGGCACGAGGTGTTCACAGGCGAGACGAACTACCCATTCGTTCTGAGCCAGATCGAACAACTCGGCTACCAGGGCGTCTTCGGTCTGGAATTCGCGCCTTCCATGGATGACGAAGTAGCGCTTACGCGGACGCTGGAGTACATGTCCAAGCGAGCATAGCCGCGCAGGCCCGTTCGCTCTGCCCATCCCCCTTTCCCATTCCTGTATATGCAGGGTTTGGGAGAGGGGGTAGAAATATCCCCTCGCAGCACTTACAGTTCGAGATTATTCGACGTTTCCCGCGGCCTCCAGGCGAATTTGTAAAAAGGGAGGGACAAGGACGGGTTTTCGTCGCGCCTTTCAATGTTGTCTTTTCTCTTCACGACGTCGTCTACCCGGATATTCTCTACGTCTCCAAAAAGCGCGCGTCGGTGGTCACGGAGAATAATGTCAAGGGTGCTCCTGATCTGGTGGTGGAAGTTCTTTCCTTCAACCCTCCGACGCACTCACAACACTGCTGCTGCGTGGCTTCTCCGTCGTTCTGCGCAAACTGGCTGAGTCGGGCACGGCCCGCCCAGGCTCCCCGCTGAAATCGACTATTTCACTTCGTAAACGACTCTGCCTCCCACGATGGTCATCACCACGCGTGCATCCTTGATCCTGGCAGGCTGGATGGTGAAAAGATCGTCGGAGAGCACTACGACGTCGCCGAGTTTTCCCGGCGTGATGCTCCCTTTTTCGTCTTCCTGAAAAGCTGCATAGGCAGAACCCTGCGTATAGGCGCGCAATGCCTCTTTCACGGAGAGGCGCTGCTCGGGGAACCATCCGTCGGGGTGTTTGCCGTCCAGCGTCGCGCGAGTCACCGCGGCGTAAATACCCAGAATGGGGCTGAGCGGCGCCACCGGCCAATCGGAGCCGAAGGCCACCGGCGCTCCCGCGTCGAGCATGGAGCGCCACGCGTAACTCCACTGGGCGCGGTCGTGGCCCAGGCGCTTTTCCGCCCAGCGGCCGTCGTCGATGGCGTGATAAGGCTGCATGCTGGCGATGATGCCCAGCTTCGCGAAGCGCGCAAAGTCCTGCGGTCGCATGTGCTGGGCGTGCTCGATGCGAAAGCGATGATAGGCCGGATTATTGCCGCCCAGGCGCTGGTACATGTCGAGAATTTCCGCGGTGGCGCGATCGCCGATGGCGTGGATGCAGAGTTGGATTTGGGCTTGGTCCGCGCCGCTCGCGAGGGCTTCCATCTTTGCGGGCGGATTCATCAACGGAAGGGGGATGCCGCGATTGGCCGGGTCGTCCGCGAAAGGCTCGTACATCCAGGCGGTGGCCGAGCCTAGTGACCCATCCGCAAAGGCCTTCACGGCTCCCAGCTTGATGAAATCGTCGCCCATGTTGTGCTCAAGGCCCGCGTCGCGCAGCTTCTCCCAGCGCGCGCTGGGTACGATTTCATACATACGGCAGGTCAGCCAGCCCTCCAACTTGGCGCGTCGCAGTAATTGGATTTCACCTGTAAAGCTGCCATTCCAGGAATCCGCGTCAACGGTGATGGAGTGGACGGAAGTCAGGCCCACCCGCGCCGCTTCCGTGAGCGCCGCGCGCAAGGCTTCCGTCATATCGGCTTCCGAGGGCGGCGGAATGACCTTGCCGATCAGGTCTTGCGCGGCGTCCTTGAAGATTCCCGTGGGCTCGCCCGTGGCGTCGCGGACGATGATGCCGCCCACGGGGTCCGGCGTCGCGCGCGTCACGCCGGCCAGCTTGAGCGCCAGCGAATTCGCCAGCACCGCGTGCCCGTCATAGCGACTGAGAAACACGGGATGGTCTACGGTTATCGCGTCGATCATTTGGCGCGTGGGCAGCCTGGCTGAGGTCCACGCCTGTTCATCCCAATCGCCGCCCATCATCCAGCGGCCCGGCGCGAGCGTCCTCGCTTTCTCGGCGATGCGGCGCGTGAACTCTTCCTCGCTGCGGGCGTCTTTTAGGTCAACCGAAAGAAGCTGGAAGCCGCCTTGGACAAAGTGCGCGTGGCTGTCAATCAGCCCCGGCACGGCCAGGCGGCCCTTCAGGTCAACGACCTTGGAATTCCTGCCGATGTACACCTGAATCTCGGCGTCGCTACCCACGGCCAGGATGCGGCCATTCGCGATCGCCACCGCTTCCGCAAACCTCTCTGGGGCGGAATTGGAGCCCGCGGGCGAAGCGTGCTCTCCCGTCCAAATCTTCCCATGCAGCAAAACCAAATCCGCGCCGGGCAAATTTCCAGAACTCGGTTGCGAGGGAGCGATTCCCCTGCCATCCATTGGCAATGACATGAATATCCCCACGATGAAAACAACGGCTACTGTGCGCAAAAGCATTCTCGATCCTAGCATCTGTTGTCCGAAGCGCCGACTGGAGTGCGCGCATTCGTTCCGCCCGGAATTATTTCGAATTCAGTGGGTAAAGGCAATCGGGAAGTGATCGTGCACACCGCAGAGGTATCCGTCATCAGACGGATTCCTCTGCGGCTCTTTTCTTTTCGAAACAGCCGATAGCGCGCGAAGTATAATGCCCCGCATGTCGCGGCTGCGCCGCCTGGTGGTGTCGGACCGTTGAAGCTTTATCAGTTGCCGCGTCTTGCCCGACCGGTCAGGATTCTCGACGCGTGGACGGATAGCCGTTCCGCTACGTGTGCTCCGCAAGGATGGGCAAAGCAGGGTAGTACCTTAATTTGAGCGTAACGCCGCCATCTTGGCGGCTCCTGTGCCGGCTGGAAGCCGGCGCTACGGCTCAGCACCCAAAACAGATTGTCGTTGACTTTGGGCGCGGTGGGCTTATATTCGGCAGGTCGGAAATCTCAGCTAAAATCTCAATAGGGCAAGACCATTCATGAAAAAACCAGGGCTGGCGTTCGTTTTTAACTTTCTTCTCGCCGGAGCGGGGCTGGCGTACCTGGGAATGTGGGTATGGGCCGTGGTTAATCTGGCCGTCACATCAGCGATCGCCTACATGGTTGTGCAATACGCCCCGGATCAGTTGGGATTGGCGGGTACGGTTGTGCCTGCCATCAACGGTGTTTTGGCCTTGTCGATTGCACGGGCGAAGAATGCAAGCTGAATACGCGCCGGCCGAATAAGTATCAAATCGGTGCCACTTGCGCGTTCTTGCCGTGCTGTTGGGTGCGCGATAATCTCGCCTTGCTTACGCCTTGCCCTTCCTTTCGACGTTCATCATGCTAGCCCAAGGAGCTGTAGCGTAGAGGTGGGCACAGTTCACCCGCCTCTGCGGTTCTTGCTGGGGGACAATATCGACAGACGATGACGTTTGAGGGTGTAGCGCAGCGAGTAGCGCGGACCTGCGGTTCAAGGTCCGCGGCTCTTCCGCTGTTCAGATGGCAGTGTTCCCGTCGGCAGGAAGGCGGACACGGTCGGTCGTGTAAGAATGGCCCGTGCAATCGTGGCGCGCCGGTAATCTACTCGCGCGCCCGCGTGAACGCAAGCCCAACGGTGCCGGAAATTCGAAGCTTAAAAGCCGCTGACCTTGGAAAGCAGGTCAGCGCTACATGCTGGTCCTCGAGCGGCGGGACGGGCGCTGCTTGTCGCGGCGGTGCGACGCGCCACAAGGGGAAGTAGTGCAGGGCTCGCTTTTCAGCCCTGCGGCTTTTCCAAGCGCGTGAGTTCGTTCAGGTCGCGGTGTAAGAGCTGCGGACCTACAGTACAGGTCGCGTTACGCTGGCTTGCTTTGGTGCGTTTTGACAATCTCACCTACCCTATCAAGAATGAAATCGTATACCTTTTCCAGTTTGGGGATGTTTTCCGCGTCCACGACGGCCTTCAGCGTATATTCACCGGATTCCCTAAAAACATCAAAAGCCATGAGTTCTTTGCGGAGCTTTTCCAAGGTTTCTTGGTCGAACTCACTTAGCTGATTAAAGAAGAACTGAAATTCGCCATTCGGAAAACCGTACACGAAGCTGGCGGCATCATCCGCGAGTTGCGCCCGAACCGAAAAGCCTACCGTCCCCCAATAGATCAGATACCCCCTCTTCTCAGCAAGGTCCAGGACTCTCGCGAAAAAGCGGGCAACCGCCGGCTTACACGCGCCCAGAAAAGCTGTTCGGTCAATGTGCCTTCTTGGCGGGAGTTCAGTGCCCTTGCCCCCTCGGCTTCTCTCGGTTAGCCCAATCACTCTTGGCACCAGGGCCGTTTGGCCTTTGCCGACGAACTGTTTGATCTCAACCGCCAACACCTCAACGTCTCCCATCTTTTCGTTCAAGAATTCAACCAGGCGTCGAAGTTCGCGGGGCGTCTCATCAGTTACAAACAGGAGCCGGACCTTTCCAGATCGAAGGTTGGACTCCACCAGCTTCCAGTAATCCTCAATGGCCGAGCCTTCTTCCTTACCAAGTAACTTGCGAATTGCATCATCTAGCGAGGTTCCTTGTTTGGCGGCCGTTTCCGCTGCGGCCTGCCGCAGCTTGTCCATCCCCCAGTACTCAACTCCATTCGCAGCGTAGTCGAGCATTTGAGCCACAACTTCACGACGCGCTCGGGTGTCAGAGGCCCGCTTGCATTCCACAAACGTGGGAATGCCGTCCTGATCCAAAAAGAGGTGGTCGAGGCTAAACCGTCCACCCTCGTCTTCTCCCCCTGGCACGCTCATTTCGCGCGACACCAATAGCCACTGCCGAGGATCCTCCGGGTCAATCTGGTCGCCAGGTAAGAGGTCCGAATATCGCTCCAACAAGACCTGAAGTTCATTTTCGCTGGGATATGCTGTCTCTATCATTGGCGTTAACTTA
>JBKQVI010000162.1:0-4349 GCA_052139985.1 Terriglobia bacterium
TGCTGCGTGGGAATGCGTGCAGGCATCGAGATATTATTTATATAATATCTATAACATGTCAAGAAAAAAATGCGCCCCCAGAGAGATTTCTTTCGCCCTTTCTCAAAATTACGTGAGGATCAGGGCCATCTACTGCATGTGGCTCTGCCCTTTCAAGACCGTCACCGAGTTTCCCGCGGTGCGTTCCGTCCAAACGGCTATCCAGTTTGGAATCTTCGTCGCGCTCTTTCTCGGCTTGGTGGTGGTGCTGCCATACTTGACCAAACGCCGGACGCAGTGCGCATTCTTCTGCCCATTCGGGGCCTTTCAATCGATGTTCAGCCGGACCAGCATCTTCGATATTCGCATTGACAAGGAAAAGTGCAATGCCGGCTGTGTATTGTGCCAAAACCACTGCCCCACTCTTTCCCTCGACAAGGACTCCATTCAGGCCGGCAAGACGCTTTCTACGTGCACGCGGTGCGGCGCCTGCGTCGATGTTTGCCGCAAGGATGCCGCGGTTTGGCACATCAAGGGTACGCCGGTGGGCCTCTCGCCGGAGCGCGCTCGGCTGCTCTATCTTTACGCCGCTTGGGTGTTTGCCACAATGTTCGGGGGAAGCATCATCGCCAACTCACTGCAAAAGCTGATTGGCTTGATCGGATAGGGATGCACGGGAGGAAGGTCATGAAACGTCTGCCCGCAGTTCTTGGTTATGCGGCCGCAATTCTGACGATTGGGGTGGCGGTGGTGGGGCCGCTCATTTGGTTCGGCGTGTTCATCCACGCCGCCGCGAAAACCTCGCTGCGCGTTGACCCCGTCTATTCGGGGGGTGAGCCGGCACGCACCATCGCCCGCGACGGTTACCGCGTGGTTGTCTACAAGCCCGTTCCGAAACGAGCGCCGCTCTCGCAATCTGGCGCGTTCGTACAGATTGTGTGGACTCCCGCCTCGAAGCTTCCCGCCAACATCTCCGAGTCCGTGGACCTGGATGGCGACGGCCGGCCGGATTGTCTGGTTTCCTTCCAGATTCCTCGTGACCGGAAGGCGAAGCTGCACGTTACGGTCGAGCCTTTGACCACTCTCGTCAAGCCGATGCACAACGTGAGTGACGATTCGTTTTCTGCCCTCATCGCGCGGGTGAACGATACGATCATTGTCCGGGTGCCCCTGCGCTAGAACCGTGGGTTGTAGCGTGGGCGTCCCGCTCCCGCCCGGAAGGCGCGGGCAGGATGCCCACGCCACAGCGGGCGAGACGCCCACGCTACAACCTCTTCGCCGCCATCCGGAGGAAGAGCCTGTCGTTCAACATTTATGTCGCACACGCGCCGCGGCCGAATTTGTTGCGAACCTGCGCGGGCGTCGGGGTATAATCACGTCGGTGCCGCAGGGCCACCGTTACGAGCATCAGGTGTCGCGGGCTACAAACGAGGCTCAGGTATGGGATTCATCGAGAATCGCTTCGAGAAAAACTTCATCATCACGTCCGTGGACTATGTTTTCAATTGGGCGCGCAAATCTTCCCTCTGGCCGCTGACGTTCGGATTGGCGTGCTGCGCGATTGAGATGATCGCTTCTACCACCTCAAGGTTTGACATGGCGCGGTTCGGCGCCGAGGTTTTTCGCCCCAGTCCTCGCCAGGCCGACCTGATGATCGTGGCCGGGACCGTGACGCTGAAAATGTCACCGGTGGTCAAGCGCATATGGGAACAGATGCCGGACCCAAAGTGGTGTATTTCCATGGGCGCCTGTTCCAGCGTGGGCGGGCCTTTCAACACTTACGCCGTTTTGCAGGGCGTGGACAAGATCGTGCCCGTGGATGTCTATGTCGTGGGCTGTCCGCCGCGCCCGGAAAATCTCTTTTATGCTCTGCTCAAGCTGCAGGAAAAAATCGACGGCATGACCTTGGGGAAGCGGCCAACTGACGTTCGTCTGGAACAGAGCATGATCGAGGACTTCAAGAAATCCGTCCGCATCGGCAAGGCGGGGACCCCGGAGCTCGTTCAGATTGGCTAAACCATCTACACTTATCCACAGATTGCACAGGTTACGCAGATAGAAAGCGAAAACAGTAAAGGCAAGCGGTGGGAAGCCCATATTTCTATCTCGGTTGCGTGGGTTCGCCGGTCTGCGGTCGCGCCGCTCAGCTAGTGCGTTTCGCACCTGTTCTTTGTTTTGTCTTCAACTTGCCTGATCTGTGAAATCTGCGTAATCTGCGGATCGTGATTGCGTACCGAGGAGATCGACATGCCTAACTTCGTGAAGGTTGCCAGCACTTCAGAGTTGAAGCCGGGAACGGCCATGACCGTGGCCGTGGACGGCAAGGATATCGCTCTCTACAATGTGGGAGGCAAGGTTTATGCCACGGACAACACATGCCTCCATCAGGGCGGCCCCCTCGGCGAAGGCACGCTGGAGGGTGAAGTCGTAACCTGCCCCTGGCACATGTGGGAATACAACGTCTGCACGGGCGAAAAAGTGGGGAATAGCGCCCTCAAAGTGGCGACCTATCCCGTCGAGATTGATGGCGCTGACATCAAAGTAGGAGTCTGAAAGAACGGGATTCGGGGTTAGGGGTTAGGGATTCGGGACACGGGTCTCGGGACATGGGACACGCCGCACGGAAAACGGGGTACGCGGTTCCACGCTCGGGATGCAAGGCCGTTTTTGATTTGTGATTTCCGGTTTGTGATTTGCGATTTCCGGCCGACTTTCCGAATCCCGTGTCTCGTTTCCCGTGTCCCGTGTCCTGAATCCCGAACCCCTAACCCCGAGTCCCTGACTTTCTATGCCCGAACTTCCGGAAGTTGAAACCGTTGCCCAAGGGCTCCGGCGGCGCGCGCTCGGGCGCCGCATCGCGAGCGTCGAGGTTCGCCATGCTGGCGTTATCGCCGGCTCGGCGGAGGAATTCGCTTTTACGATCGAGGGCAGAACGCTCGCGAAGGTGTCGCGCAAAGGCAAGGCGATTGCCGTTGAATTGTCAGCGGACAACGGCTCAGCCCCGCGTTTTCTGCTGGTGCGCTTGGGAATGACGGGCCAACTCACGGTCACCCCGCACGACGCGCCGATCGAATCGCACACCCACGTCTTCATGCCGCTGGACGACGGCCGAGAAGAACTGCGCTTCCGCGATGTGCGGCGCTTCGGCAGGCTACGTTCCCTGACGCTGCCAGAGTTGGAAAAGGTTCTGGGGACGCTGGGCCCAGATGCTCAAATGGTAACGGAGCCTCAGTTCCTCGCCGCCATGAAAAACCGCAAAGGCGCCATCAAGAGTTGGTTGATGAACCAGAACCTGGTGGCGGGCCTGGGGAACATTTACGCCGATGAGGCCCTGTTCGAAGCACGCATCCATCCCCTCTCCCAGCCCGGCCGCGTTTCATCCGCCAAGGCTCACCAACTCTACAAGGCCGTCCGCAAGGTATTGGAACGCGCCGTGAAGTTGGGAGGAACAACCTTCAGCGATTACCTCGATATCGAAGGCCACCCGGGCGCTTTCCTCGAAAAGTTGAAGGTGTATCAGCACACGGACGAACCCTGCCGGCGCTGCCGCCACGCCATCCGGCGGATCGTGATCGGGGGACGCAGCAGCCACTTCTGCCCACATTGCCAGCCGCGGCCACGCGCCACCGCCAAAATGCGCGGCCCGCGGCCACCCACCACATAGGCTCTGAAGTATTCCCGGGAAATTCAAAAGCATCTCACGCAAAGGCGCAAAGTAGCGGAGGCGCAAAGAAAACCAACCAGTTCCTCCTTGCGATCTTGGCGTCTTTGCGTGAGATTGTCTATTCTTTCGCATCGCGCTTAAGCCAAACCGCCCTGGTCCAAAGATCCATGAGTCCGAGTGCTGGGGAAACCGGTTGGCGCCCCGCTCGATCGCCATATGGCGACATGGCAGGTCCTGATTCCTCAGACCCCGTTTGGGAACCCGAAAGTGATGGGCCATTTATCCGAAGCGACTACACGTCAAAGTGGTCGATGGGTGCGGAGCAATGAGACAATTCGAGGGTGGCGCATACATCGCCTCTCATGTATGCGACCGCGGACATGCCACTTTGCGGCATAGTTAGATTCCTTGTGCGACCTCTGGCAACGTTCCTTTATAGGCAAGGCAGGAGCTGGCTGTAGAGCCCCGCCGCCGTCTTGTCCGTAAACAGGACAGATTGTCTCTTGACAAAACGAGCCAATGAGTATAGGCTATATCCGCGATGAAGGTTTGGTGCAGCACGGCACCTACGAAAATTTACCCACCTCGCGAGCGTGCTCTCGAAACCATCAAAAAGATGTTAAAAATGAAGGTTGCTCCCAATAGTTGATTGAAAACAAAGGGGCAAAAAAAGTGCTCCCAATATGTTGATGAAAACGAACAAGTT
>JBKQVI010000163.1:0-54465 GCA_052139985.1 Terriglobia bacterium
GTCATGGCGATTGGAAACAAATGGCCCGGAGTCATCTTGGAGCGCCGCGACATGCTTGTCGAAGCGACACGCTCACCCGCGCCGCCCGATCGCTACAACGCGGCCACTCTTCTTGTCGCCTTTCTCTTTCTTGTCGCCTTTTTCCTTCTTCTCTTCGCCGCCTTCTCCCTCGGCGCCTTCCTCTTCCGCCTTGCCCTTGTGGATGACCTCAGGCTCAGCGGGTGTCGCTTCCGCCGTAACTTCCGCGGGCTTCTCTTCTTCCGCCTTCACGAGCACCACGTGGGCCACCACACGGGTCGGGTCGGTAAGAACCTTCACCTTGGGCCCCAGCGGCAGGTCCGAAACTCGCAGGCCCTGGCCGACGTTCAACGGGGAGACATCCAGGGTGGCGGCCTCCGGAATGTCCTCCGGAAGGCACTCTACTTCCACCTCGCGCAAAATGAATTCGAGGATTCCTCCCTCGACCTTTACTCCCTGAGGCTCGCCGGTCAGGTGGATGGGAACCTTCAGCTTCAACTTTGTGTCTAGGGCGATGCGCACCAAGTCCACATGCAGCAACCCGCCGCGGATGGGCTCAGACTGCCAATCGCGAATCATGGCCCGTGTTGGCGCCTTGCCACGGACCTGCAGCGTGAAGATCGAATTGTGGCCGGACTCCGAGTGGAGAATCTCGCGGATTCCCTCCGGATCGACGGTGACCGGGATGACTGGCCCGCCACCACCATAGACTATGCCCGGAATGCGACCCGTACTCCGCGTGCGCCTCGCTACGTTCTTGCCAAAATCCTCGCGCGGCTCAGCTTCAACCGTGTATGCTTGACTCATAACTTTCTACTCCTCGAAATTCGAAACTGGAAACTGGAAACTGGAACTTCGACGGCACGCCGCGTGGTTCGACTTGAGTTTCGAGTTTCTAATTCCGATTTTCCAGTTTCTAGTTTCCAGTTTCCTCTTCTCCTCAAATAAAGAGCTTACTCACGGAAGTTTCATCATGAATGGAACGAATTGCGTCCGCGAGCAACTTGCCCACGCTCAGAACCTTAATCTTGCCGCACTGCTCGGCCTCGGGCGTCAGGGGAATTGAATTGGTCGCCACCACTCGCTCAATCGGCGCGGAGCAGATTTTTTCGATGGCGTTGTCGGCAAAGACCCCGTGCGTGCAACAGGCATAAACCTTGTCGGCGCCCTTTTCCTTCAAGGCATAGGCGCCCTTCACCAGAGTTCCCGCCGTATCAATCATGTCATCCACCAGCAAACACGTCTTGCCTTCAACGTCGCCGATGACATTGAATACGTCCACGACATGGGCGTCTTCGCGCCGTTTGTCGATGATGGCCAGCGGAATGTTCATACGCTTGGCAAATCCCCGTGCGCGTTCCACGCCTCCCGTGTCAGGGGACACCACCACCAGATTCTTCAATCTCAGCCGGCGGAAAAAACCCACGGTCACGGGCGTCGCGTAAAGGTGATCGACCGGGATATCAAAGAATCCCTGGATTTGGCCGACATGCAGCTCAAGCGCCAGGACCCGGTCGGCGCCCGCAGATGTCAGTAAGTCCGCCACCAGCTTGGAGGAAATCGGAACGCGCGGACGGTCCTTGCGGTCTTGCCGGGCGTAAGCGAAATAGGGCATTACGGCGGTAATGCGAGTTGCGGAAGCCCGGCTGAGAGCGTCGAGCATCACCAACAATTCCACCAGATTGTCATTGACCGGGCGGCAGGTGGGTTGGATGACAAAGACGTCGGCGCCGCGCACGTTCTCGAGGATTTGGAGCCGCACTTCTCCATCGGGGAAACGTCCCACTTGGGCCTTGCCGAGCGGCACTCCGAGATTATCGCAGATTTCCCGGGCGAGCCCCGGATGCGCATTCCCCGTGAAGATCTTCAGCGTGTGGCTCACCCTCTGGCTTCTCATCGCATCCTCGAAAAATAAGTGACCCGCAACAAGTGACAGGCAACGAAATCTAATGCCGCGGCTCGCTGTCGCCCATTACGATAGTTCTTGGCTGGGAGGCCTGGATTCGAACCAGGGTTCCATGCTCCAAAGGCATGTGTCCTACCACTGGACGACCTCCCAAGAAAATTGGGTCATGGAATCATCGGGTCATTGAAAAGCTGTCCGTGGTCAGTAGTCCGTCGTCAGTGGCATCAACCTCTTGATGTCTGCGCATCACTTGCAACGCAGTACGGGCCACGGACAACGCACAGATTTTCAATGACCCGATGACCCAATGAATCAATGAACAAATAATCTGCGGTGGTACTCGGCGCGCACCAAGGTGCGTGTCGGAAAAAACAGCCACCCTTTGGGGATGAGTTTCGAAGCGCGGACCATTTGACGAGACGAGGAAAAGAGGGCGTACACAGCAGACCCGCTGCCCGTCAAGGAGGCAACTTCGGCCCCGGCCCGGATAAGCCGACGCTTCAATTGCGCCAGCTCAGGCCACCTCGCGAAAACGACATGTTCGAAATCGTTCTCGGCCGGTCCCCAACTCATAAGGGGAAATTGTGGCCACGCACCGAAACTACCAATGTAAGCGGTTCCGCCCTGCTCTGTCAACCGCAAACCTGCTTGGCGATAGGCTTCAGCCGTGGAAACGGAAAAACCGGGGAAAATAACCAGGCAGGCGCGGGAAGGTAAGTCGCTCAGGGGATAAACTTCCTCGCCGCGGCCACAGCCCAGTACCCGGCCACCGAAGTAGAATAGGGGGACGTCGGAACCCAGCGCCGCCGCCAACCTGTGCCGCGCGGGATAATCCAGCCGGTCGCCCGTCAATCGCTCGAGGCCCAGAACTGTGGCCCCGGCGTTGGTGCTGGCGCCGCCCAATCCGCTCCCGACGGGAATGACCTTTTCGATTTGGACCTGAATCTTACCCCGCCAGCCGCGGGCCCGCGCCCAGGCTTCGCATGTGCGGTAAACCAGGTTGCCTTCCCCAGGGGGAATCGCCGGGTTATCGCACTCAACGGTAATTCCCTTCCCGGTTGGAGAGATGCCGATCTTCAACCGGTCGTGTAGCGCGATGGTCTGATAGATGGTACGGATTTCGTGATAGTCGTCGGGCCGCTTGCCGAGGATCTTAAGCCCGGCGTTAATTTTGGCGAAAGCGCGAACGCGAAGTGTCTTGGGCAAAGTGAACGTGCCGCAGGGCAGCCTCCCAGGAAAAGTGGCGGCGAGTTCACCTCGCCACATCGTAGCGTTAAGCCGCCTGTACACGAAACTAACCCAATATGCCTTGGGCGGCCAGCCCGAAGTTCCGTTAGGATGGCTCCACGCTGGTAGAGCGGAGCAGATTCAAGCAGGGGAATTCTACCTCAAAAAGCCCCAACGTTCTTGCAGAGAATCTCTTCAACGCAAGGACTGCCGACAAAGGGCTGCGAGGGTCGGCGGAGGAGGGTTCGGGGGAATCACTTGTTCGTAGACTTGGGTTGCCCCGAGTGGCTCTTGAGTTCATCGAGTTGCTTCTGAAGTTCCTTGGCCTGGTCGGCGTCGAAATCGCTGGAGACGGCTTCCGGCCATTCTTTGAGGGCGCGCTGCCACTCCTCTTGCGCCATGGCCGTTTTGCCCAAGTGCAAATAGACATTGCCGAGGTGCTCGTGGATGGTCGGGTCGTCCTGGATCTTGCTGGCGGCCTTTTCCAGCGGCGGCGCCGCCAAATCATAGCGGCCCATCTTAAAGTACGCCCAGCCCAAGCTGTCGAGATAGGCTCCGTTGTTAGGATCAAGTTCCAGCGCCTTCTGAATATACTTCACCGACTCATCCAGACGGACGCCGCGGTCTGCCAGCATGTAGCCAAGGTAATTCGACGCGGAGGCATTCAGTGGGTCCACGGAGAGCACTTTCTTGAACGTTTCCTCAGCCTGTTCGTATTTCTTCTGCCGCTCGAAGATGGAGGCCTGCACGAAAAGGACATATTCCTGGTCTTCGGCGTTCGGACTTAAGTCCAAAGCTTTCTGGATCGCTTTTTCAGCGGCGTCGAAGCGCTTAGCCTGCAAATAGATCTGGGCCATGGAAATATAGACACTGCGATCGATGGGACGCCCGGCGATGAAGCCCTGGAGTTGCGCAATCCCATCGTCCACACGGCCCCGCTCGCCTAGCATGGTGGCATATTGCACAACCAGATCCTGATTCTTCGGATATGCCTTGACGGCCCCCTCCGCCTCCGTCATGGCGGCATCCGGCTGGTGCTGCATACGCAAGGTCTCGATAATCAGCATCTCCGCCCGCGGGCCCTGCAACTGCCCCAGCGACTGAATCTGCTTGAAAGCGTCCATGGCCTGGGGAAACTTCTCCTCGTTCCGGTATGCCAGACCCAGGCGTTCTAGGAAAAGCGCCCGGTTGTTGCCTTCCGGCACCGTGTACTTGCCTCCCGGGCGTTCCGACTGCTTCACCAACCCTTGCAGGATGTCGATAGCCTTATCGTCGTGACCTACCGTGCTTTCAAGCAGCGCCAGTTGATATGGGATTTCCAGGTCGTCCGGAGTCAACGTCCTAGCCTTTTCGAGCTCCTGGCGCGCCTCGTCAAAGCGCCCTTCCTCGCGATTAAGCATTGCCAGACGCTTGTAACTCAATCCGTCATCGGGTTCGCTCTTAAGTATCTTCTGCAGCTCAACCCGTGCGGCATCGTTCTTCCCGGCGCTCAGAAGTGCGTCGGCGTAATAGCGGCGAAGGTCCGAGTTATCCGGATCCTGCGCCAGCGCCTTTTCAAAGATGGCGATGGCCTTGTCGAATTGCTGGGTTTGCGAATAGGCAACACCCAACATGTGATAAAGCCGTGAATCCATATCGCTTTCGGGAATCTTGTTAAGTGCGTCGATGGCCTGGTCGAATTCACCCTGCTGAATGTAAAGCTCCGCCAAATTGGCCAGCCCGACCTTGGAATCCGGGTCCGTCTGCACGACTTTGCGAAAAGCCTCTTCCGCCTTGGCCGGCTTGTTGTCAATCCGATACAGGTGGCCCAAGAGGAGCAGGGACTCCGAATCGTTGGGCGCCACGCGCACCACGGCTTCCAAATGCTCGATGGCTTTGGCCAAGTCCTCTTTGGGGACGCCTTGATCCCCTTGCGCGGTCTCGAGCATGTGGTAGTAAATTCGTGAGAGCAGACGGTGGGCGTCCGGGTAATCGGGATCCGCCTTCAGCACAGCCTCAGCTTCCGCAACGCCCTCGTCGGTATGGCCGGAAAGCGAGTAAAGCTCCGCCAGTTCAACGCGCAAGAACAGCGAATCAGGATCAGCCGCAATGGCCTGTTTGTATTCGGAGACCGCGAGGTCAACGTAGTCGGAGCGGTTGTAGACTCCGGCCAGCTCCTTATAGCGGCGCGCCAGCATGAAGTGATAGTACGACTTGGCACGGTCGGGAGCCGCGGCTGCGGGCTTGGAAGCCGCCTCGGCAGCCTGTTCCGGGCCGGGAGAAGCAGGCGCCTTCGCTGCCCACACGCTCCCTCCCAACAAAGCAAAAAGACCTGTAGCCGCCACAATACTTCGGAGATGTTCTGTCATATTTCCCTTCTGCCCCGCCATGTCACGGATAATAGAATTATCCCATAAGCATATAGAGGTGTAAAGCTGCAACGAGGTTGCACGGTAAAAGGCTAAAGGTGGAAGGGCAAAGACTGAAAAGGGTAAAGGGTGAAGCGTAAGGGGTGAAGAGCGTAAGGGTTAAAAGGGAAGAGCATAGTTGAGCCGGAAAGACAGGCGAAGTGCGGCGATGCCTTTACCCTTTACACTTTAGCCTTCACCCATTAGCCTTTACCCTTGAGGTCTTCACCCTTCGTCCCTTGACCTTCAGTGGGCTTACAACTTCCCCCGAAGCGTCTCCCATGCCAGCCCCAGGTATTCATAAAAAGCAATTTGCGACTTGAAGAGCTTGAAGCCGTCGGGGACGAAATCGTCGGATTCCATTCGGTGACGGGGAGCGAGGTAATCCGTGGGGGCGGCAATCGGCTGCAAGCCCCTTCTTCGGAAAAGCTCCATGGCGCGCGGCATGTGTGCGGCCGAAGTCACCAGAATAAACTGTTGCGGGCCCACGATGGGCGCCATTTGCTGGCTCTCTGCGTCCGTGTCGCGGGGATTCGCCAGCCGCAGAATGTCCTTCGCGCTCACCCCGAGCGCCTCCGCGATTTCCCGCATCCCCTCGGACGAATCATTCCCTCCGGAAAGGATGAGTTTGCTGCCGGGAATCTCGCGATGCAGCGACACTCCCTCAATCAATCGAACCATCAGTTCCGGCGAGACGTGGCTGGTGACCGGAACATCCGGGTCATCGTCGGCCCATCCCCCCAAAACAGCGATGAAGCTAACGTTTGGAGAGGCCGCCCCGCCCTGCCCGACAGCAAGCGGAGGATATCGATGTTCCAGAGGGCGAAGCAGAGCGTTGGAAGTGAGGATGTTGCTGAGCCCCAAGAGCAGCATCGCCCCGCAGGTAACCAAGGTTTTCCCCGCCCGCTGCCGGCGTGTAAACCAGAGCAGGAATAGCCCGACAAACAGTAACTCCAACGACAGCGGTAGGGGAAAGAGGAATCGAGAGACAATCTTCTTCATCAGAAACATCGCGGTTGGGGCTCCTTATTATTAGGGTCGGGCCGCATGAAGTGCCGGCACAGAGAAAGTCACAGCTCGGCTCAGTCCAAGCCATTGTACTGGAATCGCGCTTCGCCCTTGCAGTTTTGACGGCGAGCGAACCGCATCCCGCCTTGACTCAACTCCCCAAGGGAAAGCCGGTGCGAAGACTTGACGCCTCCATATGGCCTTCGAATGACAAAGAGTGTGGTGCGGCTAGATCCCTTAATGACCAAAGCCCTTTTCGAGACGCCAAAGGTCCCCATTGCGGCAACCCCTAAAACGTCCTGAGACGTATTTAGCCATTCTCTCGATGGTGATTTTGTTTGCCGTACTGGATTCTTATCGTAGCCCGGCAAATCAGGTCACGGGATACTTATACGTGTCAGGAGTGCGCCTGTATCAGGCTATCGGCCGGCCTCTGCTCAAAGGGCGAATTCAGTGTCGTTATCAGCCGACTTGCTCCGAATATTCGATCGAAGCGGTGCGGGAGTGCGGAATTAGGCGAGGGATATTGTTGACCGTCAAGCGTATCAATTCCTGCACGACCAAAGTTCCGCTTGGGACGCCCGACCCTGTCTTGCGGACACCCAATCATGGGGTCGCAGAAGCCAGGTAGATTTTCCCTTGTCTTAATTGTCGTTGCATTAGTATGGAACTTGCAAAGGTAGCTGACGGGGCGTAGCCCGTCCCCGGCTATCTGTCTTGGTCAGACTGAGCGCCACTCCAATGCTTTCATGACTTCACTGCGCGCGTGCTGCAGGCTGCGACGTGTGGAATAGCCGGCGCGTGAACGAAAGAGTAGAGCGGAAGCACTAGGTCGAACCTAGAGTATCAAAGCGGGACTGGCTGCAAGCAAAGCCCACCTCTCAGTGTACTCTGTGCTTCTCAAGACTTAACACAGAGTACACTGAGGAGCTCAGGGCCCTCTGTGTTGGGCCTTTTCACCGCACAGAGGACACAGAGAGACAGTATCGATGCCTGGATAAGTAACTATAATACACCTACTTAGCTCGGAAAACACTATGCGTCAAGTTCGATGGGTATCATGACGGAAATGCGGTGAACGGCTCACCTGCCGATGCTCGCCGCGTCAAAATCATTCTGTAACGCCGCAATCTTCGCTAGCCACGATTTGTACTGTTCGAGTGCAAAGGGCGGGAAGCCCTGGAGATAGTGGTTCGAGTGCTTCCTCCCGTTCGCCGTCCATTCCATCAGAAAAAGCCGTTTACCGGAATGGAACACCGGGATTTGGCCGAGTGCCAGGTTTTCGTTGGCCTTCACCGCGTAATCCCCTTCCAGCAAAGTCTCTCCCGAATCGGCGTCCCAGATGCGATAGTGGCCGCTCGCATCCTCGCGTGAATCGTCTCCCACCACCACGCGGCAGCGCCAATCCTTGGGCTCGTCTACCATCAACAATACAGGTTCCTGGACCCGCCGAATATAGTAATAGGCGAGCTTCTTGTTAAAGAAGTAGTCAACGATGGCATCGGAGAATTGCGGCCAGCCGTCCATGACATTCCACCAGATCAGCCCCGTGCTGCGCCACTTGTTGAGGCGGGTCATCTCCACGAAGAACTTCTTGGCTTCGGCCTGCGAGATCTGCGAGGCCAGGATGAAGTCTTCGAAATTGTCGGGCACGGCGCCGAAGAGCTCCTTCACTTGGTTGGACATCAACTGAATGCGGTAGGGATTGCCCGTCCAATCCGTGGAGTGAAGAGTCCACTGCGAATTGTCCGTCCCGGGCCACAAGTGCTCCGGATCAATGAAGCGCTTGATGGAGGAGAGGCTGGGGCAGCCGTGATAGCCGATTTCGCTCACAAAATGCGCCGTGTGTTCGGTATAGAAGGCACTCTTGAAGTAGTCGCGCGGGCCCCACAAATGGTCTTCGGGCATGAGCTTGAGGTTCCCGGTGGCGATCACTTCCGGCGCCATGTAGGGTGAACTGGGAAGATAAGGCCGGTAGGGATCGGCCTGGAAAACTACTTGTGGCAATATTTCTCGAGTGATCTTGTTGTGCGCAGGGTCCAGACCTGCAAAAAAGTAAGATTGATCGACCTCGTTGTCGCCGGACCACAGTGCAAGCGAGGCGTGGTTGCGCAGCTTTCTCACCACCGAGATGGCTTCTTTCCTCATCACCTCCAGGAACTCCGGCGTCTGCGGATGAATCGCGCAAGCCATGGAGAAGTCCTGCCAAACCATGATTCCGTTTCGGTCGCAAATATCAAAGAAGGCGTCATCTTCGTATACGTTTCCTCCCCAACTTCGCAGGAAGTTGCAGTTCAGGTCGATGAAGAGCGCCAGGATCTTCTCATAGCGCGAAGCGTCGCGGCTATGAAAGGCATCCGCCGGGACCCAGTTGGAACCCTTAATTAAGATCGGCACGCCGTTGACCTTGAATAGAAACTGTCCCGGCTTTTCCAGGCTCGTCGTCTCGGTGCGAATCAGTTCGATCTTGCGGATGCCTACGGTGTCCTCGCGGCCAGCGATTGCCTTTTGGTTCTGCAAAAGCTGGGTGGTCACCTTATACAGATTCGGGTCACCGTATCCGCGGGGCCACCACAACCTGGGGTTCTGCACTTCGATCTCAAAGCGTCCCGCCGTGAACTCGACTTCGTGGATGTAGCTGAACGTCGATTCGCCGCTGCGGCCCTCCACCTTTAGCCGGAGTTGGGAAAGCAGTGCGAGGTCGGTGGAGATTTCGTACGACACCGCTAGCGTGGCGCGGCCCGGCTGAACCGCGAGGGTGGAGAAATACAGGTCGGTGATTTCGTGCTTCGCATGGACGATGAGTTCCACCGGACGCCAGAGGCCGGCTGACACCGCCCGCGGCATGATATCCCAACCGTAGGAGTGCGCAGGCCGCCGAATCCAGATAGCCTCCTGGTTCGTCTTTCCGGCGGCGATCGTGTAGGCGGGATCGTACGTTTTACTCGCCGCTTCGACGATGGGAGAGCTTAGCCGGACCGTGAGGAGGTTCGTTCCTGCTGCGTTCAGCTTTCCCGTGACATCAAAGGACTGCTCGACCATGGCGTCCGCCGTCTCTCCCAGTTTCTTGCCATTCAGCCAATAGGTGGCGAGACAGTCCACGGCATGAAAGCGAAGCTCCAGGCGGCGTCCTTCAATGGCAGAGGGCGTGGGGAACTCGCGCTGGTACCACCATTCGTACAGTTCGTAGGGTTTCAGCTTCTTGAGATTCTCGCCAAAGAAGAGATCAGCGGGCAGCACGCCCTGCCGAGACAGATCCAAGGGGGCCTCGCCCGGCACGGTAGCTTCAATCGACGTCAACCCCTGGGATTTCAACTGGTCGGGGTTAGTAATCTGGTACTTGCCCTGGGGAAAATAGAACAGCTTCCAGGAACCATTCAGGCTGACGTGAACCGCTTTCGAGGCCGGCGCCCCGCTTCCCTCGGTCGCCGGCGTCCGAGCCGGAAGCCAGGATGACAAGACACAAACCATCAGTAAGAAGAGTGCACTTCGTTTCATAGCAATAAGTCCTCCCGTGCTTAGGGCGGAATCTCGGCGCAGCACGCTACCGCCCGACAATACTCAACTACCGCGTCCGGTATAATCCGCCAACCCGCTCGAAGATTCCACCAGATAATCCAGGATCAATGCGAATTGTCATGGCGCCAGAATTCTAGGAGGAATTTCAGCGCCTCGGCTTAGGGCTGAGAAAAGTAACGTGGGCGTCTCGCCCGCTGTGGCCGGGGCGTCCCGCCCGTGCGCGGTCATGGCCAGGATGGCCATGCCACGAGCGGAGGCACTCCCAGGTGGCGGAAGCGGGACGCCCACGCCACAAACTACCCCGGTTTTCCTCAGACTATTTGTAGGCTCTATCCATTGTAGATTTATCTTAACAACTGTAGCGTAGCATGATAAACTATGTAACTGTCCTTCTAGGGTACCGTCATGCCCGCTCGCCAGTCTCTCTACTTCGTCAAACTCCATCGGTCTTACCGGCAGTTTCCGCGGGGGACGGCTTCCATTGCCACGCTTCGAGGGGCGAGGAATTGCCGCCGATCCGGAGGATGGCGGTTTGGCTCCTGCGCCAATCGTGGCGGCTCACCGGCACGCCGGTCATCGCCCGAACTGGGCGCCGAGCCGAAGAAATGTCAAAAACGAAGATCGATCCGACTATGTGTATGAAAACACAGGCGAGGCTGACAAAGTATCCAGTGAAAGAGTCGGCTTTTTGCACGCAGACGCAAGATGCGGACGTTACCGGGTATCGTCTTTGCGCAAAGGCGTGAAACGCAAGGCATGGGAAATGAGCATCCGAAGTGGCACGGGCATCCAGCCCGTGGAAAGCCATTGCAAAGGTGGCCGTGCCTACCGTGGCTCTCGCGATGTAACAGAAACTAAAGGTGTTAGCGGCGAATAGCGAAAACCCAGAACAATGCATATCATTGAAACTAAATCAGTTGGTCAGTTCTTTGTGGAACGGCGGGCAAAAATGCGGGGGCGAAAAATGAAGGGTAGTCTCGTGATGTTGATGAAAAGAAATGGAGTTATTGAAAATGGACGGAAGAAGAACTCCATCGCTTCGGTCAGAACAAAAGGGCACGAGGGTTTCCCCATCCGGCGCTTCTACGAGCAGGGTGCATGGTAGCAGTTGAATAAGATACTCTCTGGACTTATACTCCACCGCCTCGAAAGGAGCGTCAAAAATGGCTGAACAATTAATCCGCAATATTGGCAAATCAAAAGGCACAACCCGCAGGAATTTCCTAGCCGCAGTGGCTGCGGTCGCGACCAGTGGAGCGCAGTCCGTCGCCTCTCTTTCACCAGCGGCGCCAGGTAACACGAAGAAGAAAGTCGTCATTGCCGGCCACCCGTGGGTGTATGCAGCGCCGCTTCCAGGGTTTGACATCACTCCCGTACTCGACCAGATTTTCTCCGACATGAGTTATGCCGGTATGGACGCGATTGAGCTGATGCATAACGCCCTTGAGCATCCCGATTCCGTGGAGCGAATTGGGACGCTATCGCACAAGTTCTCTCTGCCCGTGCTCGGCACGTCATTCGGCGCCGATATGTGGGACCGCTCGAAGCGCGATGCGATCCTCGAACAGGCACAGACCGTCATCACCCGCCTTCAGCAACTGGGCGGAAGAACACTCGGGACGTCAGTGGGCGAAGCGCCGCAGAGGAAGACCCCGGCACAACTCGACGCGCAAGCGGAGATCCTGCGCGAAATCATCAAGTTCGGCAACGAGCACGGCGTGGTGCTGAACCTGCACAACCACACCTATGAAGTTCGAGACGGCGAATATGACCTGAGCGGAACACTGGCGCGAATCCCAGACGTCAAACTCGGTCCCGATCTCAATTGGCTGGTGCGGGCGGGCATCGACCCGGTGGATTTTATCCGCCGGCATGGCGATCACATGGTGTTTATGCACCTGCGCGACCAGAAAGCCGACGGCGCCTGGCCGGAGGCCATGGGCGAAGGCGTCACCGATTATGTCGCGATCGGCAAGGAACTTCACCGCATCAATTATTCGGGCGATGCGGCCATCGAACTCGCGCACGAGAAGAACTTCAAGCTGACCCGCCCCTTGCGCGAAAGCCTGAAGATGAGCCGCGAGTATGTTCGGCGCACCATGGGCTATTGAGGCGCAGCGCGGCAGAGCCACAACCAAAGTGTGGCACGGCCATCGTGGCCGTGACCGGTGACGGACTGGAAGCCCATGCCACAAAACTCTTCGCGTGCCGCGAAGAAGCCTGGGAGTAGGGCTCTGGGCACGTGTTTGCTCTCTTTTGGGCCGCAATCGCACCGCAAAAACGTTGACGTAGAGCGTGCCCGAATGTTAGGTTTTCAAAGGGTTAGAAAACAGTCTCGCGGTTGGCACGGGCCTGCTCCCACCACTCGCACCACGCGGTGAAACACTCCTTGGTTCGCATTCTGCGCGGAACCGGCGAAACGATGGTTTCATGACGGACGCTCGCTTTATTCGCAACTTTTCGATTGTCGCCCACATCGACCACGGCAAGTCCACGCTAGCCGACCGCCTGCTCGAGATCACCGGCGCGCTCTCGAAACGTGAGATGTCGGCACAGGTCCTCGACTCCATGGACTTGGAACGCGAGCGCGGCATCACCATCAAGGCCCACGCCGTGCGCTTGCATTACGCGGCGCGCGACGGCAACGAATACCAGCTCAACATTATCGATACACCCGGCCACGTGGATTTTTCCTACGAAGTCTCCCGCAGCCTTTCCGCTTGCGAAGGCGCGGTGCTGGTGATTGACGCTTCGCAAGGCGTGGAAGCTCAGACGCTGGCCAACGCGCAACTAGCAATGAACAATCGCCTCACCATTGTTCCCGTGATCAACAAGATCGATCTGCCGGGCGCCGACATCGAATCCACCAAGCAGCAGATTGAGCACGCCCTCACGCTCGACGCCACGGAGGCGCTGCTCATCAGTGCGAAAGCCGGCTCCGGGGTTGAAGATGTGCTGGAAGCCATCGTCGCGCGGATCCCTCCCCCCAAGGGATCTCCGGAAGCGCCACTCCAGGCGCTGATTTTCGACTCCTGGTTCGATCCCTACCGAGGTGTCGTGGTGCTGGCGCGCGTGGTGCAGGGTACGCTCACTACAGGCATGCGCATCAAGCTCTGGTCCAATAACCAGGTGTACAACGTAGAGGAACTGGGAGTACTGACTCCGAAACCTGTGCGCGTCGAGCAACTGGCGGCGGGCGAAGTGGGCTTCGTCGTCGCCAACATCAAGCGCATTTCGGAATCGCGCATCGGCGACACGATCACCGACGATGCACGGCCGGCTCCTGGCCCGCTGCCGGGGTTCGAAGACGTCAAATCCATGGTCTTCGCAGGTCTCTACCCCGTTGACTCCAGCGCTTATGAGAATCTGCGCGACGCCATTGATAAGTTGCGACTTAACGACGCTTCGCTCATCAGCGAGCCCGAAAACTCCGAAGCTCTGGGATTCGGTTTCCGCTGCGGCTTCCTCGGGTTGCTGCACATGGAAATCGTGCAGGAGCGGTTGGAGCGGGAATTCAATATTGACCTCATCACGACCGCGCCCAGCGTCCGCTACCGCATTACCACCAAGGCGGGAGAGGTTCTGGAAGTGCACACGCCTACCAAGTTCCCTTCGGCGGGCGATGTCGAGAAGGTCGAGGAGCCTATCATTCGCGCCCAGATTTTCACGCAGGACGAGTACCTGGGCGGAATCCTGGCATTGCTGGAAGAAAAGCGCGGCGTGCAGAAGGGCTTTGAATACGTTTCCGGTAAGCGTGTGCTGCTGACCTATGAGTTGCCGCTGAACGAAATCGTTCTCGACTTCTATGACCGGCTCAAGTCGGCATCGCGCGGATATGCATCACTTGACTATCACTTTGCCGGCTACTGGGTCTCTGACCTGGTCAAGGTGGATTTTCTGGTGGCGGGAGAACCCGTGGACGCCCTCAGCTTTGTCTGCCATCGCGACGCCGCCTTCGCGCGCGGGCGTTCCCTTTGCACTCGCATGCGCAAGTTGATCCCCCGCCAGATGTTTGAGGTCTCGCTCCAGGCCTCCATCGGCTCGCGCGTCATCGCTCGCGAGAATGTGGCAGCCATTCGCAAAAATGTGATTGCCAAATGTTACGGCGGTGACATCAGCCGCAAACGCAAGCTGCTCGAAAAACAGAAGGAAGGCAAAAAACGAATGAAGCGAGTGGGCCGCGTCGATATTCCGCAGGAAGCGTTCCTCGCCGTACTGAAGGTTTCGGAGGAGTAATCCGCACATGGAACTTAAAACCGTCAAAATCGAAAAGCCGGACGACATGAATTTCATTCTCGGCCAGTCGCACTTTATCAAGACGGTAGAAGACCTTTACGAGGCCATCGTTCAGACCGCACCCCAGATGAAATTCGGGGTGGGTTTCTGCGAATCTTCCGGTCCGGCTCTCGTTCGATTCGCTGGGAACGATCCTAAGCTCATCGAACTCGCGCAGAAGAACGCTATGTCTCTCTCCTGCGGTCATGCCTTCATCATCTTTATGGAAGGCGGATTCCCCATCAATATTCTGAATGCGGTGAAGAGCGTCCCCGAGGTTTGCCACGTCTTCTGCGCCACCGCGAACGCCGTGGAAGTGATCGTAGCGGAATCCGAACAAGGCCGGGGAATCATGGGCGTCATTGACGGCGTAAAGACTCGCGGCATCGAGACTGACGCCGACATTCGAATCCGCAAGGATTTCCTGAGAAAAATCGGATACAAATTATAGACGGAGGATTTTCAGAGATAAAACCTCTGAGATCACCGCACAACTTTCCCATACTGAAACCGAAAAGTGGGCTCACAGATTAGGACGACCTTTACTTCAACGCGCGTTCCTTGGAATAGCCGCAACCGCAGGCGCATCGCCGTAGTTGCAATAGCTCTTGCGGCTTTCGACCTCTTTTCACTTTCCCTCGGCACAGGCGTTCTCGCGTTCGCCGCCCAAAGTGGTGATGAAACACCGACCGCCACCCGAACGTCGCCTCGCGCTCGCACGGGTTCCTCAATTCAGGCTACAACGAAGACCTATCCCACAGGGAATTCACGATCCCGGCTGAATGTACGATCGAGGATTGCGCTCGTCTTAGACACCAACACTTCTGAAGAATTGTTGGCGAAGAATGCCAACCGGGTTGTGCCCATCGCTTCTATCACCAAATTGATGACCGCCATGGTAGTGCTTGATGCGAAGCTGCCCTTGGAAGAGAAGCTGAAGATCAGCAATGACGATCGGGATCTGGTGATGGGGACAACCTCCAGGCTGCAAGTAGGCTGGACGCTGAGCCGGGAAGACTTACTGCATCTGGCCCTGATGTCTTCGGAAAACCGCGCCGCCGCCGCACTCAGCCGCTATTATCCCGGCGGACGCCCCGCCTTCATCGATGCCATGAATGCAAAGGCGGCGGAATTGGGGATGACCAAAACGCGCTTCGTCAATCCCAATGGCCTGACCAATGAAAACGTCTCGACCGCTTTCGACCTTGCCAAGCTCGTGCGCGCTGCCGTTCAGTATCCGTTAATTCGCGAATTCACCACCGATACCCGCCACGACATCCAGATCGGCCGATACGTACTGATTTACATCAATTCCAATCGGCTTGTGGGACGGCCCGACTGGGACATCGATGTTCAGAAGACCGGATTTACGAACGAGGCGGGCCGCTGCCTGGTGATGCAACTAAAGGCGGAGGGGCGCTCGCTCATCATGGTATTCCTCGATGGTGACGGAAAGCTCACACGCTTCGCCGACGCACGACGAGTTCTTATGCAGTTGGCCCTTGCGCAGAAGCGGTAGGACATTGGAGTAACGTGCACCAACCACTAAATCTTTCGGTCCTTAACCATCGCCCGCAATTCACCTCGCGCGAGGTGGATGTCTACGTCCGCGCCAAGCGGCACCTGTGCAGCATCGCGGACGATTCTCCCTTCCGCGTCCCGCGTAATGGAATAGCCGCGCTCAAGGATGGTTCGCGGGCTGCGCTCCTTTAGCACCGCTTCCAATTGCGCCAGCCGGTTGTGCCGCTCTGTGAGAAACCGGCGGAAGTCGTTCCGAAACCTTTGCTCGCGTTCGTCCAGGGCGGCACGTTTCAACTGTAGATGGCGCACGAAATCGTATCGCACCACCCCCGCCGAAGCGCGGAGCCATTCCTGGCGCGCCGTGTGCAGACGCGAACGCATCATGCGTTCGAGTGCTACAACGCATTCATCCACGCGCTGGGAGCGTTCCGCGATGCGTGTCGCGAGCGTCTGGAAAACGTGGTGCATCCGAAGTTCCGTCAGCGCCTGCCGGGCCTCCGAGATCTTCAGACGAATCATCTGCGCCATGTGCCGCGCGCGGTCGTGCAGATCGGCCACAAAATCCTGTTTGCGGCGCACCACCAGTTCCGCCGCGGCCGATGGCGTGGGCGCACGCAAGTCAGCCACAAAATCGGCAATGGTGAAGTCGGTTTCGTGGCCGACGGCGGAAATCACTGGGATCTTCGACGCGGCGATGGCCCGCGCCACTACTTCCTCGTTGAATGCCCACAGGTCTTCCAGCGAGCCGCCCCCACGGGCCACGATCATGACATCAACGGGCGACTTGGCATTGAAATACTCGATGCCACGGGCAATCTCCTGCGCCGCCCCCTCGCCTTGGACTCTCACCGGATAGATCACCACATTGACGTTGCGGAAGCGCCGCCGGAGAACGCGGAGGATGTCGCGAATCACGGCGCCCGTGGGCGAAGTCACTACCCCGATGGCGCCGGGCAGCACGGGCAGCGGTTTCTTCCGCGCCGGGTCAAACAAGCCTTCCGCTGCAAGCTTTTGTTTCAGTTGTTCGAAAGCGAGTTGGAGCGCGCCGAGCCCCGCTGGCTCCAGGAACTCAACGTAAAGCTGGTATTCACCCCGCGCTTCATAAACGCCAAGTCGTCCGCGAGCGATCACCGCCAGCCCGTCCCGGGGTTTGAATTTCAAGTACCGTGCCTGGTTGCGGAAACACACGGCGCGAAGCTGCGCCGTTTGATCTTTGAGAGTGAAATAGAGATGGCCGGACCCAGCCGCGCGGAGATTGGAAACCTCCCCAGCCACCCACACGTCCGGAAATCGTCCCTCAAGAAGATTGCGAATCTCCAGGCTCAGCTCAGCCACACTGTAGATCTTTCGCACCGGTCCGAAATTGAGGGAGGGCTGGGTCATGAAATTTTGGATTTTGGATCTGCAACTTTCGATTACCAAGAAGCAAATTCGAAAACACCAACAGGGACTATCTTTTCGCTAGAAAGGAAATGATCCAAAGAACCGCGGTCACCACTGCGCTCAGTACCAGGCAAGTCACAATCGGGAAATAGAACTGGAAGTTCTTGCCCTTGTACGCAAGATCGCCCGGGAGCCGGCCAAGGCCAAAGAACGAGAATTTCGATCCGGCCATCACGACCAAGCCCAACGCTACAAGAACAACGCCAACGATGACCAGGAACCGTCCCAGTTGAAAATGGAACGCGCCGCTCATACCCAACCATCGTCGCCGCCAAGTGAGCCCTTGTCAAGTTTGCCACTGTTAGGGACCAGCCTTCCGGCGCTAGTCCGCTGACGCAGGAATAATTTCGTACTTGACATTTGTCAATGCGGTATTAAACTTGGCCAAACTTTCGGAAGGAGTGACACACTCCGAAAGTGAATCATCACATGGCAAGATGAGGAGGTACGATGTTAAATGCATTTGGAGTCTGTGCCGGTGGCGTCGGCTTGGTGTTGGTTATATGGTTTTTTCATATTGGCTTCATTGCCAAAAAGATTCTCAAGGAACAGCAGGAGACCAACCGGCTCCTTCGTCAAGCGGGCGACGCAACCGGAGCCCTGAAGACGGCCGGCAAAGCCGCTTAGCTTAAGAATTTAGTCGCACAGTTCTAAGAGTTATCAACGGAGAAGGGTTGACCTGCTCCAAGGTTCCCAGTAGGTTGCGTTTTTGTGTGCGGAGTTAACAGCACTGCCTCAGGTCTCCACGGGTGGCGGGCGAGGCAGCACTTCACCCGTTACGGTCAACGGAGCGGCTCTCCCCAGGCGTGGGAGTGGCCGCCAAAACATGGCCTAGCCCGTCGGTTTAGTTGGGAAAGGTGCGCGGTCGTGGGCCCCGGCGCCGGGATTAGACCAGCGCGATGCCAGGGAAGAAGTAGCCTATTTCGTAGGCGGCGGTTTCCGGAGCGTCTGAGCCGTGAACGGCATTGCTCTCGATACTCGCCGCATAGAGCTTGCGAATAGTGCCCGGCGCGGCGTTCACAGGGTTGGTAGCGCCCATCACCTCCCGCAGGCGGAGGATGGCGTTTTCCCTTTCCAGGATCATCACCAGCGCGCTGCCGGAGCTCATAAAAGTCGTCAGGCTCTCAAAGAAGCCTTTAGTCCGGTGAACGGCATAAAAGCCCTCGGCCTCCTGCTTGCTGAGCTTCACCAGCCGGGCCGCCACAATTCTAAATTGATTGGCCTCGAAGATTTTGATGATGTCACCGATGTGTCCCGCGGCGACAGCGTCGGGCTTAATGATGGTCAAGGTACGTTCGGTTCCCATGGTTCTCCAATCTGGGCAAATTATGGATTCTGAATTATGGATGCTCAATTCTGAATTAAAACTCCCACATGCTCAGCATTCGCACCGTAGGCGCGGTCCGCTTTCAGCATTCATAATTCAGAATTCATAATTCTCTTGAGCGTTTCTCCGATCAGCGCCGGACTCTCGGCGACGGTGATGCCGGCCGCCTGAAGCGCCGCTATTTTATCCGCCGCAGTTCCCTTCCCTCCGGAGATTATTGCGCCGGCATGACCCATTCGACGGCCGGGCGGCGCTGTGCGGCCCGCAATAAACCCCACCACCGGCTTCTTAACGTGAGCCTGGATAAAGGCCGCGGCCTCTTCTTCCGCCGAGCCGCCGATTTCTCCAATCATCACGATGCCGTGGGTGTCCGGGTCATTGTTGAAAAGCCGCAGGACATCAAAGAAGGTCGTGCCAATAATCGGGTCGCCCCCGATTCCGATACAGGTCGATTGCCCGATTCCCAATGCCGTGAGCTGGCCCACGGCTTCGTAGGTCAAGGTCCCGCTACGGGAGACCACTCCCACGTGTCCGGTCAGGTGAATTGAGCCCGGCATGATGCCGATCTTGCATTTGCCGGGTGAAATGATGCCGGGACAGTTGGGTCCGATCAGACGCGTTGGCTTGCCCGCAAGAAAACGCGCGGCACGTACCATGTCGAGCGTGGGAATGCCTTCGGTTATGGCGACCACGAGTGGAAGCCCGGCGTCGGCAGCTTCCATGATGGCGTCCGCGGCGAAGGGGGGCGGAACAAAAATGACGGACGCGTTTGCGCCAGTTCGATCCACGGCTTCCTGCAGAGTGTTGAATACAGGTATGCCATCGACGCTACTTCCGCCTTTGCCGGGGGTCACTCCGGCGACCACTTTGGTGCCATACGCAACAGCCTGCTGCGTGTGAAACATTCCCTCGCGGCCGGTGATACCTTGAACGACTAGACGAGTGTTTTCATCAACTAGGATCGACATGGAAAATCCCTGTCACAGTGATAGGTTCTAGGATCGGTTTGCCGCTGCGACGACTTTCTCCGCCGCCTCTTTCATATCGTTGGCAACCTCGAAGTTCAGGCCGGACTCCTTCAAGATTTTCTGGCCGAGTTCAACGTTGGTGCCTTTCAGCCGGACGACAATGGGCACTTTGATGCCAAGCGCTTTGGCAGCAGCGACAACGCCGTTGGCGACGATGTCGCAGCGCATGATGCCGCCGAAGATGTTGATCAGCACGGCGCGCACGTTCGCGTCGCTCAGGATTATCTCGAACCCGTGGCGCACCTGCTCTTCATTGGCGCCGCCACCCACATCCAGAAAATTCGCGGGGCGGCTGCCCGCATACTGGATGATATCCATCGTGGCCATGGCGAGACCCGCACCGTTCACCATGCATCCCACGCTGCCGTCCAAGCGGATGTAGTTGAGGCCGTAATTCGAGGCCTTCACCTCCAGCGGATCTTCTTCGTCCAAGTCGCGCAGTTCGCGGATGTCCGGATGACGGAAGAGTGCATTATCGTCAAAGTTCATTTTGGCGTCGAGCGCCAGGGCGCGGGCGTCGCTCGTAATGACAAACGGATTGATCTCCACCAGCGAAGCATCCGTGGCCTCGAAGGCGCGATAGAGATTCTGGAAAAGACGCGCCGCCTCGTTGACGACCTTGCCCTCAAGCCCCAATCCGAAGGCGAGTTTGCGTGCCTGGAAGGCTTGGAAGCCGACACTTGTGTCAATGAATTCTTTCAGGATTTTTTCCGGATGCTCGGCAGCTACGACTTCGATCTCCACGCCGCCTTCGCTCGAAGCCATGAACACAGGTCTGCCGGAACCGCGATCGATGACAATGCCAAGATAAAGCTCGCGCGCGACCTGCAAGCCTTCTTCGACAAGCACGCGCTTAACGACCCGGCCCTCGGAACCCGTCTGATGGGTGACAAGAGTCATGCCCAGGATCTGGCCCGCCAAGGTGGAAGCCTCCGCAGGATTGTGAGCCAGCTTTACGCCACCGCCCTTACCGCGGCCACCGGCATGAATCTGGGCTTTGACCACCACCGTGCCGCCGCCCAGTTTCTCCGCCACAGCGCGAGCGTCCTCGGCCTTGGCGATTACTTCGCCCCGCGGCACCGTAACGCCGAATTTTGCGAGAATCTGTTTCGCTTGATATTCGTGGATTTTCATGGTTGAAGTCGCCGTCAGTCATCAGCCGTCAGCTTTCAGCGGAGGGCCCATGTATGGTCTTCCCTCGTCCTCATGTTTCCTGGATGTGAAATCAAGTTTTGGCAAAGCGGATGAAGGAGCTTACACTAGAAAGTTCAGCTCGCTTACCCCGAAACCAAGAAGTATAGGGAATCCGCGCAAGATTTGCAATGAAAGGGGACGTGCGGCGGAGCATGAGAAAACCATGACGATTCGAGACTCCATCGAATCCATCAAAGCTCGGACGCACCTCACGAGGGCGGAAGCTCGTGCCATGATGCAGTCGCTGCTGTCGGGCTCTGTGCCGGACGAAGAGATCGTGGCGTTCCTCGCGGCGCTGCGCGACAAGGGTGAGCGGGCCGATGAGTTGGTCGGATTTGCAGAGGTCATGCGCGCCCACGCCGCGGAGACATTGCTGGCGGCGGGTGTGCGCGTAGAAAGCATTTCGCCGCCTCTGCTTGACACGTGCGGCACCGGCGGCGACGGTCGCGGCACGTTTAACGTCTCGACGGCGGCCGCGCTGGTTGCGGCGGCGGCGGGTGTGCGCGTGGCCAAGCACGGCAATCGCTCGATTTCGAGCCGCTGCGGGAGCGCCGACGTGCTGGAAGCCCTGGGCGTGACGATGGACCTGCCGCTGGAACGGATACCCCAATGCCTCGACGAGACGGGCATTGTCTTCCTTTTAGCGCCTCGCCTGCACCTTGCTATGAAACACGTGATGAACGCCCGGCGTGCGCTCAAGACCAAATCGGTCTTTAATCTCCTTGGCCCACTCACGAATCCTCTGGCTGCGACCATTCAGTTGGTGGGGGTCTTCGATGCGGCGCGCACGGAAATGATGGCGCAGACACTGCGGGCAGTAGGAACCCAGAGGGCGTATGTGGTGGCGGGTTCTGACGGAATTGACGAAATCACCACCACCGGGCCGACGCGCGTTTCCTCCAGCACTGGCAACGGAGTCAAGACACGCAGCGTGAATCCGGAAGAGTTTGGCTTGCCGCGGGCCTCGATTGAGCAACTCCATGGCGGCGACGCTGCAACCAACGCACGCCTGCTCCTGAGTGTGTTGGACGGTGAGCGCGGCCCCCATCGTGATGTCGTGCTGGCAAACGCCGCGGCTGCGCTCACGCTGGCCGGCAAGGCGAACGACTTTGCGGAAGGCGTTGAACGAGCGGCAGAGGTCTTGGATTCCGGCGCCGCGCGTGCGAAGCTTCGCTCGCTTGCGGAATTCACCGAGCGCCACCGCCGGTAACCGAGCGCGACACATTGCGGACTCCACCCGGCCGCCTCACGATTGATGTTCAGGGTGAGTGCAGCCGGGAAACTCCGTGAGGTATGTGCAGCCTTGATACCCCAGCACGTCAACCAAGCCGATCTTCGACGTGTAAAAGCCTTCGACGGTCATTCCCTTCACGAGCCGATAAAACTCAAATCCCGGATGGCTTGCGTGGGGGTCGTGTTCCGGCAGGCTCATCTCCATAAGCAAAGCTTGCTGCGGCGGCGCGGAGAGATCGCGGAACGCGTGACCATGCTTCTCGCGGCTCAGCCCATCCAGCGTGGAAAGTCCTTGGCGCCATTCCTCCTGCAAGTGCGGCAGATGCTCGGCGGCGGAGAACACAACGAAGTCGATGTACCGAGCCACTTGTGCTTCGTTGGCGCCGGGCTGATCGTCGGTGGGAATAATCAACTCCGTGAGGATTTCCACCGTGGCGTATTGCTCGGGCGAAAAGAACTTGGGGGAGAAGGCAGCGTCAGCGTGGGCATCGGGCGTTTGAACACCGTCTGGAGACGCGTACGCTGAGTTGGCGCCATCTGAGGCGGGCAGCCACGAGGCCAGGAATTCCTGCCCGGCGGCGCTGGCCGCAAGCACGCTGAAGTATTTGAGGGCTTTTCTTCGCCCGATGATTTCATGTGTCATCTCAACCCCGCAACCGTAGCTATTGACCTCGGTATCTAAACATTTCCCGTCCGGAACTCCTCCGCCAAGTGGTCGGCGGCGCGATAGGCGAGCGCCATGATCGTAAGAGTCGTGTGCTTTTCCGGGTGCGAGACGAAGCACGCGGCGTCAACGACCAGCAGGTTCTTCCGATCATGGCAACGGTTCCAGGCATCGAGCACGGAGGTCTTCGGATCGTCGCCCATGCGCGCGCCGCCGGCCTCATGCGTGACTGCTCCGAGCGGCGAAGGGTTCACCTTCTTGTAAGGCAGAATCTCCGCGCCCGCAGCCTTCAGAATCCGCTCCATCTCATCGTACATAAAATCGCGCATGGCGAAGGCTTGGTCGTATTCGGCCGTGGTGTGGAAGCGCACCTGAGGAATGCCGTACCGGTCCTTGAGCCCACCGGGATCGATTTCGACATAGTTCGACGGGAATGCCAGACCCTCTCCGTAGCCGCCAATAGAAACGTTCGCAGGGTAGAGTTCCTTGATGCGCTTCTTGTAATCGGAACCGAATCCGGCAAGCGACGCGCCGTGCCCGGGTCCCCCTCCGCATCCCGTGTAGAATTGCAGGCGAAAACCGCGCTGAAATTTCTGCTGCTTCTTATCGTAATAGTAGCGAGGAATGTAAAGGCTGGCTTCCCCGGGGCCGTCGTCGTTCGTGGTGGGCCGCCCGACAAGCTGCGGAAAGAAGCCCGGAATGTCGTTGAACGCCACGTGTTCCGTCAGGTATTTGCCCAACACGCCGCTGGAGTTGCCGAGACCCTGCGGAAAATCTCGACTATGAGAGTTGAATAGGATGCGGATGGACTCAACCATCGACGCGCCCAGAACCACGGCTTTCGCGTGGACCTCATATTCCTGCCTGTTCGTCGCGTCAATATAGGTCACGCCGCGGGCTTTTCCCGTGTCCTTGTCCATCAATACGGTGCGTACGACGGAGTTCGGCCTCAGCGTGAAGTTTTTGAGCTTTGCGAGCTTGGGCACCAGCACGTCGGGTGAGCTGAAGCGCGACGCCGTGTCACAACCATGATTGCACGCGCCGCAGTAGTGGCATTCGGGGCGGCCGTCGTAGTCCTGGCTCAGCACGGCCAGTTGCAAGGGGAGCACCTTGATGCCCAGCTTCTCCGCCCCGCGCTTCACCAGCCACTCGCCGCAACGCGGATGGAAGCCGGGAAGAAGGTTCTTGCCGCAGGGGGTGTTGTAGACTCCCTCCGAAAGCCCCGACACGCCGATGAGCTTCTCGACATGATCGTAGTAGGGGGCTACGTCGTCATAGGTAATGGGCCAGTCGTCGCCCCAACCGTCCTGCAGGCTCTTGGGCCTAAAATCGAGCGGCCCGAAGCGGTCGCAGGATCGGCCCCAGACGTTGGTGCGCCCGCCCACCGCACGTATGCGCGTCCAGGTAAACTTGGAGCCGGGCGCGAGCGCGTAAGGGTCTTCCTGCGGAATCGTGTACAGGTGGTCGGTCCACTCACTGATCTTCCATCCCATCCCTTGCGGGAGTTTGCCGTATTGCCCCGGCTTCCCTTGACCGCGGTAAGGCCAATCATAGGACATCTTGTGGGGGTGAAAATCCACGCCGGAATCGATCGTTCGCCCGGCCTCCAGGCAGAGTACATTCAGACCTTTAGCCGCGAGCACGTACGATGCAACGCCACCGGCCGCCCCTGAACCGACCACGATGACGTCATAGACAGGTTGTGAAGCCAATACGCCTCCCGTTGGGATTGCTAAGAATTGAAACGCCTATGGCGCCAGCACCCCACGGCCGGCGCCTCACAATTGCAAAAAGTTGCCAAGGAGTTGCTTGCCCGCGTGCGTCAGGATGGACTCCGGGTGAAACTGCACGCCTTCCACCTTCATTTCCTTGTGGCGGAATCCCATGATGAGCCCGTCAAAGGTAAACGCCGAGATTTCCAGGCATTTGGGAAGGGATTCGCGCTCGACGATCAGCGAATGATATCGCGTGGCCGCGAACGGATTGGGCAATCCCGCGAAGATGGTCTTGCCGTCATGCTCGATTTGGCTGGTCTTGCCGTGCATCAACTCCGGCGCGCGGATTACCTTCCCTCCGAAAGCCTGGCCGATCGCCTGATGGCCGAGGCACACGCCAAGGATAGGTATCCGTCCCGAGAAGGCCGCGATTACGTCGAGGCAAATCCCGGCTTCGGAAGGCGTCTTCGGACCGGGCGATATCACGATGCGCTCGGGAGCTTGCTTTTCGATCGCCTCCACCGTGGTTTGGTCGTTCCGAACGACCTGAGGATTCGCGCCTAATTCCCCCAAATACTGAACAAGGTTGTAAGTAAAGGAATCGTAGTTATCAATAACCAGGATCATGAGTACGCCTTTCGAATGCAGCCCCGAAAATCATTATAGGAGAAAACCACAATTCACGTAACCCGGGGTGAAAGAGGCAGCCAGTATCATTCGAAATGGAATTCCTATCGAGCTGGATTTATCACCTCTATCTTCGAAAGAATCAAACAGAGTAAAATGTGCGCCGGCCTTAGAGCGTTTAGGTGCGATTGCACGAACTGCGCCGGGCCACGCCAAAGGGGAATGCTTATGATCAAATCCGGACGAAGGTCCTTTCTCAAAACCGGAGTTATCTCGGCCGCGAGTCTGGGGACTCTGCGCGCGGTGGAGGGCGACGGTCTTCTTGCCAAGGGGGAGGAAGCTCCCATGGACCCCGCGCCGTCGCCGCCGCCCTTCAAGCTGGGTCTCGTGACTTACAATCTGGCGCACGATTGGGACATCGACACCATCATCAAGAACTGCGAGGAAACAGGATTCGAAGGCGTCGAATTGCGCACCACGCATAAACACGGCGTGGAGATTTCCCTCGATAAAGCGCAACGCGCGGAAGTGAAGCAACGCTTTGCCGCCTCCCGTGTGCGCCTGATGAGCCTGGGCACCACTTGTGAATATGAGTCGCCGGACTCCGCCGTGGTGGAGAAGAACGTCGAGGAGACACGGCACTGGTGCGAGTTGGCGCAGGACCTCGGCTGTGTGGGCGTGAAGGTTCGCCCCAATGGATTCCCCAAAGGCGTACCCGAGGATAAAACTCTCGACCAGATTGGCCACGCCCTCGCCCGATGTGGTGATATTGCGCGCGACCACGGCGTGGAGATTTGGCTGGAAGTGCACGGCCCCGGCACCATGCTTCCGCCCAACATTCACCACATTCTCAGCGTGGCGAATCACCCGGCCGTCGGGGCTTGTTGGAATTCCAATGACACCGACGTGGTGGAGGGCTCCGTGAAACCATCGTTCGAGCTTCTTAAACCGTGGATTCGCAGTTGCCACATCAATGAGCTGGACCGGACACTTTCGCCGTGGGGCAGCGGCCAATCGACTCCACCGGAGGCTAAGCCAGGTTTCCCGCAGTGGGAGAAACCTTATCCCTGGCGCGAGCTTTTCACCTTGCTGCGCAGCATCAACTTTGACCGTTACACCTACGCGGAGGTTCCGGAAAGTTGTGAGCCCATCCGGTTCATGCGTTACTATCGAGCCCTTTGGCAATACCATGCGGCGTGAAGCTCTGTATACTTGGGAAAACTCTCTGAAGGAAAGCAACTATGCGCGTCTTTCTGGTGGAATGGGAATGTGGGAGCTGCGGCCGGAAGCACTCCTTTCGGCACAGCGTGAATGAAGATGACGGCTGGCCGAACAAGTTTGAGTTGACCTGCGAGAGTGCAGAATGTGGACAGGAGCAGGACGTGCCTTTTCGCGCCTGCACCGTCACGCCGATTGACAGCGAGTAAGGCCCGCAGATGTTACGACGCAAAATCCTCCTACGTATACCGCAGCCAACGGAGCAATTCCACTAGCGAGGGCCGCTTCCCATACATCAGGATTCCGACGCGATAAATCTTCGCAGAGACCTGTATCACGCCCACGGTAGTCGCAATGCAAATGGCCAGGGAAAGGGCGATTTGCCAGAAGGGCGGGGTCTGCACCGTGATTCGAAAGACCATCAGAATGGGGCTGAAAAAAGGAATCATCGTCAAGGCCACGGCCAGCGGCGAATTGGGCGCGCGCTGAATGACGGGATAAAGGACAAAACAAGCAACGAGAACCAGCGTCACCGGTAGCTGTACCTGCTGCATATCTTCTTCACTCGACACCATGGAACCTACGGCGGCATAAATCGAGGCGTAGAGAAAATATCCGGCCAGAAAGAAGATGAGCGGATAGACCAGGTATGAGATGGGAAGGTGAAAGCTCGTCGGCGCGGCGTCGGGCCGGAATGCCGAGCCTACCGCACTACCGTAAGTGGAAACCAGCGCCGCCGTGCACCCCCAGATCAGGTACTGCGTCAATCCCACTCCGGCAACTCCCAGGATTTTGCCGCTTAAGAGATGGAAGGGTTCGATCGAAGAAGCCAGGATCTCAATAATGCGCGACGTTTTCTCTTCCAGCACCGAGCGCATGGTCATGACCCCGTAAACCACCAGCGTAATGTAGAGAATCATGACAATGGATAGCTGCACCAAAAGGCTTTGCCCGTTCTCCTCAGACTCGCCGGCCTTGGTGATTTTCATGACCGTCATATCCACCCCGCGCATAACGTCATTCAGGTTGTCAATGTGGACGCCACGGTCGCTCAGCCGACGCGCGACGACCGCGTTATTGACGGCGCGGCCGATGGAGCGCTCGGTTTGATAGTCGCTGCCGTTGCGGGCGTGCAAGGTGGCATCCTTGCCGCTTAGGATATCCTTCGGGACCTCCAGAAAATCATCCAGTTGACCCTCGCGAACTTGGTGGGTCAATTCCTCATAAGCCGACGATTCGGAATCAGGGCGGTCCCAGGTGCGGACCACTTGGAAGCGTAGCTGTCCGTCCGGCAGTTTTTCCTTAAGCGACAGGACGATTTGCGGCGCGAGGCCGCCGAGGTTATCGAGGATGGAAATCTTGAGCGGATGATCGGCCTTGCGAGTTGCCATGGCCAGGCTAAAGGCAAAAATCCCAATGCTGAAGAGCGGAAATCCCACCGTGCTGAGAATGAATCCTTTGGAGCGGACGCGCGTCGTGTATTCGCGTTTGAAGACCAGCCAGATTTTACGCATGCGCCTCCGAAACCTTTTCGATAAAGATATCGTGCAGGGGCGGTTCGACCAACTCGAAGCGGGTAAGGCGCACGCCACGCGCCACGGCTGCCTTGAGAATCTCCTGGGGGTCCGCGCCCGGCCGCAGTTTGGCCTCTACCATCGCTCCGAAGTGGTTGGGCTTTTCCACCAAATCCGGCAGGTCGAGAAAATTGTCGTCACCGGTATACTCGATGCGCACGGTGTTCTTGCCGTACGACTTCTTGATGGCGCGCAAATCACCCGCCAGCACGCTGCGCCCGTGGTTGATCAGGCAAATGGCGTCGCACATCATTTCCACCTGTTCCATGCGGTGGGTGGAAAGGATAATGGTGGCGCCCTTTTCGCGAAGTCCCAGCATGATGTCTTTGATCGTCGTGGCATTCACGGGGTCGAGACCGGTAAAGGGTTCGTCGAGAATCAAAAGCTGGGGCCGATGAATCACCGCCGCGATGAACTGCGCTTTTTGCTGCATCCCCTTGGAAAGGTCGTTGATCTTCTTTTCTGACCAGGCGGCGAGATCGAGCCGCTCCAGCCATTCGTGGACTCGCACGGTCGCTTCCGCCTCGCTCAATCCTTTCAGCGCCGCAAGAAAAACCAGCACTTCGCGCACCTTCATCCGGGCGTACATGCCCCGCTCCTCGGGGAGATAACCGATCAGGTCCTGCGTGCGATCGCTGGCGGGCCGGCCCAGCACCCGGATTGTGCCTTCATCAGGGGCCAGGATGTGCATGATCATCCGCAGAGAGGTGGTTTTGCCGGCGCCATTGGGACCGAGCAGTCCGAAAACGGCTCCTTGCTCGATGTGCAGGCTGAGGTCGGAAACCGCCACGACCGTATCAAAGCGCTTAGTGACATGTTCGACGGCAATAGCTTCCATCGGTGAGTCTTTCCGCTACGGTGGTCGCAGCTAGGGTAACGAACCTGAAGCCGAGGGTCATTTGTAGCATCGAATGGTTGAGGAAAGCAATTCCGCTTGCAGCAAGGGCAGGGTCACGTCAAAGTCCCACTGAAGGCCGGGACGAGAAGCTTGTAGCCCAGGCGGGAAACCCGTACAAACCTTCACAATTCTGGTCCTTCCGTCCGAGCAATACCATTTAGTTTCAATGACTTATAGAAAAACACGATAACTTTATTGTTTTCATGAAGTTATTGGGAGCACTTTTTTTGGCCCTTTGTTTTCAATCAACTATTGGGAGCAACCTTCATTTTTAACATCTTTTTGGGTCCGTGCCCTCCCGGACTTGGCCAGCATCTTGGTGAGTCGCCACCATTCGCGGAGGCCGGAATGTTCCACGCTTTGCATAAACAGCACCTTCCGCGGGCAGGAGCCAGAAGTCAGGAGTGAAAAGTCCGCATACCGACCGGTGCTTGCCGCTCTCCGCTTTCCGCTTTCCGCTTCACGCCTACTGCTTGCTGCCCTGTGCGTACTGCCTGACATCTGGTACATGGCGGCTGGAGCCTCTCCCGCCTGCGCGATTTCACTCCGGCGGCAGTTTTCGAACTAATAGGCTAGCACGTTGGCGTCCAGACATGGGGCGGATATCGACGGATTTCCTGCCGGTAGGACAATCGCGTCGAATTTTCTTCGCATTTTCCTACCGGTAGGAAACCCTGGTAAGCAGGCCGCCGATTTCCCGGGAAGTCGTCGCGATTTCCCCTCCCGGTTTGGACGTACGCGGGAACGGCCAAACACAGTGACAAGTGGCCGGGACGAGTCGCGGTCGTGGAGTCCCGCGTTCCGAACCCCTAATCCCGAACCCCTAATCCCGCATCACTAAACGTTACCTGCCACCTACGACCTACCCCCCTACCGCGCCGAGAAGTGTCTGTACGGAACAAAACCTATCGAGTAAGATGGCAGTTCTGTCAAAATTGGATTGGGAGATGCAAGCCAACATGCGCAATGTGGTGATCATTGGTTCGGGGTGCGCTGGCCTGACCGCCGCCATTTACGCCGCGCGCGCCAATTTGAAGCCCCTGGTTATCCGCGGCGTGGAAGCCGGCGGGCAGTTGACGCTCACAACTCTGGTCGAGAACTTTCCCGGATTCCCGCAGGGTATACAGGGGCCGGAACTGGTCGAACTGATGCAGAAGCAGGCCACCGAGTTCGGGGCCGAGTATCTGGAAGGAAACGTGGCGAAGGTGGACCTTGCCAAGCGGCCCTTCGTGCTGGAGGTGGGTCTGGAGCGGCTGGAAACGGAGACGCTCATCATCGCTTCGGGAGCCTCGGCAAAACTTCTGGGTCTCGAATCCGAGCGCAAGCTGCTGGGGCACGGAGTTTCCACCTGCGCCACCTGCGACGGTTACTTCTTTCGCGGAAAGGAAGTGGTGGTGGTGGGCGGCGGCGACACGGCAGCGGAAGACGCGCTCTTCCTCACGCGCTACGCCAAAGAGGTCAGCATTATCCATCGGCGCGAGCAATTGCGGGCTTCCAAAATCATGCAGGATCGGCTGCACCGGAACGAAAAAATCAAATTCCTCTGGAACTCCGTCGTCGAAGATATTCTGGACGCCGACAAGCGAGAAGTCTCGGGCATAAAACTCCGCAACCTCAAGACGGAGGATGAAGCCGTCAAGCCGGTGGACGGAGTCTTTATCGGGATTGGCCACGAGCCTAACACCACCTTGTTCCGTGGGCAATTGGAGGTGGACGACCTCGGTTACCTCATCACACGTGAAGGGTCGAAAACCAATATTCCGGGCGTATTTGCCGCCGGGGATGTTAAAGACCGCGTTTACCGCCAAGCCATCACTGCGGCGGGATCGGGATGCATGGCCGCCATGGACGCGGAGAAGTTTCTGGAAGCAGAACATTAAGAAAGGCAGTTAGGCAGATGGGCAGTAGGCAGATAGAAAAGTCACGAGGCAAAGTGTAAGAATCAAAGCCTCTCGGTTTTGCCATTTGCACTTTGCCTTTTGACTTTGCACTTTCCACCTGCCTACCTGCCGACTGCCCATCTGCCCAGTGTCCGACCTTACAAGGTTTCCCAGCGATGCTTCGTTCCCTTCTGCTCTACCTTTCCGAGCGTGAGAGTCCCAAGAAATTGCTGATGGGCAATCCCCTGGGGCGCCGCCTGGCGTCGCGATTTATTGCCGGCGAGGAAGTGGAAGACGCTCTGCGCGTGATCCGCCGGCTTAACAGTGAAGGATTTATGGTGACGCTCGATTACCTGGGTGAGAGCGTGCGCGAAGCTGCTGCTGCCGAGGCCGCTTGCCAAACCTATCTAGATCTCCTCGACCGGCTGGCGGCGGAGAAACTGGACTCGCACGTCTCTGTAAAACTCACCCAACTGGGCTTGGCAATTGACGAAGGGCTGGCGCGGCGGAATTTGACGCGCCTCGCGGAAAGTGCCGCGCGTCACCACAATTTTGTTCGGGTCGATATGGAAGACTCGATGTTCACAGAGGCCACCTTGCGCGTCTTTTGCTCGGTGGACGCGCCGCGCGATGTGATGGGAATCGCCATTCAGGCTTACCTGCACCGCACTCAGTCGGACGTGGATGAACTTCTCAAGCGCGGTGTGCGGATCCGGCTGGTAAAGGGTGCTTACAAGGAGCCTCCCGATATCGCTTTTGCCCACAAGCGCGATGTGGATGTGAGCTATCAGAAGCTCATGGAGAAGCTTCTTGCCAGTGGGATCTACCACGCCATCGCCACCCACGACGAACGCATGATTGCGGCCACGGAGCGCTTTGCGCGCGAGCACGTAATTTCAGGTTTCGAATTCCAACTGCTTTATGGCATCCGCCGGCAACTTCAGCGGACGCTGGTGCAGCAAGGCTGGCGGGTGCGACTGTATGTTCCCTATGGTAGGGAGTGGTATGCTTACTTTATGCGCCGGCTGACGGAGCGGCCCGCTAACCTGCTTTTCCTGATGCGCAATCTTTTAAGGCAGTGACAAGTGGCAAGTGGCGAGTGACGAGCAAGCCGGAACGAGCAGTGGCAAGGAACGAGTGCCGAGCAGAAACGAATCAAGCTAGGAAAGCCGCTCTGCGCAGCTTGCTTGCTCGTCACTTGTCACTTGTCACTGAATCTATGAATTATCCTGAGGCTGTACGTGAATTCGCTCGTTACGTAGCGCGCCCCGCGGAGGAGATCCGCTTGGATGAGGCGGCGCTGCTGCTGGCGCGAACGGAGTATCCCGCGCTTGACCTCTCCGTGCAACTGGCGCGCCTGGACGCCTTGGCGGCGCGAGCGGAATGCGATCCCGGCCTGTCGCCACATGCCAATATCGCGAGTCTCAATCGGCTTCTCTTCGAGGAGGAAAACTTCTCCGGCAACGAAGCGGAAACCGATGATCCCCGCAACAGTTACTTGAATGATGTTTTGGATCGCAAGATGGGCATTCCCATCACCCTCTCGCTGGTTTACCAGGAGGTCGCGCGCCGATGCGGCCTGCCGGTGGTAGGCGTGGGATTTCCCGGGCACTTCCTCGTCAAGTATCTCGCCGCATCGGGAGAGATCATTTTGGACCCCTATCAGCGGGGCGCCATTCTGAGCCTGCAGGACTGCGAGGAAAAACTGAAAGCCCACTTCGGGGACGACGCGGAGTTCCGCCCGTCATTTCTCGCGGTCTCGCCCACCAAGCAGACCCTAACCCGCATGTTGAATAACCTCAAAGGCTTGTTCTTCCGCCGCAAGGATTTCGCCAAAGTCCTGATGATGATTGAAATGGCTCTAGCCGTTGACCCCGCCTCACGCCAGGAGATTCACGATCGCGGCATGATCTACTTTCTTCTTCGGCACTACGGAAAAGCGATGGCCGACCTCCAATCCTACATCACCAATTCCCCACCTGACGACCCGCAAGTGCGGGATGTGCGGGCGATGATCCACCGGATTCGCGCGATGCATAACTGAAGAGGCAGGTGTCAGGTGCCGGGTGTCAGGTGTCAGATGCTCCCCCGCTAGTGCACATCTGATCGAACGATGTGGATGCGGTGGTCGGTGAACTTGGCGTGGGTGCCGGGCACTTCATATTTGGGCATGTGACAGGTGGCGCAATCCTTGTTGCTCTGCGGGCAGGCGAGACCCGGATGACCGGGCGACAACTTTGCACCTATGGTGGCAAGGTGGCAGCGGAGGCAGCGGCTATCGTAGCTACCGAGGTCGTGCACGAGTGGCTGGTGCGGCTCGTGGCAGGCGAGGCAGGTGATACGAGCGTCGCCCTTTCCCCAACACTTGCTGAGTTCTAGACGATAAGGCTGAAAGCGCACCGTCGCGACCCCTTCCATGCCGCTCTCCATGACGTCGGCCCAAGCGCGATGGCAGGCGCCGCAGAAATCGACGGATTCCACAGCTCCGAGTTTGGCGGGATTCAGGACATGAGTTAAGCCCTCCGCGATTCGTCCCGCCTTCATCGCCGACACGTGCTTCGCGCCCGGTCCATGACAGGCTTCGCAGGTAACCCCAGAGATGAGACGATCCGGATCTAACTGGCCATTCGTCGAGGACGCGGTGTTGTGGCACCCGAAACAAAGGCGGGCGTCTTCCGGATCCATCGGGCGGCCCATTGCCGCTTCCACATCTGAGGGCCCGGATCGCGATTGTCCCGGGGTGATATCCAGGGCCTGAAGACTCGGGAAGTAGCTGAGCCGTGCTTCGTAAAACATTCCCCTTCGCGCGAAAACATAAGTCTCGCCGGTTTCCCCTTCACCGAAGGCCCAGCCCAGGGCAGCCGAGACCGAGTGCGAGCCGTCACTAACCGCGAATGTGCTGGCGCTCCCGGCCCGCGCGATACTATAGGCATACGAGCCAAGTTGGAAACTCATCCTCTCGTGCGTTTGCAGGGTCTGGGAGTCTGCCGCGAGCGCGCAGGCTTTGGCCATCGGCGTGGTCTCCTGAACGGCCGCTTCCGAGGAATGACATTCCGCACAGGCCGCCGGACCCACATACTCTTCGCGCTGCGGCGTAGTTCGGGTAGGCCACCACCCTGCGGCGCGGACGCGCTCCCGGGTAGCCATGGGTTGTCCCGCCGGGCCGCGAGCTTGCGGCCAACCCGTGGCGAAAGGCGCCGCCAAGCACGCCACAAGAAACACGCGAATTCGTTTGCCCACGTCGCGCATACCCAGCCCCGAAAAGGGTAGCCAACCTGCAAATGGAGAGTCGTCGCCCTGCGGCAGATATATTCCTCCCTTAGGGCCACATTTTCAAGGCAGGGAATCGACCGGTGCTGAAGGTATACGCGCACCGGGAAGAAACTCTTGGCCCAATGCGGGGCAGCCAAGCACCCCCGGCAGGGCGACTTGCGGAAGACGTGGCACGGGCATCCTGCCCGTAAGAGGTGATGGCCAGAATGGCCAGGCCACACCGAGAGGGCGCGAAGGTTCCGTCCGTAATACAGCTTACCGGGTTAATATACTTATGTTTTATATCGTGTAGAGACCTGCACGCTCCGTTACTCCTCAATATTCTTGCCTCGCACCTCGCCAGGTTGGTACGATTTGGGCAGGGGGCGGAAGCGCCGAAGGCTCTGCGCCCTGGGGGTGTCTTCGTGCGAAAACCACGGCTAGCAACGAAATCATTTGTGGCGCTCACAGCGTGCCTGTTGGCGGCGGCCTCGGTGAGCGCTAAATTGGGCCGCAAATCTTCGCCGCCGGCCGCGGCGCCGACATCCACGGGCTACAAACCCGTCGAGGTGTACGATGTGGCGCGCGACCCTGCCAAGGACCTTCAAGATGCCATCACCGAAGCTACCAAAACGAACCGGCGGATCCTGCTGGAGGTCGGAGGCGACTGGTGTGTCTATTGCAATCTTATGGACAGTACATTTCGAAGCCATGCCCAACTCCGGAAAGTGCTCGACACCTATTACGTGATCGTCAAAATCAACTACAGCAAAGAAAATCCCAACGAAGCATTCCTTTCGCATTATCCACAAATCCCAGATTACCCGCATTTTTTTGTCTTGGATTCCAAAGGCGCCTTATTGCGTTCGCAACCCACTCACAGCTTCGAACACGGAAAGAAATACAACACCGGAAAAATCGACGCTTTCCTAAAGAAGTGGGGCCAGCCGCCGCGGCATTGGCTTAATAGTGTGAGCTAGTGCCGGCCATCTGGCGAACCCCGCGCACGACCATCCCGAAGAGGAAATCTGCGGCAAGCGGCCAATTTGATTTCGTAGCGGCAAGTTTATCTCGCCATATGGCGGCGTAAAGCCGCCGCCACGTCAAGTTAACCCACCAGCGCACGGGAAACGACACATGGGAAACGAATAGTTGCGAAGAAACTCGAAAGAGCATATAAAATGTCCACTGGCCTGTGGTTACAACTGTCAAAAATCTGACTTCGACTCGGGAGGTACAGGACATGGCAAAAAAAATCGCAGAAACGTCGTTGGTGTTCCTCGCACTTGGACTAGCTATATCAACAATCCAACTTTGGGGCCAAGTGGGGGGGAGCGCACAAATTTCAGGGCTAGTCACCGACCCCAGCGGTGCGGTGGTGCCCAATGCCAAGGTAACGGTTACGCAAACCGACACGGGCTTGGTGCGGACGGCGCTCGGTGGCCCTGATGGAATTTATGTTCTCCCGAATCTCCCGGTGGGATCGTACCGGCTGGAGGTAGAAGCCAGCGGTTTCAACACGTACGTCCAGACGGGAATTCTCCTCGAAGTCAGCAACACGGTCACCATCAACATCGCGTTGCAGGTTGGCCAGACCAAACAGCAGGTGGAGGTGACGGCCAATGCCAGCATGGTGCAGACGCAGACCACTTCCGTCGGGCAGGTTATGGATGACCGGCGTATTCTCGACCTGCCTTTAAACGGCCGCCAAGCCACGGACCTCATTATGTTGATGGGCGGGGCGACCAATGCCACGGATGGGAATGTAACCGACATCAAGACTAGCAAGAACTATTTTAGTTCCGACAGCATCTCGGTGGCCGGAGGACAGTCCAGCGCGACGAGTTATCGTCTGGACGGTGGCACCCATATGGACAACTTTTCCAACATTAACCTCCCCTTCCCCTTCCCCGATGCCATTCAGGAGTTCAGCGTTGAGACGAGTAGCGTTACGGCGCAGGCAGGCCTTCACCCCGGCGCGCAGGTTGAGGTGGTCACCAAGTCCGGCACCAATCGGATTCACGGGGACGCGTTCGAATTCGTGCGCAACGGGGACGTCAATGCTCGCGATTTTTTCGCGGCTACGCAGGACACCCTGAAAAGAAACCAATTCGGCGGTACGATTGGAGGGCCGATTAAGAAGGACAAGCTTTTCGGTTTTTTCGGCTACCAGGGAACGAGGATACGAACCGCTCCCCCTTCTTCGATTACGCACGTACCCAACCAGGCGGTGCTGAGTGGAGACTGGAGCACGATTGAATCCGCATCTTGCCAGTCAAATGGCTTGGCACGCACGATCAACAACCCCGCGACCGGGTTGCCTTACACGAATGATTTTGTGGACCCCTCAACGTACAATCCGCAGGCGCTGGCCTTACTCAAATACGTTCCCCTCTCCAACGATCCGTGCGGGGAATTGACCTACGGCATCCCGGAGCCGCAGCGGGAAGACCAGTACATCGGGCGCGTGGACTGGACTCAGAGCGCGAAGAATAATCTCTTCGGGCGATACTTCTTCGCTGATTACAAGAGTCCGGCCGCGTTTGATAACAATTTCCTGCTGACGACCCAGCGCGGCGTTCTAGACCGCAGCCAGTCCGCCACCATCGGGGACACTTACTCAATTAATCCCAACACGCTCAATACCGCTCACCTGGCATGGACACGTCTCGCCATCACGCGCGGAGCGGCGGCGGACATGAAGAACCTGGGGGACTTTGGCGTGAATATTTTTCAGTCAACACCCAACGCCATCGATCTAACGATTAACGGATATTTCAACATCGGCTGTGGCACGTGCGCAAACGCCCTTTTTAAAGACAACGTGGCGGAGTTTACCGACGACGTCGATATTATCCGTGGCCGGCATCACATGTCACTCGGCGGAGATTGGATCCATTACCAGTATCCCTATCAGAACACCGCCTACGCGAATGGCAACCCCCAATTCAGTGGAATATTCTCGAACGATGGCCTGCTGGATTTTCTGCTGGGGACGTCCAGCTATTTTGACCAGGGGAACCCCACGCAGTTTAACGGCCGGCAGAACTACATTGGCTTCTATTTCAACGATAACTTTCAGGTCAGCAAGCGGTTTAACGTGAACTTAGGCCTTCGGTGGGAACCCAACCTGTCGGTAACCGAGACGCACAACTCCGTGGATCATTTTTCCCAGACCGCGTTCCTCGCCGGCACGGAAAGCACCCAGTTCGTCAACGCTCCGCCGGGTTTGTTCTTCCCCGGCGATCCTGGAATACCTCGAGGCTATGTAAACAACGACTGGGCGGCCTTGGAGCCTCGCGTGGGAATCGTCTGGAACCCGACCGGGAGCGGGCGGCAAGTCATTCGCGCCGGCTACGGCCTGTTCTATGACACCATACCGACCGCGTACTTCGAAGACCAGACACAAGGTGCGCCGTGGGGAAGCGTTATCGATTTGATCAATCCGCCAGGCGGGCTGACGAATCCCTGGCAGGGTCAGCCGGGTGGCAACCCTTTCCCGCTACCTTATCCGCCCGGCAAGAATGCGGTGTTCCCCTCCGGAAGCAGTTACTATGACTACCCCTTGCATTCGCCTCCCATGTCCTCGCACGAGTGGGATCTCAGCTATCAGCTCCAGTTGACAAGCAATTGGTTAGTGGCGGCAGAGTACCTCGGCAGCAAGACCACCCATATCTGGACGGGAGAAGATATCAATCCTAACGGACCCCAGGGGCGCTACCTCGCGCTCCTTAATCCCGTTGGCGGCGCGGGAATCTCGGATATTTATCATCTCGATGCCGGTTCAAACTCTGAGTATGAAGGGTTGATGCTTAAGCTCCAGCATCGGTTCAGTAACCATTACACGATTCTGGGAAATTACACGGACTCTCACTGCATCAGCGAAACGGATTTCCAGGGCGATATGGGTGGTCCTTATACTCAGCAGCCCTTCAACCGAAACGCGGACCGCGGCAATTGCGGCTTTGACATCCGCCAAATCTTCAATTTAACCTTTATTGCCCAGGCACCCCATTTCCAGAATCCCTGGACCAACCGGCTGCTGGGCAATTGGCAGTTATCCCCGATCGTTGCCGTACATTCCGGAACATGGTTCTATCCTCTCGACGGCTTCGATAATTCCGGGACCGGGATTGGACTAGATCGTCCGGACGCGATTGGCAGCCCTTATATCAAGAGCACCACGGGATCGCTGCAGTGGCTCAATCCCAATTCTTTCCCGGTCAGCCCGGCCGGCACGTTTGGCAACGCTGGCAGGGATTCGCTGGTGGCGCCCAGTTACTTTGATGTGGACGCGGCAGTGGTTCGAAACTTTAACATCACGGAACACCAGCACGTTGAGCTGCGGTTCGAATTCTTTAACTTGCTGAACCACCCGAATTTCCAGGCCCCGGATAACACCGTGACGGATTCGACGTTTGGGCAGATTTTGAGCGACGTGGGCCCACGCATCCTGCAGTTTGCAGCGAAGTATACGTTTTGAATTGTGAGTGAAGGAAGGTGAGGCTCAGCGAGAGTAAACCCGCCTTCTCTGCCGATACGGAGCGACGTACGACGAGGATGCGCGAAACGCCTTGGACCGTGGCCCTCAGCGCGCGCTTTCGCATCTCGGGTTCGCTGTCGCAAGGCAACAATTCGAATTTGACTGTCCCGCAGGAGTCCGCTTGCTGCGGCGCGGAAATGGAAGACAACCGATGAAGGACTTTTCTCGACGCGATTTCTTGTTGGGCAGCTCGCTTTTCGGCTTGGGATTGAGTGCAGGGCTGAGGGATTCCCTGGCCTCCCCCACAGAACCGCATTTGGAGTTTCCCACCGACCCGCGGGCACGCCTGGCGGTGACCTCCTACCCATTCCGTGAATCTATTGACAGCCCTACGAACCCTCATCGAAACCCGCAACAGCCCGGAATGGACGTTAAAGACTTTGCCGCAATGGCCGTCAAGAGATTTGGTATTCATAATGTTTGCCTGCTGGCGGTACACTTCCATTCCACCGACCCGGCCTATCTCGATACCGTTCGCCAGTCGGTCGAGCAGGCGGGTTCCCACATCGTGGACCTGGGTCTGGGGGGCGGCAATTTCTGGGATCCTGACGCAGCCAAACGTCAAGCCGCGGTGGAGTACGGCCAGCACTGGGTCGATCTCGCCCTTAAGTTGGGATCCCCCAGCGTTCGCCAGCACCTGCGCGGCCCGCGGGGTGTAAAACCCGATGTTGGATTGGCTTCCCAATCGTTGGGTCGGCTGGCGGAATATGGGTCGACAAAGAACATCATCATTAATCTGGAAAACGACGACCTTCACAATGAGGACCCGTTCTTCATCGTAGAAGTCATCGAGAAGGTCGGCAATCCCTACCTGCGAGCCTTGCCCGACATTGGTAACACCCTGGGCGGCGGTGACGCCGGTTACAATGAGCGGGGCGTGGCTGCTATGTTCAAGCACGCGTACGGCGTGTGTCACGTCAAAGACACGGTGGTGGCTGACGGCGGCAAAACTTACGACGTAGACCTGCCCAAAATGTTCGGCCTCGCTAAAGCGAGCGGATTCAAAGGGTATTACATGATGGAGTGGGACGGCGGACCGGGCGATCCCTACACGGGGACCGAGCGGCTGATAGCAGAAACTTTGAAGTATATTTAGAGTGAGGTGCATTCATGATCCATCGCAGGTTTGGAATTGGACTGGCGTTAGTGATGGGATTGCTCGTCGCTGCCGCGGCGTTTCCCGCCGGAGATGCGGTCGAGATCATTCGCAAGAGCGACCACGTTGACGTGCTTATCGGCGGGAAGCCTTTCACGACATACTACTTCTCCTCCGACGTTGCCAAGCCTTACTTTCAACCCCTACGAACCGCGCAAGGCACGATCTTGACGCGAGGGTTTCCCAACGGCAACACGATCCCTCCGGAAGAACTGAAGGACCCCAGCCTGGAACCTCATCAGCGCCCCATGTTTTTTGGCCACGGAAATATCGACGGCATCGACTTCTGGGGCGAGGCCGCGTTTCCAAAATACAGCGATGACTCGGTCTTTGGGCGCGCGACACTGCGCAAGCTGGAAGAGCTTCGCGGCGGCGCCGATTCCGGCGTACTGCGAGCCACTTTCGAACTGGCAGGGCCTCGCGGCAGAGTTATTGCGGACGAGATCCAATCCTTTGTCTTTGGAGGCGACGCCGACACCCGGTGGATTGATTGCGAGATCACGCTGGTGGCCAATCATGGTTCGGACCTGACGATCGGTGACACCAAGGAAGGAACCTTCGGGCTCCGCTTGGCCAAAGAGCTGAACTCACCTCCCGGTCATATGGTAAACTCGGCGGGCGCGGAGGGGGAGAAGGCAATCTGGGGCAAGCGGGCGGATTGGGTCGATTATGACGGTATGATCGATGGAGAAGAACTGGGCGTCGCGGTGTTCGACAGTCCGCGCAGCTTTCGCCATCCCACCTACTGGCACGCGCGCGGTTATGGCCTGCTCGCCGCGAACCCTTTCGGCTTGCGAGAGTTCTACAAGGACCCGCAGCGGGACGGGAGCTGGACCGTAGAACAAGGCAAGGACTTGAAATTTCGTTATCGCGTTTTCATTCACCACAGCGACTATAAGCAAGCCAAGGTCGCCGACGCCTATCAGGAATATGCAGCACACGAACGTTAATTAGCTCTCAGGGCAAGTCCTCAGGAGGGGAGAATTTCATATATGTCGAACGATTTGCAATTAAGCCGCAGGAGCTTCCTAAAAGGCGGTGTGACCGGCGCGGCAGGATTGGCAGCCGCGAGCAACGTGGCTTTCATAACCGACCCGGAAAGGGTATTCGGAGCGAACGATCGCGTGCGGGTGGCGATATGCGGCGTGCATGGCCGAGGCATGGATCACTTCGAAAACTATGCCAAGCTGAAGAACGTGCAGATCGCCGCCGTGTGCGACATCGACGAAAATGTCATGGCGAAGCGTGTGGCATACATGGAAAAGGCAGGCGTTCCGAAGCCCGCGACGTTCGTCGATATCCGCAAGCTTCTGGAGGACAAGTCGATCGATGCCATTTCGATTGCCACGCCAAACCACTGGCACACCTTGATGGGAATCTGGGCCTGCCAGGCGGGCAAGGACGTTTATGTGGAGAAGCCCTGCTCGCACAATCTGTGGGAAGGCAAGCAGTTCGTGGCGGCAGCCCAAAAGTACGGGCGCGCCGTCCAGCATGGCACGCAAATCCGTTCCGCCACGGCGGTGCGCGAGGGGATACAGAAGATCCACGACGGTCTGATCGGCGACATCTATATGGCTCGCGGCCTTTGTTACAAGTGGCGCAACACCATCGGCCATACCCCCGTGGAGCCGGTTCCAGCGGGTGTGAATTACGATCTCTGGACGGGTCCGGCGCCCCTGCACGATTTCACGCGCAATCGCTTTCACTACAACTGGCACTGGTTCTGGGCTTACGGAAACGGCGACATGGGAAATCAAGGCACGCATCAGATGGACGTGGCGCGGTGGGGGCTGGGCGTGGAATTTCCCAACAAAGTAAGCGCCATGGGCGGCCACTTTATGTTCGATGACGACCAGGAAACTCCCAACGACCTGAGCTGCGCGTTTCAGTTCGACCTGCCGGACGGCAAGCGGAAAATGTTGACCTTTGAAACCCGGCACTGGATCGCTAATCATGAAGCCGAAATTGGTACCCCGGAATTGGGAACTCCTGAGCCCAAGCGCAAGCCCGGAGGCCCGGCGCTCGGCCCCATGTCTGGCCGCCACAACACCATTGGCGATATCTTCTACGGCTCCAAGGGCTATCTCTCAACCGGCGATGAGGATGCCGACACCTATAAGGTCTGGCTCGGCAACGATCAAGAACCCCAACCGGCGGTTCATGCCGGGGCGGAACTCGCCCACTTCGCCAACTTCATCGACTGTGTGGTGAGCCGAAAGAGGGAAAACCTGAATGCGCCCATCGAGGAAGCCTACATTTCCATGGGGCTGATGCAGCTTGCCAACGCTTCCTATCGCCTGGGCCGGACACTGAATTTCAATCCCGAAACCCAACAAGTCATCGGCGATTCCGAAGCCGACAATTTACTGCGCGACGGCGACCGCGGCTACCGTGCTCCTTACACTGTGCCGGAGCAAGTCTAGCGGCGACTTCGCACCACGAGTTGGGAAAGGTGGGGCGCTAGTGGCGCCACAGGAACGAGAACCAACTGCGCTTCTTGCCGTCGGACTGGTCCTCGGCCCAGTCCGGTTGCGGGGGCAACGGTTGTCCGTTGATGATGGCTTCCGGATTTTTGTTCAACAGCAAGTCCGCGATTTCCTCGCCCTTCGCGTCTGCCACCTTGCGGTAGCAAGGCGAGAGAAGCGGGGGGCGCCTTTTGGTATCGTGCGCATCGCTGGCAAAAAAGTGGATCGAGCCCGCATCAAGCAACATTTCAGCATATCTTCGGGCCTTGGGTCCGAATCCGCCTGTGTACGACTGCGCCGTCACCTGCACCAGACATCCCATTGAAACCCATTGCGCCAGAAGTTCCGGCTTGCGCTGGAGCAGGAGATTACGCTCCGGGTGAGTAATGATCGGGTGGAGGCCCGCGACTTGAATGTCGTAATAAACGCGGCTGAGGTGCTCGGGAATGAACTGGTCCGGAAGCTCCACCAGCAGGTAAGGCGTGTGATTGATGGTGAAGTCTTTCGAATTCTGCACGCAGATTTGGATGTTGTCGTAAGAGAGGTGAAAATCGCAGCCCAGCAGAAGCTTGGGGTTCTCGCCAACCCTCGCTTGCAGCTCGGCAGCCAATTGCCGATTCAAGTCAGGGTCGAAAGTGTAGCTGTAATTGCTGTGCGGCGTCGCCACCAAATGCGTCGTACCATCTTCCGCCGCCATTTGGCACATCTCCACCGCCACCTCGAAGGACCGTGCGCCATCGTCAACCTCGGGTAACGGATGGGAATGAATATCAATCATATCGAGACTCGGGAAGTGCCGTTGCGAGCGCCGGTTCGTGCCCGGCCGAAAACGCGCTGGCACTTTCACCCAGCCAGCTTCGACTACGGAGTATCCGCAAAGCTCGCCGAGAAACGCTTGCCCCGGGCGCCAGCAAGAAATTCGTGACTGAGGATAGCACGCCCACGGACGCGTTCGTCAACAAGTTTAGTCTATGGACAATTAACAGCAAGGTACAAATTGGCCGCGTCGCTTCGCGGAATTCTGTATTTGGTATTTCAAATATAGAAGAAATTGACGATCCATGAAACCAGGCCCAGGGGCCGACAGGAGCGTTGCGTTACAAATTACTGAATCTTAATAAGTTAACGCCGTTATTGGCAGAACGGAAATTGAGAATTGATTGGAAGTCTGCTTGCTCTATCAAGTGAACGAGCCGACGTCGGACAAACCTAGAGGGTAGCCAGCGACGGCTCGGAGTTTAGACCCAAGACCCGACGCTTGGAGGGGGGAGAGAGCTTCCCCCTCATTTTATTTTTGGGCCGCTTAAAAATTGCTCCGAACCAGAGTGCCGCCGAGCCGAAGTCTTCCGCCCCTCACGGTTTTGTGCTGAACAAAGCAAGCTCCATTCGAGACTCCTACCGCATCAAAAATACAGAGTGTGTAATTCGGGTTCCCTGCGCCCGCCCCGGCTGGTAGCTATCGATACGTCGGGAGCCATGTGCAAATGCATACGGACTAAGGGAGTTAACTGTGAACCAGACTGGATTGACACATTCTGCGCCGTCTGTTAGATTTGAGGCTGAAATCTTGCGAATCGCACTTATCGAGAAGGCCAAAGTATTCTTCGGATTAGTTCTTGCTGCCCTCCTTCTGGCCACGCCAGGATGTCTGGTGCGGAAGGTAACTCATGTCCGCGCTCCAGGTCAAACCATGCCGGCGCGCGATGCGAGTCTTGCCGAGCTGGTGGCCAAGATCGACGCTTGGAGCGATGCCATCCACACCATGACTGCCACGGTTGACTTGGAGCCCACGGCGGGGTCGGTTTATTCGGGAGTCATCAAGGAATACCACGACGTCAAGGGCGCCCTGATATTGCAAAGGCCCTCCACCATCCGCATGCAGGGCTTGGCGCCGGTGGTACGGACGACCATTTTTGACATGGTCTCAAATGGCGAGGAATTCCGGTTGTCCATTCCCATCAAGGGGAAGTTCATCGTTGGCAAGACCACGCTCCAACATCCTGCTAAGAACGCGCTGGAGAACCTTCGGCCTCAGCACATTTTACAGGCGCTGATTGTTCCCCCCATTGACGCGGATCGCGAAACGACATATCGGGAAAAGCTCACTCCCCGCAGTCAGCCCACCAAGCGCTTTTACGTCGTTAGCATCATTGAACCTCAATCGAAGCGGGACGTGATACTGCGGCGCAAGGTCTGGTTTGACCGCACCGACCTGGAGGTGGTGAGGGTTCAATTCTACGAGCCGGATGGCACTTGTACTGAAGACGTACTGTATTCCAACTACCAGGATTTCAGCGGCATCCACTATCCCACCCATATCGAATTGAGCCGGCCGGAAGATGACTACGAGGTCACCATCACCATGGAAAAGGCTACGTTTAATCAGTCAATTCCGCCGGAGAAATTCGTATTGCAAAAACCCGAGGGAGCGGAAGTGATAGATTTAAGCGCGGCCAAGCAAGAGGAACACCCACATGATCAATAAATTGATCATTTCCAATATTATGCACCGGCCCATCCGCACCATTGTGAGCGCCCTGGCTGTGGCGATTGAAGTGGCCATGGTCATTCTGGTCGTGGGCCTTTGCCATGGAATGGTAAACGATAACGCCAAACGGGTGGAGGGCGTCGGCGCCGACATCCTCGTGCAACCGCCCGGTTCTTCGTTCATTATCGGCATGTCGCAAGCCCCCATGCCCATCAAGATCGGCGACCGTCTGCGGGAATTACCCCGCGTGTTGGCGGTGGCGCCCACCCTTTTTCTCGTCAACTCCGTGCAGTCGCTGAGCATTATCTACGGTATTGACTTGGCCAGCTTCGATCGCGTTTCCGGGGGCTTCGTTTATCATCAAGGCGGCCCCTTCCAGGCGCCCTACGACATCCTCGTGGACGATGTTTATGCCAGGTCCCATCGCTCCAAAGTGGGACAAACGCTGAATCTGCTGAATCATGATTTCCGCATCGCCGGAATCGTAGAACACGGCAAAGGCGCCCGCATGTTCATTCCGCTGGCCACCGCACAGGATATGCTGGGCGCGCAGGATAAAGCGTCAATGTTCTTTGTCAAGTGCACCGATCCCGCTTTCACTCAACAGACCACCGAGGCCATTCGGACATTATTGCCGAATTACTCGATCATGCCGATCAAAGAGTACATGGCATTGATGACGTCTAATAATCTCCCTGCACTCAACTACTTCATTACGGCCATGATTGGAATTGCAGTGGGAATTGGCTTTTTGGTCATTTTTCTTTCCATGTACACCACCATTACCGAACGCACCCGGGAGATCGGCATTTTGAAGTCGCTCGGGGCATCGAAAACGTATATCATTTCCGTCATTCTGAGAGAAGCAGCGCTGCTGACGGCATTTGGCATTATTGCTGGGTATGTCGGTTCGTTCATAATGCGCAAAGTACTCATTGGACTCTTCCCCACGCTGCCCGTCCAACTTACTTGGGACTGGAGACTCTACGCTGCCTGTCTGGCGCTGCTCGGTAGTTTAGTGGGAGCTTTCTACCCTGCGCTAAGGGCCGCCAGACTTGACCCTGTGGACGCACTCGCGTACGAGTAACCCGTCCCGTCTGAGGAACGTCTGCGTTTGTAGTCCCTATGGACCGCTAGCTTCCGGTCATTCACTTTGCGCCGCAGCCCGTTGAGGGACAACGTAAGGATCACGTGGAACCCATTATCTCTACCAAGGCCCTGACGAAGGTATATCGCCTCGGCAAAGTCGATGTGCCGGCGTTGCGGGGCGTGGACTTGGTCGTCCAGGAAGGCGAGTTCGTGGCGGTGGTGGGACCCTCGGGATGCGGCAAGTCCACCCTTCTGCATGTTTTGGGCGGTCTCACCGGCCCGACGGACGGTCAAGTGTGCGTGGATGGCAACGACTTTCGCCTGATGTCCGACTCCGACCGTACGCGCTTCCGCCGGCATAAGATTGGGTTTGTTTTTCAGCGCTTCAACCTCTTGCCTACGCTTTCGGCGCGTGACAACATTGCCATTGCCCAGCACATCCAGGGCAACGGATTCAACCCTCATCGTTTTGAGACGGTCACCCGCTTGTTGGGAATCGAGGGGAAACTGAATCACCGTCCCTATGCGCTTTCCGGTGGCGAGCAACAACGCGTGGCGATTGCGCGCGCCGTGATATGCGAACCCAAGATTCTGCTGGCCGACGAACCCACGGGCAACCTGGACACGGAGAATTCCCAGGCGGTGCTCGACATGCTGCGCGAACTCAATCGGACCTTTCGGCAGACCATCTTGATGATCACGCATAACCCCGAAGCCGCCGGCGTCGCGGACCGCACCATTCGCATGAAGGACGGCCGTATTGTTTCCGATTGATTCTTGCCGCGTTTCTAGCTATTTTTCCAGTTTGCGACCTATGGCCCCAATTACGGATATACACGAACACGCGCACGCCCCGTCCCGGGAGGACAGGTCCGCTCTGAGCAAGGCCGGATCGGGAATCAAGCTCGTGGTCACGCGCAGCATTTTCTGGGCTTACGAACGCGGCAGTTGGCAGTACGACATCATTGTTCTGGTCATCCTTGCCTTCATCTTCCTGTCCCCGCGCGCCTGGTTCAACGATCGTCCCACTTTGCAATTGACGGACTTGCGCCATCAGCAGGGCATCGTCGAAATGGGCCGCGTGAACAGGGATGTGCGTTACCTGCTGGATGCCCGGTTGGTCGATTCCCTTGCCCAGAAACCTGAGGACGCCGTCCCCATCATTCTCAAGGAACACCTCCAAAAGGCCTTCACCGTAAAATCCATCGATGCCGTGCGCGACCGCCACCAAGTCGTCTTGGGTTATACTGTGGTGGTGGAGGAATAACTCCGCCGTTGCCGGGTATTTGCTTCAGACCCCGAATCGGGGGGTACAGGTTTGCAACCTTATGCGAGACTCTCTCAACACCGGGATGCGCTTGCTGCTGTCCGGCACCCTAGCCTTGGCGCTAGCCCCGTCCGCCAGTGCCCGCAAGGGCAAACACCCGACGGATCTGACGGAGATTCTTTCCGATATGAACGAGGCGTCGAAACGCGTGAAAACCGTCTCCGCCAATCTGGACTACACAAAAGTCACGGTGCTGGTGGACGACAAATCAACCGAGTCCGGCCAGATGTTCTTTCACCGTGGAAAGACGACGGAGATTCGCATCGACATCCAAAAGCCCGAAGCTAAGGTCCTTCTCTTCAAGAAGAACAAAGGCGAAATCTACTTCCCCAAGATCAACCAGATTCAGGAGTACAATCTCGAAGAAAAGAGCGATCTGGTGCAACAATTCCTGCTTCTGGGTTTCGGAACGGATGCCAACGACCTGAAGAAAACCTACAATGTGACATACGTCAAGGAAGAAGATTTGGAAGGCGACGAGACCGCGTTGCTGGAACTCGTGCCTCGCAAGGGGAACGCAACCGCACAGATTACCAAGATTCAACTCTGGGTCAATGAAGAATCATGGCTGCCCGCGCAGCAAAAATTCTTCCAGAGCGGCGGCGATTACCTCGTGGCACATTACTCAGGAGTGAAAGTGAATCGCGTGCTGGCGGGCTCCACCTTCGAGCTGAACGTCCCCAGCAGCGCCAAACGCGTCAAGATGAATTGATTCCAACCGCCAAGCTGCTTCGAGATGCTTCCCGTCTGCTGCTTCAAATTCCAGTTCTCCTCTATCTGGAATTTGCCTTCCGGTATCTAGAATTTGCCTTCCGGTATCTAGAATTTGCCTTCCGGAATTCGGAATCCAGAATTCGGAATTCACCACAGCAAGCGTAGCGAGATCCCATCCCCGGTCCCGCTACGCTACGTCGATGGCAGTTGGCTGTACGCTGTGAGTCGCAGGCGGATTGCGCTGCGCGCTTGGTTCACGGCTCCATCAGCTCTTCCGCTTCGCCTGATCGGCGACGGCCTGTGCAGCGCGCGCGACAGCTTCGGGATCACCCAGATAATAGTGGCGTAGGGGTTTCAGATCGCCGTCCAGCTCGTAAACCAGCGGGATTCCCGTGGGAATATTCAAGCCCACAATGTCCGTTTCGGACACGTTATCCAGATACTTCACCAGTCCGCGCAGGCTATTGCCGTGAGCGGCAATAATGACCCGCTTGCCTGAACGCACCACAGGCGCAATGGTTTCGTGCCAGTACGGCAGCGTGCGCGCTACCGTGTCTTTGAGGCACTCGGTCAGAGGCAGTTCCGCAGAGCTCAGGCCCGCATAACGGGGGTCCTTGCCCGGGTAGCGATCGTCATCGGGCAATAGCGCCGGAGGCGGGACGTCGTAACTGCGCCGCCAGATTTTCACCTGCGCCTCACCGTACTTCTCCGTGGTTTGCGCCTTATTCAAACCTTGCAGCGAGCCGTAGTGGCGTTCATTCAATCGCCAGGTGTTGTGGATGGGGATATACATCTGGTCCATTTCTTCCAGCGCCAGCCATAAGGTCTTGATGGCGCGCTTCAGCACCGAAGTATAGGCCACGTCGAAGACGAAGCCGTCTTTGCGAAGCTGGCGGCCTCCCTCGGCAGCTTCCTGAAGGCCTTTCTCGCTGAGCCCAACGTCGGTCCAGCCGGTAAAAAGGTTTTCCTTGTTCCAAACACTCTCTCCGTGCCGCAACAACACAAGCTTAAACATGAATGCGTCTCCTTTTAAGAGCAGTGGCCAGTGGTTAGTGGCTAGCCATCGATTGATCGGACTGAATAAACTTCGAACACATCATTATATGCGGAATTGCGACGCGGCGGTGAGTCGTGAAGCGGAGTAGCGCGGACCTGTTTGGCAGGTCCACGGTCTTTCTCCCAAACGGCCCCCAAAGCCGCGGACCTTTGGAGAAGGAACGGGGAAGCGCCGGTAGCCACGCTCAGTGCAGTCCCGGCCCTGGGTACTTTTGGGGGCGCTCCCGTTGCCACAATTCCACACTGGACGAGGCAACTATCACGACAACTACCCGGGGTCATCGAGCCATGGCCCGACACCATACCGGAAAACACCGTGCCTGTCCGCGGGTTTCCCCGGCGTTTTCCCGGGGTTTCCGTGTCGGGCCCATTACCACTCATGGGGTATATATGCAATACAGCCCCAATGGGTAGTATATCACAAAGAAATCATATGCTTGTGGTTAGTACCGCTGTACTATAGACGGCATTTGGGCATTGTCATATCGTAGCCGTGGCGGTTGCCTCCGTACCCCCGGATTATGGCCATCGACTCCTGGCAGGCGGTGACGGGCGACTGGGAGGCCGATCCTTTCCCCGCTGGCCGCCCCCATAACTTTATCGGAGGATATGAAATGACCAACCTTTGCCACGGAAGACGCCTCGGGTTCCTGGCCGTTCTGATCTTTGGCGCGCCGATGCTTTTGCCCCTGGCCGGGCGTGACCGGTCAAAGCCCCGCAAGGCAGATACGCCGGCGGAACCTGCGCAGATGGCCGCCATCGCCGATCGCATCGTCGCGAATGAGAAGCAAATCCGCACGAAAATGCACGATTTCTCACCGCGCGTCGAGACTTATCTTCAGTACTACAAGCCGGACGCTGAACTCGGCGACGTCGCCACGAACGATGACTATTTTTTGGGCCGGTTGAAGTTCAGCGAGAAGATCGGCGATAAGGTGCAGGAAACACCCTTCTTGCCCGATACTCACCCCGGGTGGTTGCGTCGCGCCCCCAAGATGCTCAAGCCGCACCTCGAATTGGACCAATTCGGGGTAGAACCTCTGGTGGTGGATGAGGATAACTTTGACCGGGAGCACTACGCTTTCGACCCGGTCCGCTGGGAATACCTGGGGGATCTTCGCTGCCTGGTCGTCGATGTCTTCCCTCGCGATCCCAAAACCCTCGGGGCCTTCCGCGGACGGATCTGGGTGGAGGACCACGACTACGCGATCGTTCGCTTGAACGGCACGCGGATCAATCCCCCGCAGGGGAATTTTTATGTCCACTTTGATTGCTGGCGAGAGAATCTTCAGCCCGGAGTGTGGGTTCCCGTCTACGTTTACAGCCAGGAAACCGACCGCGGCGCGGCTCTCCGTTACAAATCGCAGACGCGGTTTTGGGGTTACGACGTCAACCCCCAGCGTCAGATGGAGGAGTGGACCAACATCCTGGCCGACGACCACGCGCCGGTTCCCGACGGCAGTGCAGAGGGGGCGGACCTCTCCCCCGTGGAGAGCAAGCGGCAGTGGACCCTGGACGCTGAACACAATGTGCTCGACCGGCTGGAAAAGGCGCGGCTTATTGCTCCGCCCGGGCCCGTCGACAAAGTGCTGGAGACCGTGGTGAACAACCTGGTGGTAACCAACCATCTGGAAAACCTGCCGCCGGTCCACTGCCGGGTCATGTTGACGACCACCTTGGAATCCTTCAGCCTGGCCTATACGATTGTCCTCAGCCGGGGCCTCATCGATGTCTTGCCCGACGAGTCCAGCCTGGCGATGGTGGTTTCGCACGAACTCGGGCACATCGCGCTGGGGCATAAGCCCGATCCCAAGTTTGCTTTCACCGACCGCATGCAGATCGCCGACGATCGATTGCTCGACACGTTGGATATGGCCCGCAGTCCCGCGGATGAAGCCGCCGCCGATGCCAAGGGATTTGAGTTCCTCAAAAATTCCCCTTATCAAGATAAGCTCGACCAAGCCGGCTTGTTTCTGCGGGCGGCCGGGACCGCCTCCCCGCACGTTCCCCACCTCTTTGGGAATCACCTGGGCAATGGGCTGACCGAGGGCAATAATAAAACGATCCGCATGGAAGCCTTGCTCAGCAACGGTCCCGCGTTTACCCCCAGGAACGTGCAGCAGATCGCCGCGCTGCCCCTGGGATCGCGGATCCAGGTCAATCCCTGGGATGGAACCATTGCTTTCACCACCCGGAAGGCGGTGCCGCTCGTCGATGCCACGGAGAAGCTGCCCTTCGGGGTAACCCCCGTGATTCCCCACTTGCGCGTCTATGCGCCGGCGCCCAAAACCGTAGCGACCGCTCAAAACTAAGCGAAGTAGCGCTGCTCCACGCCTCGGCTGGGCAAGCTGTACGCCCTCAAACAGGTTACGCCGGTTGTTGTGGAAGTTCGTAGCGCGGACCTGCAGTTTAGGTCCGCGGCTCTTTTGGACAAAGCCGCGCCGAAAGATCGGGATAGGGGGAGCGGTTACCCGCTCGCCCGACGCTCACGCCTCCTCTTCGGTTTTTGTCCATCGGCTCGCACGTTTGCTCCGCGCTTCCTTCCGACCCCGCCTGGCAGCGACGCCCTTGCGCTTCGCTAACCCTTCACGTCCACCCGGTTGGGTAGAAGACTTTCACCTCCAAGCTCTCGAACATGCTCGGCACAGCGGGTAATGCGGAGGTGGACGTACTTTGGCTTCCTCCGAAAACCGGGGACAGGTTAACCTGGTTTTCCGCAACCTAGAGTGATGGTCATAGTTGCGGCTCGTGGGGCGTAATCGCACCATGGGGGAAACAATACCCGAAAACGGGTCCCTGTCCCCGGTTTCCAGATCAGCCAGGCTTGCCCTGGCACATCCTGAGGAACGCAAAATACGGGTAGTGGTGTCATTTGCTGTGGCACGGCCATCTTGGCCGTGACCGTTCACGGGCGGGACGCCCGTGCCACTTCCAGATGACTCCACTACCAAAATACGCGTCCCTGTGCGCTACTCGCTACCCGCTGCAAATCGCAAATAGCCTTTCGCCTCGGATTTGGGCAGGGGTGCTGTCCTAATTCGAGCCGTAGCGCCGGCTTCCAGCCGGCACAGGAGCCGCCAAGATGGCGGCGTCACGCTCAAATTAGGACAGCGGGTAGCCCGGAGGTTACGTAGCGTGGAGGTGCGCGTTGTTCAGCGCTCCTCCGCGGTTCTTCATCTGGAATTGATTTATTGGAAATTCCGCTTGCCGCCGTGGGCACGAGGTCTATAATCTCTGCGCTGTCGTGCCTGCGTCCCTGGCGATTCCTGCGCGCGGATTTGAGAAGATGGAACGAGGGGAAAATAGCGAATGGAAGAACCGCTGAGGAGCGCAAAATGCGCGCACCTCATCGCTACCCCAACCCGACCTCCGCGGTACCCGGTGGTTGGTGAGGTAAGTGATGCCGCGCGCATCGGTGATGGTGACCATCTCATTGGCGCTGTTATAGGTGTAAGTCGTAACCCCGCCCTTGGGATCGGTCACGGTAGACAGAAAACCAGGGACAAGAAAACCAGGGACAGGCACCACGTTAAACTGGTTTTCAGCGACCCAGAGTGATGGTCATGGTTGCGGCTCGTGGGGCGTAATCGCACCATGGGGGAAACAATACCGGAAAACCAGGTGCCTGTCCCGGTTTCCCACGGTTTCCCAAAGCCTGCGCCAGCCTGCGGTTGCCGACTATGGCGAAAAACAACAGTTGAAACCAAGGAAACACGGTGCCTGTCCCCGGTTTTCCTCCCCGGTTTTCCCGGTTTTCCGGTTTTCTCAGAAATCCCATATTCGCCTCTCAAGATGCAGTTGAAAGCGAGTAGCGCGGACCTGCACTCCAAGGTCCGCGGCTTTGGGACAGGACCATGGGGACGAACTGCGGACCTAAAAAACAGGTCCGCGCTACCTGCGGGGAGCTGGGCGGCGCATAATCATTTCCGCAACGCCGCGCACTCGGTTGCTTGGGTGATGCAGATAGGAGGCGATTACGTCGGGGTATTTCGCCTCCGCAGTTATCCTAAAGAGGGCATCCGAGCAATAAAGTAAGTCGACAGCGGAGTCGTAGTCCTGAGCGTTTTCTGCGACATTGTGGCTGCACTCTTGGAAGACCAAGGACAGATCAAGCGCGGTCTCCGGTGCGGCCAAGTCAGCCAGTGCCGCTAGGAAGTTTGCACGGGTCGCTCGAAACGCCCTGAGGCAGTTCACTAGAAAACGTGCCGCTCGTTTTTTATCAAAGAGCTTCGCCACCAATATCGCAATTGAGGTCGAGATCATTTCGCCACTTTGCTGCATCAGAAAGCCTAGGATTTGCTCGTCTTCGGCGCTGAGCGCGCGTTTGCTTCCATATGCGCGGGCAAACTGGACCCGGTCGCCCTCGTTCCAGTCCTGCCACCGTGACTGCAGATCAGAAAGAGATATTCTTGCTTCGCCCGTGGCAAACTTCGACTCGTAGATTCGGGGATATGCGGATGACGCGTAGAACCGACACCACTCCTCCTCTTTGAGTAACCGCCAGCCGGTTTTATCCATGGGACTACTGGCCCCTCCAGTTTCGGTAAAAATAGGGCTGGCACTGATTTCCAGCAGGTATAGGAGTCGCTTCTGGGATCCCGTCGTCACACGAGTAGGTGCAAAAACCAGGCGCCCAGCTTGTCCCGGCACTCCAGTTGTAGGAGAAGACCGTCGCCTACGAGGTGGCGTCATTCGGACGCGCTCAGCGGAAACCCTAGCACGTCTCGTCCCAACCATTTCAGCCCTTGCACTCGAGCGAGCAATGTCCCAATGTACCTGAACGCCAGCTGGACTGCCTGTATTGAATCGACACCCACTACGAATCTAATGCCGTCACTGCCCAGACCGGTGATCTGGAAGGGACAGTACCAGTCATCGGCTCCTGGCGACCCCTGGGGCTTTCCGACTAAGACCTCAACCTCTCGTACACAGCCATCTTCGCTATCGCGTGTGAGGCTCCTGCGAGCAATGATCTCACCGAGACTGTCAACTTGCACTGGCAACCCTCCTATCTCACCACATCGGCTAACTAAAATGTGAGGGGCGGGAGCGGGTTGTTCTGTTCGCACGCTATCTTTCTTTGTAAGGCCTGCGCATAGCATGCGGCGCTCTTTGCGGCTCGACAAACCTGAAGATCCGCCTCGTACTGGGCATCACACCAGGGATTGCTCCCATAGTCTCCTTGCGGTGAAGCATCCCCCCCTTGGCTTGCAGCGATCCCCGCGCCAACACCGAGCCCAATAGCCCTCGCCAAACTCGCAGCCTCTGCCGCCGCCTCTGCGGCTTCCGCAGCTTCCATAGCGCCTGCCACAGCGGGCGCTGCCAATCCATCGCTTGCAACGATTGCGGCTAGACCGAGCCCGCCCATCGCCGCCATGCAGGTCATTTTGCAGCCAGGTCCTTTCGGGTCGGTTCCAAAGGGATCGCGGAAGCTGCTGGGATTGTTCCCGGCGTAGGCGTACATATTCCAGGTCTGGGGGTTATCCGTCAGCACGGCTTTTAGGCCGCCCGGGTCGGGACTCATCCACCGCCCGCTGGGAGAGTAGTGGCGATTGGCAGTGTTATACTCATCAGTTTCGGGGGCGTAATCGGGCAATTTGCCAAACGTCTGGTGGGCGCCGAGGTTGGGCAGGGCGGCTCCGGTCCAGGATTCGCCGAAGGGATAGAACAACTTCTCGTTGACGGTGTGCCCCGTACAATCCGTGGAAGCGGT